>JABSPQ010000224.1 GCA_013214205.1 Flavobacteriales bacterium
ACAATCTTTGTAACGCTGTATGTGGGAACTCCCTTAACTAAAAAATGCACATGATCTTTATCTGTCCCTATTTCCAAAAAGTAGAGATCATATCGCTTTTCTATTTCCTCACATACTGATATAAGAACCTTGTCAACTTCTTCTGTTAAAACAACCCTTCGATATTTTGCACTTGAAACTATATAGTATAACAATACAGTTACATTATGACTTTTGTGTACAAATTTACTTTCTCGAGACATCGAGTCTCAAGATAGTAATTATAACGAGGCAAGCCTCGGGGTATTAAACCCTAAAAGATCAAATAAAAGCATCATCCAGTTCAATTGTTTTATCAAAATCGGCTATTGCTCCTTGATAATCTTTCAGTTCATGCTTTACCGAACCTCTATTAAAGTATGCTTCGGCTAATTTATCGTTGGCCTTTATGGCTTTAGTGTATGCTTTAAGGCGCCTTTATACTCTCCTTTGGTGTGCTTGTCTATTCCTATTTTTAAATACTCACTGGCCGACTGGCCGAAACTGTTAATCGCGATAAATATTAGAATAATGGTAAAGATCTTCTTCATTTTGCTTTGAGTTAGTTTGGTTTCTTTAATCGCTTTTATGAGCAACAGATAGTACAATGTACTGCACTTTACGATGATACCAAGACCAGTTTATATCTAATAGCACCAATAAGTGTATCATACCGCACTTTTAACTTGTAAGCTTCATCGTTGAAGCGACCTCCCAAAAGTTTGCACAAAAAAAGAGGGCTGATTATATCAGCCCTCTACTGTGGGTAAATTATCATCCAACTTCCATGCATGAAGAAGAACAACGCGGTTTACACAACAACTTATTGCAGCAAGTGTTATGTGAAATATTTTAAGCTCTATAGTTTGTGCCTCTCAAGCAGAAACATGTTTGAATACAAATATAAACGCATGAAAAAGCTAAAAGTTTCTTTGCAGGCGTTATTCTATGAAAAAATAATGTTAATAATTACTTAATTACATGGAGCACAGTCGATATATACATATATTCGCCAACTTTTTGAATGCTAATGTCGTTTACGGTTTATATATACGGTTGACGGACAATTTTGTCGTTTGTAGATAAAAACACACAGTTGGTCGAAAACTGATTCTAGTTGCGACTATTCGTGCGTAAATTTGAATTAATAAAAGAAAGAAAAGCTAATATTTAATTGATATAACATGAACTTTCAGAAGGACTTTATTAACCAACTTACCGACAACAGCTCAAAAGCTGGACAAATGGAATTGGAACCTGCTAAAAGCAAGAAGAAAAGTGTGTTCATTACTTTATTAGTACTTATGACTTTCGCTGCCGTTTTCGGAGCAAGCTATATCACTAAAGCAATTACCATTACAGACACAGTGATACTAGAACAAGTAGCTAAATAAGCTCCTCCCCTTTTAATCTATATGAATAAATACCCGCGAATCGCTGGTAAATTGAACTTTGCTGTCATTAATAACAGATGGTGCAGTAATCGTATTTCCTGTTGATCCTGTCGCCTCTCCCGTTAGAAGAACAGCCACTTTACCATCAAGCTGAAGTGTTGCACCACTCGATTCTCCACTAACTTTCCCTTCGGATAACCACCTTTTTAGCTGAATCTGACGCCATTGACTGTACGGTTCTTCACGTCCCAATAGATTTTCGGCAAAACGCTTACCAGCAGTATCCCATAAATTATTCTCCAAATCTGGCGAACTCTTCATTGCAGCTTGCATGTCTGTAGAGTTCAAAAACAACACAATTGCTGCAGATTCAGCAATAACGTCGGCAGTTCTTATACCACCAGTTAATACAGCCATTTCTCCAATTACACTACCTGGCCCTAAAATGTCTACCACAAAATCGCCAACCGCAACTTTTACCGTGCCTCTTGCAACAATAAATAAACCATCACCATCATCACCTTTCGCCATTAGTTTATCTCCTGCAGCATATACTTTTTCTTCGGCTAAGGTTTTTACTTTATCAAAATCTTGAGATGTTAAATGGCTCAACCAAGAAACTTCGTTCAATACTTCAATCGGATTCGGCAATTCAATAGAAGGAGGACTGTCTATCAAGTTTTTCATTCTCTCTTCCACACTTCCCAGCATTTTCTCCGCTTCTTCAGATTCTATTCTACCATCACCCAATAATTTCCTCACCATGCTTCTCTCATCATTCAGCACGCTTCTAATGGCTTGTTTCGTTTCAACAGCCACTGCCATCTCTGGATGAGCCTCCCTTATCCCTTTAAGGAAGTTAAGCCCTCTTAATCTGTTTTCTGTGATCTCTTGCTTTATGCTGTTCACTATTTCTTCATTACTCCCCTCACCCGACATGCTATCCACTAGCTTAATCACTTCTTCTTGAGCAACAATAAATCCTCTAGAAATATCATAGCTTTTTTCTAAGTCGAGGGCCAAAGTATTTTTAGCAAAATGACCAATAATAGGTGTGTTTTGCATTTTCTCGGCCCAGCTGGTGGCTGCTAACAATCCATCTAAATATTCACGTTCGCTCAAAGGAATTAAACCACCTTCATCCAGCACTTCGTTAATTCCATCCGACAATCGCTGAACGGCATTTGGCCCCAACATACCATCTTTAAACTGATGCCAATAACTACTTTTCTCTTTCTCTAAAACCATTCTTCTGATCTCAGCACGGGTATCCATTTTTTCTAAATCTTCCTGAGATATGGTGTATTGAATTGGAGTAGGAATAAACTCACGAACAGCATTCCAGTTTGCTCCACTCATAAATCTATCTCCTTTTAACAGATTAACACTGTTATCCGAATTGCTTGCTATGTCCTGATAAGCATTCGACATCATAACCGCCTTAACGGCAGGAATATCTGTAAGACCCAATTTGCTCACCAAGAATTTTATCGTAGTAGCATTAACAAGTAATGTAAGCGTTACCGTACCAGCAATTAAGAAAAGAAACTGATCTCTAATAGGTTCTGGAATAGCTTCGGTGTTGGCAACAATTAAGGCCAATGCCAATCCAATGGCACCCCTAAGGGCACCATACCAAACAACGTATGCATCTTTTAGCGGTAAACCATAACCTGCCTTCCTCATAAATGGATAACAGACGGCTATAACTACTGCTCTTACAACATGAATTCCGATGTATGTTATACCTAGCAAAAGGAAGTTCTCTGATGTAAATTGAGCTCTTTCTGCGATAACAACACCAACAATTAAGAATAGTAAGCAGTTGGCAATAAAACCTGCCAATTCCCAAAACTCATGCATAAAATGTTCCACTTCTGGGCTAATTCTTGTACGTCCTACACCCGCCATAACCAAGCCTAACGCTACTAATGCCAATACTCCCGAAACATGCAAGAAATATTCTGCAACAAAGAAAGCCAGATAAGCTGCTGCTACAATTACACAAATCTCTACCAATGCATCGTTGAACACTTTTTTAACCCATGCAAGTACTACCCAGCCAATAAGCAAACCAACCACAGTACCTCCAACCGCTACATAAATAAACTCAACAAAGCCATTTGTATCGCTAGCAGCACCGGTTACGGTTAATAAAAACACATTAAAAATCACAATTGCTGTACCATCATTTAACAATGATTCTCCTTCTATTAAAGTTCCCAATTTTTTACTTGCTCCCAACTCTTTAAGCAGTGCCACAACAGCCACAGGGTCAGTCGCGCTAATTACAGAACCAAACATTAATGCCATTGGCCAGCCCCATCCTTCGAAGCCAATACCTGCCATTTTACAACCTATAACAATAGCCGCTGTGAGGCCAAGTGCAATACAAATTCCAGGAACGGCCAGTATAGTAGCATTGGTTACCGATTTTTTAAACACATGCACATCCATTGCAAATGCGGCCTCAAAGATTAATATGGGCAGGAATACATACAAAAGCAGGTGTGGATTAAGATTAGCTGCCCAGATCATTGAATCGTTCATTAAGCTCACGTCTAATTTCAAGAAACCGAAATCCCAAAAATCGAAGTAGTGGAGCCTTGCAAGCGTACCTAACCCTAACCCAAATAATAAAAGCATTACTGTAAATGGCAGCGGACTTTTCTTTAAAAAATGCCTTGTAGCTGCACCAATAATAAGCGCCAATATAATAAAGAAAAGCGCATCTAATCCATGCCGGCCGTGTGTTTCTGCGTGTCCCTCACCATGAGATTCTCCGTGTTCTTCTCCAAGCCCTTCAATAATAGCATCACCATAACCTGGTTGCTCATGGTCTTTGGAATCGTCTATTATGATTACGTTCTCGCTTTCCTCATGATGATCTGCAAAAGCCAGATTACTCGAGAAACAAAATAAGCTCAACGATAAAACGATACTAATTAATGTCTTGTTCATGGATTGGTATTGATTATTTATATGTATCGACTAAGTCGATTAGTTTTTTTAGATGTAGCTGTTTCACTGGTTGGCGAATACTTATAGAACTCTCGGTAAAATAAGAATGTGCCGTTAAGAATTTAACCTGCATCCTGTTCCAATCTTCCTCATTCATATCAACTCCTGTTGCATTTAGTTCCCTAATTAGGCTATCTCCAATAATTTTAAAATCATTTCGGCCTAAATAATCTAAATCGGCATCACAAATAATTTCTTGCAATTTAGTTATGGCGGTTTGTGGAATTTTTGTTGCCCAGATAATTCCACAGATCTTCTCAATTTCCTTTTTATTAAAACCCAACTTCGGTAATCTTTCATTCACTATTACCATTCCGGCCTCTTCATGGTCCTTTCCGCCAACCGTAAACCCTGTATCATGGAAAAGCGCGGCCACTTTTAAAATTTCCATATCAGCCTGATTGATATTTTCCATATAGCCCAAACTTACGGCAGCATTATGTACATCGATGGTATGATGATACCCATGGTAATATCTATTACCCGGCAACTGAGTTCTTAGCAGCTCTAGTGCGTTCTCTCGTGTTTTTACAAGACGATCTGATTCTATTTCTTTTGTAACAAAATACATATCGATTTCGCCCTTTCCCTTCGCTTCGATCTTGCCTCGGTAATCGCATTCAAAATAATCTTCGACCAATTCGTAAGTATCGGCAGAAATATTTAATCGACCTGGTTCGCTATTACTTTCCATTCGGGCAGCAGTATTCACCGTGTCGCCCCAAACATCATAAGTAAACTTTTTGTAGCCTACAACACCAGCAACTAATGGCCCCGAATGAATTCCAGCACGCATCTCCCATTTAATCTTCGCTTTTTCACCTCTTTCGTTGAGGTAATCAATCATCTCCATAGCTGCTCTTATGCATTGCACGGCATGCATTTTAGACACTTTAGGCAAGCCGCAAGCAGCCATGTATGCATCACCAATGGTTTTAATTTTTTCAAGACCATGATTACTCATGATGTTATCGAAGTGATGAAAAATATCATCCAACTCATTTACTAAGTCTTGCGGACTCATTTTAGCAGATTGCACTGTAAATCCCTTAAAATCCGTAAAAACCAAGGAGGCCTCAGAATACGTTTGCGCCCTAGTTTTTCCATTCAACTTAAGCTCATCTGCAATTTCTTTTGGTAATATGTTATGAAGTAAACGTTCCGATTCGTCTTTTTGCTTAACCAATTCCTTGGTTCTTTTAGTCACTTCTTTTTCGAGCATTTCGTTTTGCTCCTCAATCAATTTTTTCTTTGCTTCTTCTTCTTTTCTTTTTTCTCTTGCTAGCTGACGATTAAGAATTGCGCTCACCACAATATTAGAGAGTAATTGAAGGAAGTTCAAGTGTTTTATGATGGAACTTACAGCAATCGCATCATTGTCTTGATCGCCAATAATGAGGTATGCCAACGGTTCATCTCCTTTAAATACAGGGATAATCATATCGAAAGACGACAAAGTTGTTTCTCCTAAGCTGGCTACCGACGTAATGTCTGTTACGTCTTTTAAATCCGTTCCAACATCAATTTTGTCGAGTTCCGAATAATCTACTTCATACTGAAGCAAACACCTCCATCTTTTTCCTTTACTATAAAGCAATAGTTTCTCGATGTTCAATTCGTGCTTAACAAAAATTTCAAACTTTTCGAGAATTTCGAGTACTGGAAGATTGTTGTTGATGGCGTTCGTGATCTCTAAGAGTACATTTAGCTGAAGATCCTTGATCTTGATCTTTTCTTTAAAACGTGCAACTTTTCTTTCCGTTTTATCCTTCATTTCTGAATTGCCCATAGTCTACTTATCTGCTAGAGAAATAAATATATAAAAATCTGAACTACCAGACGCCATTATCTATAATTAATGATCGGAATCAAAAACCAAACACGGCCTTCCCAAGCGTAAAAACTGCTACAGTTATAATGATTATTCCCAGTAAGTTGAGCCAAATCCCAGTCCTCATCATGGTAGACAGCGCAATCCTGTTGCTCCCAAACACAATGGTATTAGGAGGTGTAGCAACCGGGAGCATAAAAGCACACGATGCAGAAATAGTAACAGGAATCATAAGTAATAAAGGATGGCATTCTGCTTTTAAAGCCAGTTCAACAATTAATGGAAGAATTAAAAAAGTTGAGGCCGTGTTTGAAGTTAGCTCGGTAAAAAATGTCATAAAGAAACACAACACCAGTACCATTAAAATAGGCGACAAACCTGCAACTTCTATTAAACCTGTAGAAATCCATGCAGCCAAGCCAGACGAGGAAATCCCTGCAGCCAATGCAAAGCCTCCACCAAAAAGAAAAATGATTCCCATGGGTAATCTTTCAAAATCGTCCCAGATAATTAATGATTTAGCACTTTTGCTTTTAGAAGGAATTAAAAAGAGCACACTTGCCGACAACATTGCCACGGTTGCATCTGTTATATAGTCGGGAAATGCAAAAATATCTCGCCAACCAGGTATGGTAAATGACCCTATCTCGATGTCGCGCCTAAAAAACCAGAGACCAATTGTACATATAAAGACTAGAGCAACCATTCGCTCTTCGTACGACATTGCCCCCATTTTCTTCAAATCTTTTTCAATAAAAGCAACATCTACGCTCATACCGTCTAATTTTCTAAAAAAAATTGTTTTCAAAAGAAAAAAGCAAGCTGTAAACAATACTAGGCTCAACGGAAAAGCAAATACAAACCAATTTCCAAAATTGATGGCCTCATAGCCTCCAACTCCATCAAAGCGGTCGTTAAAAATTGTTGTGAGCACCATATTAGGCGCAGTACCAACCAAGGTAGCCGTACCTC
This sequence comes from Flavobacteriales bacterium, assembly GCA_013214205.1. Classification (GTDB taxonomy): domain Bacteria; phylum Bacteroidota; class Bacteroidia; order DT-38; family DT-38; genus DT-38. Next base: position 7,237 of record JABSPQ010000224.1, read on the forward strand.
CTATTGAAGCTGCAAAAGCGACTCCCAGCAAGAATCCGGTGGCCATATTATCGTCTTTTTTTCCGTTCATTTTTTCAACCTGATTGATTACACCAAGTACGGCAGGCAATAGCATTGTAGCAGTGGCGGTGTTCATAATCCACATGGATAAAAAATAACTTGCCGACATAAAACCAAGCAGCATTTTAGTTGGGGTTGAGCCTGTTATTAGTATTATTTTGAGCGCGATCCTTCTATGTAAATCCCAACGTTCGAATGCATAAGCAATTAAAAACCCACCAATAAACAAGAAAATAATTTTGTTCATATATAAGGGAGCGACTTCTTTCATGCTCATAATGCCCAAAAATGGGAACAAAACGAGGGGCATTAAACTCGTAAAAAATATATTAACCGCCTCTGTAATCCACCATATCGCTATCCAAACGGCAACACCAGCCATTAACGCCATCGACGCTTCTTCTTTTAGGCCACCCATTAAAAAGAACACGATGAGCCCCATAAATGGACCTAAGATTATTTTCAATTTTTGCTTCATCTATAAATTGCAGTCAAATAACAATTAACTTTAATGGCGAATATCAAAATTAAACTTCTTAATTGATCCAGATTTCTCATAAATGATATTGAAGTATTTAAAATATTTGTTTCAATCGGGAAACGAGCACAGCATCCATTCGCCATTCGTATTCGAATTTTATATGAATGTGATTAAAGATCAAACTCCGTTTTACGCTTTTAACCAGATCGAAAAACTGCGAGCAGAACTTCTTGCCACAAGAGAAAAAATAGAAGTGCTTGATTTAGGTGCAGGAATGAAACAAGGCAGCGGATCCCGACATTCAATAAAAAAAATAGCCCAAAGCAGCAGCGTAAACGCAAAATTTGGTCAGCTACTTTTTAGAATGGTCAACTTTTCGGAAATAGAAACTATTCTAGAAATAGGAACTTCATTAGGTGTAAGCACTGCTTACATGGCTTCGCCAGATAAAAAAGCGAAGATGATAACAATGGAAGGAAGTCCGGAAAAAGTAAGAATCGCCCAAAAGAACTTCGAACAATTAGACCTTCCTAATATCGAAGTTATTGAAGGCAGCTTTGATGATCAACTTCCAACAGTATTGAAAAATTATCCAAAATTAGATTTTGTTTTTATTGATGGGAACCATCGCAAAGATCCTACTATTAAATACTTTGATTTGATTGCTAATAATTGCCACAACGACACCATTGTGGTTTTAGACGACATACATTGGTCAGATGAAATGGATGACGCCTGGAATCAAATTATTAAAAGAAGTGACGTAACGGTTTCTCTAGATTTGTTTTATTTTGGAATAATCTTTTTCAAAAAGGAACTTACCAAACAAAATTTCACATTGAGGTTTTAAGCTAATTCTTATTGAATTAATTTCATAAATCATTTAATACTAACGACTTGAAAGTTTATACAAAAAAAGGAGACAAAGGAGAAACTTCACTAATTGGAGGAGTTCGAGTATCTAAAGACAGCATAAGAATTGAAGCATACGGCACGGTAGACGAGTTGAATTCGTTTATAGGAATGATTAGAGATTATGAATTAGATAAGGATTCGCAAACTATTATTGTTAAAATTCAAGAAGACCTTTTTACACTAGGTGCGATGCTTGCAAGCAAGAAACCGGATACAAAAATGAAGCTTCCAGAAATTAACGAAATGGATATCAACGCTTTAGAAAACGAGATTGACAAGATGGAAACATCGTTGCCTCCCATGAAAAACTTTATTCTTCCAGGTGGACATCCTTCAATTTCGGCTTGTCATACTTCCAGGAGTATTTGTAGACGGGCAGAACGAAATGTTATCACACTTTCTAAAGAAGAAAAAATTGACGAGCGAATTGTTAAATATTTAAATAGATTGAGCGATTTCCTCTTTGTTTTGGCAAGAAAACTAACAGTATCTACCGGCACTAAAGAAATTCCTTGGATTCCCAATGTCAAATAATTATATTCGCGGAAAATAGCGGACATAAATTACTTAATAGAATCGAAGAATGTATTGGACTTTAGAATTAGCTTCTCATTTATCAGACGCACCTTGGCCGGCGGCAAAAGAGGAACTTATTGATTTTGCAATGAGAACAGGAGCACCTTTAGAGGTGATTGAAAACCTTCAAGATATTGAAGAAGAAGTAGATGGGCACATATATGAAGGTATAGAAGAAATCTGGCCAGACTACCCTACAAAAGAAGACTTTCTCTTCAACGATGAAGAATATTAATTAAGCTTTTACCAACTTCCCTACAACCAAATTAGCTGCGGCTACTTGCGTAAATTCCGCTATCTTAGCATTAGCTAAGCGCATGTTGCATTAGCACTAGGAATTTATTATAGAATGGCATTTACATTTAGCAGCTTTATCGGCAATCTTTTCGGAAATAAGTACGAAAAGGAGATTAAATTACTCGCCCCTCTAGTAGAGGCGATTCATGCTGCCAGCAGCACGATCTTAACAATTAGCGACGACGAACTTAGAGAAAAAACTACCGAGTTTAAAGGTAGAATCACTGAGGCACTTAAAAGCGACGACGATAAAATTGAAGAAATCAGAAAAAAGATTAAAGAAGAAAAGTCTTTAACCATTTTTGATAAAGAGGATTTATACAACGATATCGATAAGATTGAAGAGGGAAAACTAATAGTAATAGAGAAAGTTTTATTAGAGATTCTTCCAGAAGCTTTTGCGGTAGTTAAAGAAACTGCAAGACGATATAAAGAAAACGATTATTTAGAAGTTACCGCAAAAGGTTTCGATGAGCATTTTGCCGCTGAGCGCGATTCTGTAGAAATTGTTGATGGTAAAGCGAGATGGAATAGTAGTTGGAATGCAGCTGGTACCATTATTAAATGGGACATGCTTCATTATGATGTTCAGCTGAAGGGTGGAATTATATTACATCAAGGTAAAATTGCTGAGATGGCCACTGGTGAGGGTAAAACATTGGTTGCAACCCTACCCGTTTACCTTAATGCACTTGCGGGAAAAGGTGTTCATATTATTACCGTAAATGATTATTTGGCAAAAAGGGATTCGGAATGGATGGGACCTTTGTACGAATTTCATGGTTTAACGGTAGATTGTATCGATAGGCACACGCCTAATTCTCCCGAAAGAAGAAAAGCTTACGCGGCAGATATCACTTTTGGAACTAACAACGAGTTTGGCTTTGATTATCTAAGAGATAACATGGCAAGCAGTGTTGAAGACTTAGTTCAAAGAAAACAACATTATTCTATTGTGGATGAGGTGGATTCTGTATTAATTGACGATGCAAGAACTCCTCTTATTATTTCTGGCCCTACTCCTATGGGCGACAAACACGAATTTAACGAGCTTAAGCCAAAAGTAGAAAGACTAATGACTGCTCAACGAAAATTCGTTCAAACTGCTTTGTCGGATGCGAAACGTTTACTCGCTGAAGCTGCAGTAGAAGGATTAGACAAAAAACAAGCAGAAGAAAAAGAAGACGAAGGTTGCTTGGCATTATTGAGATCTTACCGTGGATTACCAAAAAACAAAGCATTAATCAAGTTTTTAAGTGAGCCTGAGATTAAAACGAAACTCCAAAAAACGGAGAATTTCTATATGCAAGATCAATCGAAGAACATGCATATTGTTGATGATGAATTGTATTTTACCATTGAAGAGTCTCACAATTCGATTGATTTAAAAGACAAGGGAATTAACCTAATTACTTCCGATAGCGACGACCCTTACTTTTACATTATGCCAGATATTGGTGGTGATATTGTAGAGTTAGAAAAATCGGGATTGCCGGATGACGAAATGCGCGATCAGAAAGCCAAGTTGATTGAGAGCTACGGAGAAAAGTCTGAAAGAATTCATACCATCAACCAATTATTAAAAGCATATACCCTCTTCGAAAAAGATGTGGAATATGTAATTATGGACAACAAAGTAAAAATTGTTGATGAGTCGACCGGAAGAATTATGGACGGCAGAAGATATTCTGACGGATTGCACCAAGCAATTGAAGCTAAAGAAAACACAAAAATTGAAGCCGCCACACAAACCTATGCAAGTGTAACACTTCAAAATTACTTTAGAATGTATCACAAGTTATGTGGTATGACGGGTACAGCGGAAACGGAAGCAGGTGAATTCTGGAACATTTACGACCTCGACGTTGTAGTGATTCCTACCAACAAGCCTATTATTAGAGATGATAGGGAGGATTTTGTTTACAAAACGCAAAGAGAAAAATATCAAGCGGTAATTGATGAGATTGTTGAACTAACAAAAGCTGGCAGACCTGTTTTGGTTGGTACAACTTCTGTTGAAATATCTGAACTATTGGGCAAAATGCTCAATATGAAAAAGATTAAACACAACGTATTGAATGCAAAGTTACACCAGCGTGAGGCAGAAGTTGTTGCCAGTGCAGGTTTTGCTAGTGCTGTAACAATTGCGACCAACATGGCTGGTCGTGGTACAGATATTAAGCTTTCGCCAGAAGTAATTGCAGCAGGCGGCTTGGCCATTATTGGTACAGAACGACACGAATCGAGAAGGGTTGACAGACAGCTTAGAGGTAGATCGGGAAGGCAAGGAGATCCAGGTTCAACACAATTCTTTGTTTCGCTTGAGGATAACTTAATGCGTCTGTTTGGCTCTGAAAGGATTGCCAAAATAATGGACAGAATGGGCATTGAAGAAGGCGAAGTAATTCAGCATTCGATGATTACAAAGTCTATTGAACGTGCTCAGAAAAAAGTAGAAGAGAATCATTTTGGTGTTAGAAAAAGATTGCTTGAATACGATGATGTAATGAACGCACAACGTGAGGTGATTTACAAAAAGAGAAAAAATGCACTTTACGGCGAAAGATTAAATGTTGATGTTTCGAATTCTCTAAACGATGTTTGTTCCTCTTTAATTGAAGAATATAAAAACTTCGAAGATTACGAAGGGTTTAAATATGAATCGCTTAAAACATTGGCTGTCGATCCTAATTTAACAGAAAGTGAATTAGGAAATGAGAAATCGGATGACTTAAGTGATAAACTTTTCTTGCAAGCGCACGATACTTTTAAAGCTAAAAACAAAGTTATTATTGAAGCTGCATTGCCTTTAATTAAGGATGTATTGGAACGACAAAGTTCTTATGAGCAAATGGTAATTCCTTTTACGGACAAAAAAATACAATTAAGAGCCGTAGTTAACTTGGTTGATGCTGTTGAAAATGAGGGTTCAGAAATTATTGTTGCTTTCCAAAGATCTGTTTCTTTAACTATGATTGATGATGCTTGGAAAGAGCATTTAAGAGAGATGGATGATTTGAGACAAACTGTTCAAAATGCAGTTTACGAACAAAAAGATCCATTACTTATTTACAAATTCGAATCGTTTGGATTGTTTAAAACAATGATTGATGAGGTGAACAAGAAAATTGTAAGCTTCTTAATGAAAGGTGGCTTGCCACACACAGAATCTGAAGCAGCACCTAAATTAGCTCCTGTAGAAGAAAGAAAACCTCAAAAGTTAGAGACATCTAAATCTGAATTTGGAGAAGGCGGAAATTCAGGACAAGGAGGCGCACCAAAAGAAAAGGAAAAAGTAGCGCCAGTAAGAGTTGAAAAGAAAGTTGGACGAAACGATAACTGCCCTTGTGGAAGCGGTAAAAAGTTTAAACACTGTCATGGAAAATAATTTCATATTCAATTCAATAACTTCAAAGCTTCTTCTTCTTCCATTTGTTCTTCTACTTAGTATTAGCAGTCAAGCGCAAGATACTTCGAGCGATTTAGACCTCACGGATATTCACAGTTTTCTTACGGATACTACAGCAGAATCGAAACTAGAAAAACCTGAAAACAAAGCCATCTTTATTGGTTTTGGCTTAGCCAATATATCGCCAGAAATCAACGAAGACAATTATAGTGATGGCTTGGTTGGAATAAAAACTCTTGGCATCAATCCAGCTTTATCGAACACTTTTAGGCTCGAAAATCGAATTAACATACTGGGAAGAAAAGCCAACAGCAGCTTTCACGTAGGTATTGGTCTTCAGCTTGTTATTAACTATTTTGTATTTAAAAATGATATTGTAATAGAGAATGCCGATACTTTAACCATGTTTCACGGCCGGCCTTTTGAGGTTAAGAGTACCAAATTAAGAATTGGCTATATAGGTGTGCCGCTAACAATTAGTTATATCAAGAAAAAATTTAACGGCGATGTTGGTTTTCATGCCTCGATCGGCGGATACGTTGATTACAAAATATTCTCGAAAACCAGGTTGAGGTTATATGGCAAAAAAATATTGACTGAGAAAAACAATTATAATTTAGAAAAGCTGCAATATGGTGCTACGGTAAGTTTGGGATATGGCCCTGTTACGCTGTTTGGCACTTACGCCCTTAGCCCCATGTTTGATCCAGCAAAAGGACCTAAAGAAGCAGTAATCTATACTTTCGGAGTTAAATTTGGTGCGCCTTTCAACTAAGGATTAAATATCCTCTTCTTCACCCTCGTCATCGTACTCTGCGTCAAAATCATCGTATTCCTCGGCCTCTTCAACAGGAGCTCTTTTAGAAACAAAATCTGTAGAAAGTACTTTAAACTGAGTACGTCTGTTTAGCTGATGTGCCTCCTCCATAAGCTCGTCACTCCCTAATGCTTTAACGAAAGACGTATTCAACTTGTCATCTTTCTTAAACGATCCCATGTCCTCTTCTAGCACACGAGGTTTAGACTCGCCAGCACCAAGTCCTGTTAGTCTTTCCTTTTCAATACCTTTTTCAATCAAATAATCAACCGCGGCATCTGCTCTTTTTTCCGCAAGAATTTTATTGTTCTCACTAGTTCCCCTAAAATCTGTATGCGAACTCAACTCAATAGTAATATTAGGATTATCATTAAGCGTCTCTATTAAACCATCTAACGACTTTTTAGCCTCAGCACGTAAATCCCATTTATTTACATCGTATAGAATGTTAGGCAGTACAATTGGCCTAACCGTATTTTGAATAGAGAAGTTAACCATAATAGTGGTGTCACTTCTAACCTCGAATGTGCTTACAGATGCCATATCATTCAAATACTTGTACTTAGTACCCTCAACATCGTATCCCATGTTTTGCTCTAGGTCGAACGAATAACGCCCCTTAGCATCAACAGTGTCAGTTAAGATACTTCCATCAGGTGCCTCCAGTGTTACAATAGAACCTGTAAGCGTGTCGCCAGTTTCTGCATCAACCACATAGCCTTCCAATTTAATATCATAAATCTGCCATAAAAACTCGTAAACATCATCCCTTCCCTTGCCTCCTATTCTGTTGGAAGTAAGCATCCCCTCTTCTAAGTTGTTTTTGAAAACAATACCAAAATCGTCGGCAGTAGAGTTAATTGGCGCTTGCATATTTTCTGGCTCGCTCCATTTACCTCCGTTTAAAGTAGATTTAAAAATATCCAATCCACCCATACCCACATGTTTGTCGGACGAGAAATAAAGTGTTCCATCAGATTTTATATGAGGAAACATTTCGTTACCAGATGTATTAATTGTTGGGCCTAAATTCTCTGCTTTACTCCATTCCTGAGACTTTTTATTATATTTCGATTTCCAAATATCCTTGCCGCCAAAGCCTCCTGGCATGTTAGAAGTAAAGTATAATGTTACGTCATCGGGTGCAATTGCGGGATGTCCACAAGCAAACGTATCCGTAGAAAGCGGAATCACCTCAGGATCACCAAAACCCTTTCCCTTTTTCTTAGCCCAATAAATTTCGCATCCAATCTCTCTTTTTTTGTCCACTTTACACGACGTAAAATAAACCGTGTTGTACTTTTTATTGAATGTAGTTGAACCCTCATTGAACTCCGTATTTACCGGCCCGTCAACAATTACAGGCTTGCTCCACTTTCCCTTTTTGCTTCTTTTAGTATAAAATAAATCGGTAAATTTTTGTCCTGTCCAGCCGTCCTCAGCCTTACCCGAAGCCTCTACCCTAGCCGAAGTAAACAAGATCCCTTTGTATCTTTTATCCATATAGGTAGCCGAAAAATCGTTGTATTTAGAATTGAGCTTAGTCATGTTTCGAATTTGCCATTGCGTTGGATTCTTAATCCATTGTTCGGCTCTTTTGGCATCTTCAAATTCTTGGAGCACCCATGTATCTTCTGGTACCTTTGTTAAATAGAGTGTATAATTTTCGAAAGCTTCTTCAAACTTATTATTAGTTCTCTGCGCATTGGCCAGCCAATAAATACAAATTGGATCGAAATATTTAGCCGATACGGATTTCTTATACCACGATTCTGCTTTCTTTAAATTTCCGCTTAACCTAAATGATTGAGCAAGATTAAAACTTACCCTTGCTTTTTCTACTTTATTGAGTTTTTTAGCTGCTGGATAGATCTTTTCGTATAATTCGCATGCCACGCTATATTCTTCTCTCTCAAAAGCTTCGTCGGCTCTTGAGAACATTTCTGTTTGTGCAAATGTCGAATTTGCACAGAACAGTATCATAGAAAATACCGTAAACCAAATAAACTTTTTCATAAATAGATGTGCTGTCTGCTTTAGAACACTAAAATAATCAATCCATTGCGACAATTCCAATAAAGTTTTTAAGACTTGGTATGAATATTGAAAAGAATTCATTCTCTTTGAAAATATATTAATTATGAATAAATATTGGGGAATACAGATGAGAAAGTTGGTTTTAACAGCAGTGTTGGTTTCGTTGTTTAACGCGATAAGTTTCGGACAACTTATTGGTGGGGAGTTTGAGAAGTTAGGCACGTTATACTTAGAAGGTAAATATGAAGCTTGTGGGATGAAAGCTTTGAAATACACGGAGAGCGATAAAACAAAAAAACATCCTGAGCCATATTTATATTTGGCAATGTCTTTTTTCCAACTATCTGAATCTACAGATGAAAAAATTATTGAATATTATACAGGCTCTAATGATGCTTTAAAAACAGCTATGAAATGGGCTGCAAAGTTTAAAAAGAAGGACAAAGAAGACGATTATTACAGCAAAAACGCTCCATTTATTACCAAACTAAAAATGAAAGCTCTTAATGTTGCAGATATATTTTTTGAAGAAGGAAACTATAGAAAAGCACAGTATTATTACAAAAGCATCGTAAAGTTTGATGACGATCCCAACGTGAAATTTATGTGGGGCATCTGCGATATTAAATTAAAAAGCGTAAGCCAGGCAGCGTTAAGCATTCATTCAGCTACCAAAGATTTACACAAAACGTACAACGAAGGAGATTACGATCCTGAAGGGCCTACCTCTTACGAACTGTCTAAAGCTATGCTAGAATATTGCCATTACTTGGTTGAACAAAAAGATTTAGACTCTGCTAAAGTAACCATTAATATGGCTAGAAAACTTTTACCTGGCAACATCGAAATCCAAGAAGAGTTTGGAAATCTAATTGATTAACCTCCTTATTTGTTGCATGGAATATTTCATCAACACTTTAGAAAAAGCATTTAAAGAAAAAGGAGATGCCTCTATTGCCTTTCAACAAAAAGCATACATGAGAAACCAATTCTAGTTTTTTGGTTTAAAGGCTGGCACTCGAAGAGCGGCACAACTTCCGTTTCTCGACAAAAATTATTTACCTACTAAAACAGAGGCTAAAGAAATTGCTACAGCGCTATGGAAACGCGACGAAAGAGATTTCCATCACTTTGCTCAATAACTTTTATTTAAGTACACCAAGCAGTTCGAAAAGGACGATTTAGCTTTATTAGAATATATGATTACCCATCAATCTTGGTGGGACACCGTAGATTTTATTGCCCCAAAATTAATAGGGGCTTACTTCAAGAAATTTCCTGATGAAAGAAATCCCACCGTTAAAAGATGGTTGGCTTCCAACAACATTTGGCTACAACGATCTTGTTTAATTTTTCAGTTGAAATATAAAAAGGATTTAGACACCTAATTTTTAGCTTATGTAATCAACAACTTACCTGGATCCTCGGAGTTTTTTATCAATAAAGCTATTGGCTGAATGCTCAGAGAGCATGGCAAAGCCAACCCCCAATGGGTGGTTGAATTTGCCAATAAAACCGATTTGCATAGCCTTAGCCGTAGAGAAGCGTTGAGAATAATTGAAGATTAGTTAATTTCCCTTTATGAACATCGAATCTCTAAGAGACATTTGTATCGCACTACCACATGTTACAGAAGACATTAAGTGGGGCAACAACCTTACGTTTTTAATTGCCGAGAAAATGTTTTTGATTACCAATGTGGATGATTCGCCAGCAAGGGCTTCGTTTAAAGTTCCCACAGAAGAGTTTGAAGATTTAGTGGAGCGTGATGGAATTATTCAGGCACCATATTTTGCTAAAAATCAATGGGTTTTAGTACAAGACATCAACACGCTTACTTACAATGAATGGAAGTTTTACTCAAAACAATCTTTTGAATTAGTAGTAGCGAAGTTGTCGAAGAAAAAACAGGAGGAGATTTTAAGTAAGAAAGTGTGAAGTTTTAAGTGTTAAATGTTAAGTGCGATCCTGAACAAACCAAAAATTCACAAGCAACTGATTTACAGCAACCAAATTCGAATTTTTTAACATTATTACTTAAACCTTTACACTTAACATTTAACACTTGATTAAAAAGTAACTTTTTTTTCGTTTTTTTGTAATCTATGAAGCAACTCATACTATCAATTATCTTAGCACTAGCATTTTGGTCGTGCAACGAAATAGGCCCCGGCCGAAAAAGGCTTGTGCGCGAATGTTTAATTTCTGTTAAAGAAACAGGCAATGTAGGCGAAGTGCTTGCCACGCATTACTGCAAATGCTCTGCTGACACCATTATGCAGGTGTTTTCCGAATTAGAATTAGACGAACACGTTAAGCTATCTGATAATGAACGTTACAATTTGTATCAACCCCACACCAAGCATTGCATGAAAATTCTTACCGATGCGGTTGTTGACCCTGAGACAGGAGAATTAAGAAATCCATAATAAGACTATTTTCAATATAAACTACTGTTTGTCTTAACGGTAGTTATTTATTATTTCCGCACCAGTAGCTTATTTTTAAGGATTGTGGGATCTAACAGGCAACCTTTCAATATTTTCACGACTTATTAGTAGTAATCAATAACAAGCTACTATGAAAAAACTAATACTCCTCTCCCTATTTGTTTTAACGATAAAAGTATCCTTCGGTGCATTATCAATAGACGTAACTTCTACCAATAATCCTCTTTGTAATGGCTCTAGCGATGGAGAAATTACTATTTCCATTGCTGGCGATAATGCCCCTTTTGTTATCGATTGGCCTTCCTCTCAATCAACCAACAACATACAAGGAGACTATACCGAAACAGGATTTGCTGATGGCATTTATTGCATTACACTTACAGACGATATTGGTGCAACTGCTAGCGCCTGCGTTATCATTTACGAACCAGACATGTTGATGTGTAACATAAGTTCTCCGGGAAACCCATCGTGTTTTGGAGCATCGGATGGATACGCTACCGTTTATATTGAAGGAGGCTCTTATAATGTAGATATCGATTGGAGTGATGGTACTAGCAACGATCAAATTAATTATCCTGACACAAAACACACGGCTGTTGATTTGCCTAACGGTGAGGTATCTGTTACCATTACCGACGCTAATGGCTGTACAGCTAGTGCCATGGCAGACCTCTTGGAACCAGCAGAAGTAACGATAACAATTACTTCAGCTTACGACCCTACTTGCTATGGAATGTGTGATGGCGGTGCAACCGCTACTTTTTCGGGCGGCACATCTCTTTATGATATTACTTGGAACAATGGCGGTGGAGATGACATATTAGACATTTCTGCAACATCTGCTTCGGCTTACAATTTATGTGCAAATCAATTGTATACAGCTATGGTAACAGATAACAATGGATGCACCTCTTCCACAAGCATTACCCTCTCAGAACCTACACTTCTTACAGTCACTGCTTCTGGTATTAATCTTTTGTGTTATGGATCCAATAATGGAATGGCAAATGCAATTGCGAGTGGCGGCACTGGAGCTTACTCTTACATGTGGGATAATGGTTATACAGATGCATCTATAAGCAACCTTACAGAAGGGACTTATCAAATTATTTGTGCAGATGAAAACGGGTGCTCTGCAAGCGATGAAATTACTTTAATTGAACCTGCTGAAATTACTATTGAAACAGGATATTTGTATTCAACATGCCAACAAGCCGATGGTTCGGCTTTTATTACAAGCGTTTCCAATAATGCGGGAATGTACGATGCACAATGGGACAATGGTGTATCTGGCGACGTCAATGAATATATTCCACAAGGAGCTTACACAGTTACCGTAACAGATGCAAATGCTTGCACGGCAAGCGCTATACAACCTGTAGAGGATGCTCCAGCCCCTAGTTCTTCTGTTATAAGCGAAGTTGGAGAAAGTTGTTATGGCAGCTGCGATGGCTATGGGGAAATTATTATTATAGACGGTGTACCTCCGTATACCTTATCTGTTGGTGGCGTTGAAATTGCCTCGAACGTATTAGCCGGCGAATCTTTTTATTACTATGATATGTGTGCAGGATCGGAATATATAATTGCACAAGATGCAGCTGGATGCAGTATCTATACAAATGTTTACACCTCATCTACAGACGAATTGTTTATCTCCATGTCTTTTACCGACGAAACCAGCTCGGGAGCTACAGATGGAACAGCCACAGCAAGTGGTTCGGGAGGAACGGGGACACTTACCTACCTATGGAACAACATGGAAACAACTGCTACAATTATAGGTTTAACGCCTGGCGAATATTGCTGCACGATAACAGATGATAACGGCTGCATGATTTCATCATGTTCGAATGTTGAAGTAAGCACAGGTATTAATGAACTTTCTGCGAACACTATTATTTCCGCTTCTGGTACTCATGTATCCATCAACGCTTCCAAAGGACATGTTGAAGTGTATAATTTAACTGGTAAGCGGATGTACAAAGGGAATTTAAATGCTAGTAGAAATACCATCTCATTAAAAAAAGGGATCTATCTTGTAAGAGCAAATTCTAACGGCAAACAGTATACAAGAAAAGTATATCTATCAGGTAATTAAAAATCAAACCAAATAACAACACACATAAAACCATTCCATCATGAAGAAACTAATACTCCTCTCCTTATTTGTATTTGCAGTAAAGGCATCTTTCGCAGCATTAATAGGGATCTCCGCTGTTACCAATCCAACATGTTTTGATGTTTGCGATGGAGAAATTGAAATTACTGTAACAGGAGGAACAGCACCTTATACCTATGTATGGAGTAATGTGCAAACAAATGAAGACCTCGCAAACCTTTGCAGTGGAACTTACACCATAACCATTACAGACGACATTGGCACCTCTATTATATTAACAGAAACCCTAATCGAACCTGTTGAGATTTTATTAACTACCGTACAAGTTAGACAATGCACTTGTGAGCAAAGTAACGGTGAAGGACTAGTAACCGTAACACAGGGCCTTGGTGGTTGGGATTATTTATGGAGTGCAAACGCAACTCAAACCAGTGCATCCTTATTAAATGTACCATCTGGACCTTATGAAGTTACGGTAACATCTCAAGCCACAGGCTGTACTGCTACAGCCCCATTGCCAATGACAGACGAGCAAGCACCTGTATTAACGATTATTGATTTCAATGATGCAACATGTTTTGGCCTCTGCGATGGAAACGCAGTAGCTACTGTTTTTGGTGGCCGTCCTCCCTATTCATTTCAATGGTATTCTGGACCCGATTTAGTAAACGACATAATAATAGGAGAAGAGGCCTTAAGTATTGCCTCTTTATGTGCTGGCGTTGAATATACTATTGGCATAACAGATGACACAGGATGCTATGCTTACAACACAGTAACAGTTGGTGGCCCAACAGCAGTAGTTGCAGGCATTCCTGCTCCTGTAGATGCGCTCTGTCAAGATTCATGTGATGGTTCGGCTAGAGTAATAGTAACTGGCGGAACAGTAACAGGAGATTACACTTACCAATGGTCTGATATATTAGGACAAACCACCGCTGAGGCTACTGGCCTCTGCAAAGGAAATTACATTGTAAATGTAGAAGACGATAATGGTTGTGTTACAACTGCTAGTACAGACATAGATGATCCAGATCCTATAGTTGTAACTATAATAGAAATTGCACCATCTTTATGTGGCGATTTTACTGGTGTAGCTTCAGCAAGTGGCGTAGGTGGTGACAATGTATTTACTTACAGATGGTCAGATGATCAAGTAAGTGCTACAGCAACTGATTTAAACAACTCTAACTATACAGTAACCTTAACAGATGGCAACGGTTGTATTGGAACTCAGGTTGAATTGATAGATTATTTGGCAGGCCCTGTCATTCAGATTTCCGATGTAGTTAACCCATATTGCGCAGCAGCATGCGATGGAGAAATAGAAGTTAATTCACCACAGGGGCAACTTCCACACACCTATTTATGGAGCGATGTAAGTGCTCAAACCACCCAAAGAGCTGTAGGCTTGTGTGCTGGAACATATACTGTAACACTTGTAGATGGCAATGGTTGCGAGGATACGGAAGAGTATACTTTAACCGATCCCGCAGCAGTTTTCGCTTCAATAACAATTACGGATGAAACAACTAGTGGAAATGCTGATGGAACTGCAACCGTTTTAGCCGGTGGAGGAACTGCACCCTACACTTACAACTGGACATCGGCAGGCAACCAAACCTCTGGAACAATAACAGGTTTAACACCCGGCGAATATTGCTGCGTGGTTACAGATGCCAATGGATGCATAACAAATGCTTGTGGCGATGTTAAAATAAGCACTGGAATTAATGAGTTATCGGCGAGCAATATTATTTCAACGTCCTACAATCAAATTACCATTAACGCTGCCAAAGGACAAGTTGAAGTGTACAGTTTAACTGGTAAGCGAGTATACAAGGGCAACCTGAATGCTAATAATAACGCCATCTCGCTTAGAGAAGGAATTTACTTGGTAAAAGTAAATTCTAAAGGACAACAGCATACCAGAAAAGTATATTTATCGGGTAATTAAAAATCAAAACCAATAAAATTAAGATGAAGAAACTTGTACTCATTTCATTGTTTGCATTTGTAATAAATCAAGCATTTGCAGCCAACCCTACTTGTATTATTTCGGTAGACCAAAACCCAATTTGTAATGGAGATGCAAACGGAATGGCAACAGTAACAGTTAATGGCGACGACCCAGACTACAATGTAAATTGGAGCAGCGGTGGCAATGCGACTAATCTTGCCGAAGGAGCAACCAACCAAGAAACAGCTCTATCTGTTGGCTCTTATACAGTAACAGTTTCTGATAATAGTGGACTTACAGGCACCTGCGATGTAACGATAGTTCAACCGTTAGCTATTATAGTTGATATGGGTTCTTTAAACTCATCATGTCAGCAGAGTGACGGAACAGCATTTATAGATGACGTTTCCAACGAAGTAACGAGTTACACAGCTCTTTGGGAAGATAACAATACTACTGGCGATACTTACTCAGCAGTACCTTCTGGATCGTACAGTGTAACAGTAACGGACGCTAATGGTTGTACTAGTTCTAACTCTGTATCGGTAGTTGACGACGCTGCACCAGTAGTTACGGTGGGCTTAGAGTCTCCAGCAAGTTGTTTCGGAGCATGCGACGGAGAAATAGTGTTAAGCATATATGATGGTGCGCCAACATATGAGATTAATGTAGACCCTCCTCCATGTGGCACGACCAATCCAATTTTTACAGGCATTAATTCAGGAGAAACAGTAACAATTACCGGTCTGCTAGCAGGTGTTCACGCCATAACAGTAAAGGATATTAACGGCTGTACCGATTTGTATTACAGTGTTACGTTAGAG
This sequence comes from Flavobacteriales bacterium, assembly GCA_013214205.1. Classification (GTDB taxonomy): domain Bacteria; phylum Bacteroidota; class Bacteroidia; order DT-38; family DT-38; genus DT-38. The sequence continues at coordinate 23,188 of JABSPQ010000224.1, forward strand.
CCAGCTTTATTAGAAGTAGCCATTGCATTTACCGATCCCTTATGTTTCGGATCTGCCGATGGAACCACTACTACAACTGTTACTGGGGGTAACACAAGTTTCACTTATGTGTGGGACCCAGCTTTAACAGGTTCTGCCAACGAAACCACCGCTTCTAATGGACTTTATACTGTAACAGTAACAGATGATAAAGGTTGTGAAGCAACCAATGAGGTTACTTTAACTGGACCTACCGAAGTTGTTGCAAGTATTACAGATGCAAACGACCCATTGTGTTTTGGAGATGCTAATGGAAGTTTAACAGTTGAATACGCAGGTGGCACCCCGAATTACGATATACAATGGACTAACGGAATTCCGATAACAAACTACCCAATGCTTACACACCAACAAACGGGATTGGCCAGTGGTTGCTATACCGTAATCATTACTGATGCCAACAATTGTGCAGCAACCGCATATCAATGTATTACAGACGCTGCAATAGTAGAAATTTCCATTTCAACTATTACCGATGTAACTTGCCAAGGATTTTGTGATGGAACAGCAGACGCCGTAAGTACTGGTGGTGTAGGAACTCATACGTACCTTTGGAGCAATGGAGAAACTACCTCTTCTGTTTCTAATTTATGTGCAGCCACATACACGGTTACAACAACAGATGCAAATGGATGTTATGCCACCACAGAATTGGTGATTACCGAACCATTTACGTTAGCAACTACCACAACGCTTACACATGCATCTTGTTACAGTAATTGCGATGGGGCAATTGGTGTTGAAGTTTCAGGAGGAGTTACACCTTATAATTATGCTTGGTCAAACACTTTAATTACAAAAGACCAAACCGACCTGTGCGAAGGAACTTATACTTTAACTATTACCGATAATTACGGTTGTTCGGCATCGATAACCGAAACGCTTTTAGAACCTGTAGAAACCATAATAGTTACCTCCAATACTTTATTAAGCACATGCGGACAAGCCGATGGTGAAGGAGAAATTGTAGTTACGCAAGGTATAGGGCCTTGGTCCTACGATTGGGGCAATGGTACACTTGGTACCACCTTATCAAATGTTCCTGAGGGAAGTTATTGCGTTACAGTTAGCTCGCAAACAACAGGATGTACAGCTTCTCAATGTCTTTCTATTAACGAAGAACAAGGCCCTGTGGTAACAATAATTGCATTTACTGATACCGATTGTGCTACTACTTGTAATGGCTCGGCTTCGGCAACGGTAACTGGGGGAAATCCTGTCTATTATCCACAATGGCACGACAACAATGGCCCAATTAACGGTGCAAATTCATTTAATATCGGTACACTTTGTGCAGGTGTTGAGTATTCATTCTGTGTTACGGATGTTTCTGGATGTAAATCTTGCACCGACGTTCAGGTTGGTGGACCCGATGAACTTATTTTGAGCATGACTTCACCAAGTACCGGAACGGCTTCTGTATCGGTTACTGGAGGTTTAGGCTCTTATGTTTATTATTGGTCTGATGAAAACACACAAACAACAGCCACTGCAACTAGCCTCTACCCTGCTAATTATTGTGTTACCGTTTTTGACGATAACGCCTGTGAAGCAACTGCATGTGTGGACGTAGATATTAACGTTGGCATTAACGATATTAATAGTGAAAACGTTATTTCTGTGTTGGGCAATCAAATAAACATTAACGCCAACAGCGGACAAATTGAAGTTTACAATTTAACTGGTCAGCGTGTTTATAAGGGAAACTTGATTCATGGAAACAATGCCATATTTCTTAGAAAAGGTATTTATTTGGTAAGGGTTAATTCCAAAAGCAGACAACACACAAGAAAAGTGTATTTGTCGGACAATTAACAGCCAATCCCATTCATATCATAGCCTACCAGCCATATAATACATCAATTTACCTATTGATATAAGCACTTACGTAGCCTGATTTTGTAACGAACTGGTTCACTGACAGTAGTAATAAACCATTAGTAGTATAAAACTACCTCTTCGCAGATTAATTGAATAGAAAATCTACTTGTTGCGTAGAACTAGTATCAGAAAAAAAGAATTACTATGGTTAAAATCTCAACTAAAGAAAACAACTACTTCAAATACGCCTGGATTGGCATGTGCGTTTTAATGTTAGCGTTTGGCATTGCTCAAAGCGACAAGAACAAAGAAGAAGCTAACCAAACTGTGCAAACAATATTATTCAGTAAATAATAAGATTAATTCTTTTACCCTCCTTTTATAAAGGCCATTTCCTATTTAAAGACATTTTGCATTTGAATACTATCTTTTTAGTGAGAGACAATTCTATTTGTTGAAAGAAAGCAAGGGCTTTCTTTTTATCTTTTGCCCTAATAGCGGGCGGCCACTCACTTTTTTCCTTGATGAAAAAACTAAGGAAAAAAATCAAGGCTTCTAAAGCAATACTATCTCACTCTTCTTACATGATAAGTGCGGCTGGAGGATTTTCGAACAAGTTCTCAACTCTCCAGTCTTACTAATCATATAATTCGATCTCAATAGTCTTCCTTTAGAGGCCAACCAAGAATGGAATTGGGCATAGTTCTTTTTTTGAAGAGCTATAAGCATTATGCCGTATTCCAGGCAATGGCCTTTTATAAAGCTCCCTTTAAATTCTCTCTAGCTTGCGTTTCATGCGAATCTTTAAACGCCTTTGTTTTAAAGATAGAATCCATTTTTAGAAATTGTTCAATTACACTTTTCCGTCCCATATTAAAAATAAAATCAGGAAACGAAGAGAACTCTTTTCGGATATTACCAAAATAGATTTCAAAAGAAGATTGATCCTCACCTAGAATTGCCAAATCGAAATCAACCAGAAAATTAGTATCGTTGTCGCCAGTGTCCTCGTGTTTTTTTGTGGCCAGAATTTGTTTCTCACAGCTCTCCATCTTTTCTTGAGGCACACCCAACTTTGTCAATCGCTCGTTTGCCAATACAGCGCTCTTAGCTTCGTTGTCTGAGCTAGTACTGTTATATACAACATCATGGTAGAAAATCGAAAACAATAGAGTGTCGTAGTCTTCAATTTGATCTTTGTAATTATTTGCCTTCTCAAACATAAACTCGAGATGGTTGAGGTTGTGGTAATGCCGCGTTGAGCCCGTGTAGGCTCTTTCTAACTCCGTCCAACATTCGTTTATCAATGCCTCATCATTCGAATAACGACCTGCTAATTCTTTCCAAATACTATTTAGACTGTCCATTTTAAAAGAGAAAATAATTTATTTTGCTACTGCTACCTTGTCAAGAATAACACCAATGTCCATTCCAAAATTTAATGGATCTTGAGGCATTATGTGAGTCAGTTTATAAGTGTAGGTTCCTTTTTCCTCGTATTTTTTATTCGGCTCAATTAAATGTTCCGAATCCCAAATATCGCCACCGGCTTCTCCAAGATATTCACCTGCCTCATTTCTAATTTTCAATCCGTAATCCTTAACAACTTCCTTTCCGCTTGGCGAAATTTCGGTTATTTGCACATTCAATACTTTAAACTGATACCCTGTAATGTACCTAAACGACACACTTAAGTTGTATGCTATTTCAGTATTTTCAATTGGCACTTTAAACGATCTTGAATCTTCTTTTTTCCATTCTAGTTGTGGAGACAAATCTTGATGCTCGCTAAAAACTCTATTCTCATCGCACGACATCATCATTACAGATGCTATAGCCACTAATAGTAAATTCCTCATTTTTCTTGTTTTTTTTAAAGGTAATATACTCTGGTCTATTTCCGAAAAATATTGTGCTATGGTTTTATATGAAGAACTACCAATGCAGGAAGCACTGGATTATAATTTGAAATATGAGAAGTTTAAACGCCGAACGACCAAGTAACTTTTTGCTGGTTGTCTATTGCCGATTCGCAAAATTCAATTAGCTCCTCTAAAGGTTCGTCAACAAATTCTATTAAGCTCTTCTCCCCTTGTTGATACACAGGTTGAATTTCATCGTGCTCTTTCAGATACTCGTGCAGTTTCATAAAAATCCCCCTCATTAAAACAGGATTTCTTTTTTGCACCTTACTTTCATCAAAATCGGGATGGAGCAATTCTATTTCTAGTTCATTTAAAAACTTAGATAAATGAAATCCGTTTTCGTTAAAACCTTCATTTATTATTTCGTCCATGAACATCTCTTGGGCGGCATTGCAATTTATGTCTGCATTGTTCGCAACTTCCAATGATAATATTACACTCATATGTACATTCTCAAGCTAAACAGAACGTTTTGGGCAATTCTATTACTGATTCCTTCATCTTCTTTAATACGGCTTTTGCTAATTAAGGTTACCTATATAACTAATTCGTTTAGAGGCAATCCATCCCAAAAACACCCGCTGTTTTACCAACGTTCAAATCCATTACGTCGTATAATCGTAAAAGTTTATTCAATTCATAAAACGTTATCAACTATCTAATTCTATTCGTAAGTTTAACCTTGAATAAACGATTACCAAGCATGAGAATTTCCAAATATTTATTTTCCCTTTTAGCCTTTTTACTGATTTCACATATCGGAATTTCACAGACAGATGCTGATACCACCAAGCAACCTCTTTTTGAATTGAGCTTTGGTCAGTCTATTTTATTCATTTCTGAAAGTAAAATAATCGACATCAGAAATTCTGAAGCAGTGGTATTACCAACCAGTTCATTTTTGTTTTTGCTGAATTGAGGCCGTTAAAAGTGATTCGATTCCCATTTTACTTTAATCTTCCTACCGAAACAAAGCAGTTTTTACTAAACGGAGTTTTAATCAACGAAAAAGCCCGCCCCTCTTTTGGCGCTGGAGTAGAGTTCAAAATTATTGGCTTCGACATTGCCAAAGAAACCGAATTCGAACTTGAAGCAGGCTCTTTAATTAATGTGCTCATCACCGAAAACGAAAAAGTGCTATTTGCCCCCGTTGCCGCCCTTAGATTAAGACTAGTTAAAGACCGCGACTTCGCCATGTACCTCGCCTCCTATTATTCCTTAGGCATCAATAGCTTTGGGCTGTTGTATGGTACGGGGTTTATATTTTAATAAAACTTAAAATATAATTCGCACTTTGCGAAACAAATTGCATCTTTGAGCCTACCTAAAACATCTCATTTCAATGAAGGTAAGTCTAGTCTCACAAATAACTGTACGGAATTATTGTACTCATAATACCAGAGCCAGACCTCGTTTTCACATCTTCATTGAGAGATTAAAAAAATGTGATTGGAATAATTTAAACGATATAAAAGCAGACTTTCCCAATATGAGTATTGTTGAAAATTGCGATAAAAATAGAATTGTATTTAACGTTGGCGGGAACAATTACAGAGTAATTTGTGACTATAATTTCTTTTTTAAATGTAGGCTATTTATAGCTTTTATAGGAACACATGCCGAGTACGATAAGATTGACGCCTGTAGTGTAAAATGTAAATAAGATAAGCCATGAAACTCAATAAAATCTTAAATAAAAAACAATACGCAGAATATTGCAACCGTGTTTTGGAACTAAGCAATCTGCTTTCTACAGGTAAAAACATGCCCGATAAAAAAGAGTTAACCCGTCAACTATTTATTCTTGAACTTATCATAGAACATTACGAAAACACTCAAGCCAACCCATTCGCAAAACTCAACCCTGTTGATCTTTTAAAAGCACTAATGGTAGAATATGCTTATTCAGGAAGAAAGCTAGCTAAAGAATTAAAAATTCCCGAATCTGTTATTTCAGAAATATTAAATTACAAAAGAAGGTTTAGCAAAGACGTTGTCATCAAACTTGCCAAAAAATTTAACATGGGCGAGATTCTTTTATGAAAGAATATCAATTAAAAAGCAGCAGTGTAGTGCAAAACACTTAATCTCACCCCGCCCAACCATCTCTATCCAAACTCCTATAACTAATAGCTTCGCCAATGTGTTGCGACAAGATACTTTTGGCGCCATCCAAATCTGCAATGGTACGAGCCACCTTTAAAATTCGGTTGTATGCCCTGGCCGATAGTCCCAATCTTTCCATTGCCGTTTGAAGCAATTTATGCCCCTCATCATCCAATTTACAAATCTCGGCCATGTACTTCGGCAAAATTTGAGCATTGCAATGCACACCTTCCATATCATCGAAGCGCGATGCTTGAATTTCTCGTGCTACTACAACCCGCGCCCTAACCAACTCGCTTTTTTCCGCTGGCGCCACACTCGACATATCTATAAATGCAATTGGCGTTACTTCAATGTGCATGTCAATTCTATCCAACAAAGGCCCCGAAATTCGAGATAAATACTGTTGTACCAAACCGCTGTTACAAATACAATTTTTCTCTGGGTGGTTGTAATAACCGCACGGACATGGATTCATAGAGGCTACCAACATAAAACTAGCTGGATAATCTACCGCAAACTTTGCTCGAGAAATAGAGATTATGCGATCTTCTAAAGGCTGACGTAATACTTCTAAAACAGCACGCTTAAACTCTGGCAATTCATCTAAAAACAAAACACCGTTGTGGGCCAAAGAAATTTCGCCAGGCTGCGGAACTTGCCCACCTCCTACCAAAGCAACATCGCTAATGGTATGGTGTGGCGATCTAATTGGTCGGGTAACAATTAAACCAGACTGGCTGCCAAGTTTGTTAGCTACCGAATGAATTTTTGTTGTTTCGAGCGCCTCCTCTAAACTTAACGGAGGCAGAATAGAAGGAATTCTTTTTGCCAACATGGTTTTCCCTGCTCCCGGTGGTCCTATCATAACAATATTATGTCCGCCTGCTGCAGCAATTTCCATTGCCCTTTTTACACTTTCCTGTCCTTTAACATCAGAAAAATCATAATCAGATTGAAGATTTTTAGTTTCAAACTCCTCTTTCGTATTTACCACTTCAATCGCCAAATCTTCACCGCCATTAAAAAAATCAATTACTTCCTTAATGTGTTTTGCCCCTCTAACTTCAAGTCCATCAACAATAGCAGCTTCTTTGGCATTATCAATTGGCAATATAATCCCCTTAAAACCTTCTTTTTTTGCTTGCAAGGCAATTGGCAATGCACCTTTTAAAGGCTGTAAGCCCCCGTCAAGTGAGAGTTCACCCATAACAATATACTTGCTCACTTCAGCAGAGTTAATTTGACCTGATGCGGCTAAAATCCCAATGGCAATGGTAAGATCGTAATACGACCCCTCCTTTCGAATATCTGCTGGAGCCAAATTAATTACAATTCGCTTCCCTGGAATTCGATGCCCCATATTGCTCAATGCCGTTCTAATCCGAAACTGGCTTTCCTTTACAGCATTATCTGGCAAACCAACCATGTAAAATTTTGTACCTGGATTAATATCTACTTCTACAGTAATGGTGGTGGCTTCAATACCAAAAGTGGCACTGCCGTAAGTTTTAACTAACATTTGAGATGAAATATTAAGATTGTGTTGTAATTATTGAGATTGAGATATTGAAAATATGAAATTGTAATGAGCGACTAATGTACTATGTTTCTTGAAATTAATGACTCATCATGGAACAAATCATTCCTATCAACTTAATATTTCAAAAAATGCTTTCACAAATAATATAAGGAAGTCCAAATACAATAAGCAACTTACTCATACCGCTGTCTTTTAACGCCGATATCAATCGCATAAAAGGCTTCAATTTTGTTACATTTACAAGAACCGAAACACTCAAAGATCAACCTTTACAAATGAAGTTTCTAATAACCATTTATGCCATTTTTCTTTTTTATGGCTGCTCCGGCGCGCAAGAAAGCAAACTTACGTTTGGAGGAGCTAAAGATGACGTTGGCTATTCCTTTTGTTCAAATGGAACCGGAGGTTATATTTTAGTTGGGCTTACACGCAGTATAGGAAAAGGTTCCGATGATGTATTGGTTATTAATATAGACAGCACAGGCAATGTATTATGGAAAAAAACTTATGGAGGTTCGCGTTTCGATATTCCTAGAGCAATAGAAAGAACATCAGACGGAGGTTACGTAATTTATGGCAGTAAATGGGATGGCGGAAGTTACCGACAAGATGGCTACTTAATGAAACTGGACACCTCAGGAATTCAATTGTTTGGTAAGTATTTCGGAGAAGGTCAAGCAGATGATGGCATCTCTGTTGAAGAAACTTCTGATAAAGGATTTATTCTTTCTGGGTTTTCAAGATCAGCACCGGGAGCTGGAGGATATCATGTAATTAAGACTGATAAGGATGGAATTGAAGAGTGGCATGTCTATTTTGGTGAAAATGGTAAAGATATAGCCTTCGATGCCATTGAAACTGCCGAAGGTGATTTTTTGGTTACTGGCTTATTATCAGGTTTCTTTCTGTATTCCGAATTTGAATTCACCAGGCCAGATTCCGATATCATGATCTATAAACTAAGAGCAGATGGAACTGAAATATGGAGAAAGGTTTACGACGAAGAACAAAATGAACTAGTGTCAAGCACCATTGAATCTCCAGATGGCGGATATTATATACTCGGTTCAACTCAAAGCTACGGTGTGGGAAGTTTTGATATTTTGCTAATGAAATTAGACACTGCAGGTAATGTTGAATGGAGAAAAACTTATGGTGACACTGGTTTTGATTATGGCAACTCTATTGATATTTCCGACGATGGTTATTTGTACATTACCGGTACTACAAACAATGATACGGCTTCAAATAAAACAGACGTAATTACAATTAAAGCAGAATTAGACGGAACCGAAATATGGACGGTTATCACAGGAGGTTCAGAATCCGAGTATGGAAAATGTATAAGAGCTACTGCTAGTAATGGCTGTGCAGTACTTGGTGAAACAAAAAGTGAAAGCGTTGGTTTAGCTGATTTCTATTTTTTAATTTTTTCTCCGGATGGAGAACTGGTCCAATTTGAAATTAATGACAACAAACTATTAGAAAGAGAAGCAATTACCTCCCCAAGCCAGCAACAGACAAAGTAACCATTTCTAGTAATATTAAAGTGCCTTGCAATAAGTTCCACTACAAATTGATTGACACACTAGGAAATATAGTTCACCAACAGTATGAATCGTCTAATTTTGCAGAATTAGATATTTCCTCATTAAACCAAGGAGTCTATGTTTATCAAGATCTTCAGATAGCACCTCCGAAATATTAACAGGAGATTTTATTGTGCGTTAAACAATGAATCAAGATCGTGAAATTGCCAACTCATCTCATTTGTTGCAATAATATGCTCAAAAATCAACACCTTATCTTTAGGTGCTACCGCAAGAAGTACAGAATCTTTAATTCTTGAATTATTAATTCCATTTCCAAAAAAGTGAACAGTATCAACAGAAGGCTGATAATATGACTTTTCGTACGTGCCAGCATCACCTAATATTACATATACTCCAACTCCCCTATTCTTCGCTTTAACCAGCATAGGATAAATAACACTACTAAATGTAGCGTTAGAAGAATCGCAATTAGCATTCCAATATTGAAAATTTGCATGATAATACTTAACTCCTACGTCAACACCAGGAACATCCTTAAAAATATTGCTGTGCATAAAAAGAAACAAATAAGAATTTGAATTGATCGTATCGCAAACATTCTTTATCATGTCAAACTGATTGTTCAACTCTTCACATTTAGAAGGATTTAATTGTGAATTCATACAGATAGACACAGCACCGTTTGCAGAATAAACATTGTAGCTCTCTTTCCCTGTCACTTCCCGATACCAAGCCATATTACCACCTCTTATGTCATGATTTCCCAATGAATACTGGGTTGATGGTGAAGCCAAATTAAATAAAGTATCAAGATACTCAATTGTAGGTCTTCTTAATAATGCATCCTTGCACACGTCGCCTCCTAACCATATTCGATCAAAGTTCGAATAATTCAACCCTTCAACCCTAGGATCGACTCTATTGCCACTTAAATAATCATATGCATGCCCCAAAAAAATGTACTTCAATGTATCATTTACACTTTTCGTCTCGCTTGATGAACCGCCGGGCATGCCAAATGTAGAAGTAATAAAAAATAAGAGAATACAAATTGGTATATACTTATTGGTCATGTTCGATATAATTAATACGAAGAGCAATTTACACAATTATCATAATTTGAAAAAATTCAAATAGCTTTGAATAATGCCAGCCAACATACTTATTGTAGATTACTAAATGGGAAATTAAAATTCGGTATTTAAACTAGCCAGATAGTTTGGGCAAAGCCGTTTTCTGTAAAACAAAACGGGAATGAACAACCCCGAAGCAGAGCTTCGAGGAATTCTCTTGATTAAAATGGATCGAGTTAGTAATGCTCTAAAGTTTTCTTCATCAACAAATTCATCCCGTATCAAGTTTCAAATTCACTATCTTTATCGTAACCAGTACAAATTTGACTTTAAAACAATTTTCATGAAAAGCATCGCTTCAGTATTAATTCTCGCTTTTCTGAGCACTTTCGTTTATAGCCAAACCAATTTGTATACCTATGGAGGACCAGAAGATGAAATAGGGAACTCCTTTTGTCTCGATGGCGAGGGTGGCTATGTATTTGCTGGTTCAACACGTAGCTATGGCAATGGTTCGCAAGACATTTATATTGTACATATCGATAACGAAGGCAATCTCCTTTGGGCAAAAACATTTGGTAGTGCGCGTCATGAAACGGCTAGAGCGATCGAAAGAACAGCTGATGGCGGTTATGCCGTTTATGGCAGCAAATGGGATGGAGGTTCTGCCAGACAAGATAGCTATCTGCTTAAGCTTAATTATGCTGGAAATCAAATTTGGGCAAAATATTACGGTGGCTCGGCAGCCGATGATGGCATAGCTATTCAAGAAACATCAGACGGTGGTTTTGTGATGGCTGGATTCGACAAATCTACTACTGGAATGGGCGATTTTCAAATAATTAAAATAGATAGCGAAGGAAATGAAGTATGGTACCAAGCTGTAGGAGGATCAGGAAAAGACATTGCTTTTGACGTTATAGAAACTAAGGAAGGTGATTTTTTGGTTACCGGATTGTACAACGGATACTTTATGTACTCTGAATTTGAATTTATCACACCAGATTCCAACATCCACATTTACAAACTGGATAAAGATGGAACCATTAAATGGGAAAAAACTTACGATAAGATTCACAATGAACTAGTAGGCCAAACTGTAGAATCGCCAGATGGTGGTTACTATATTCTTGGTTCCACTCAAAGTGCTGGGGCTGGTAGTTTTGATATTTACTTAATGAAACTAGATACGGCAGGAAATATTGAATGGGAAAAAACTTATGGTGATGTTGGTTTTGATTATGGCGCATCTATTGCGATTTCAGATGACAATTACCTGTACATCACAGGAACTTCAAACATAGACCTTGTTTCCAACAAAACAGACGTAGTAATTTTAAAGACTGATTTAGATGGAAATGAAATTTGGACGGTTTATGCAGGAGGTGAAGAATCTGAATATGGGAAATCGGTTAGGGTTTTAGGAACCGATGGCTGCGCTGTATTGGGATATACTAAAAGTGCTGGAAATGGACAAAATGATTTTTATTTTATAAAGCTAAATGACAATGGGGTAATAACAGAGCTTACTACCGACACCAACAGCAACAGTGAAGACGAAGGATTAACGGCCGCAGTATTTCCAAATCCCGCTTCGGAAAAGGTGAATTTTTCTATGTCACAAAACTATTCTTGCCACATCATCCAATACGAGTTATATCATGTAAGTGGCAATTTGGTGTATCAGAATATCGAATCTCAACGGCATGTAGAACTCGATATTTCTACTTTAGCCCCTGGCTTATACATGTACCGTATAACGTCTACTTGTTACGAAGGAATTATATCAGGAAAACTTATTGTGCATTAAGCAACGAGTCTAGATCGTGGAATTTCCAAACCATTTCATTTGTATTAAGCAGGTGCTCAAAGATTAGAAGCTTGTCTGGTTTTGCAGCAATTTCAGCAGGATCAGTATATTTTGAATTGTAAATCCCACTGGCAAAAAAGTGAATAGAATCTACCGAAGGCTCATAATAGGCTTTTACTTTAGACCCAGAATCACCCATAATACAATAAACTTTTACTCCCCTGTTCTTAGCACTTAACAAAAGTGGGTAAATAGCCGTTTCAAAATTCGCGTCCGAAGAGCTACAATTTGCATTCCAATGCCTGTAATTAGTATGATAATAGTTGGTCGCTTTGCTTATTGGCATTTCAGCAAACAAGTTGCTATGCATTATTAAAAACAGATGAGAATTGGGAGAAATCGTATCACAAACATTTTTAATCATATTAAATTGATTGTTCAATTCTTCGCACAAGGACGGGTTTAATTGCGAATTCACGCATATTGTTACAGCTCCTTTTGAAGAGTACACATTGTAGCTTTCTCTGCCTGTAAACTCACGATAATAGGTCATGTTTCCGTTTCGAATATCATGATTTCCTAATGCGTATTGTGTAGACGGAAGCGACAAATCAAATACGCTATCAATGTATGCCATTGTAGAATACTCTAACATGGCCTCAGAACAAATGTCTCCTCCCAACCAAATCCTTTCGTAGTTAGAGTAATCCAAAGTTTCCACTCTAAGGTCTACTCTTGTTCCCCCTGTTCCTGTTCTATAGGTATGACCAAGAAAAATATACTGCAATGTATCGTCAATACTTTTCTCTACAACCGAATTTAAACTCTGAGCATAAGAAGAGAAACCCAGCAGAGATAACAAACTTATTAGAAAGAAAAACTTTTGAAACATCTCGTTTTGGATGGTTAAATAAAATACAAATTACAAATTATAAATGTTACAACCGTACCAAGCTCACGCCTAGTAATCGTACACCTCCTTATTTTGAACTAACTTTTTTTCTAACCATTAAGGATATAACTTCGCATATAAGAAGCCTTAGATAAAATAAGTACAGAGCAAATATGTCGAACAATATTCTAATTGTAGATTACGAAATGGGAAATTTAAATTCCGTGAGGAAAAAGTTCTCTAGACTTAAAGCCAATCCCATTATATCTTCTGATCCCAAAGACATTCTAAATGCCGATAAAATCATTTTGCCTGGTGTAGGTCATTTTCAAAAGGCAATGGAGAATTTGAAAAAGTTGAATTTATTGGATGTGCTTCAAGAAGCTATTACAGTAAAACAAAAACCAATTTTAGGCATTTGTTTAGGCATGCAATTAATGACCAAACATAGTGAAGAAGGTAATGTTGACGGTCTTGGCTGGTTTGATGCCGAAGTGATCAAGTTTAAAGTTCAGGATAATTTAAAGTTTAAAATCCCCCACATGGGCTGGAACCAAATTCAAATTTCGAAGGAAAGTAGTTTGATGAAAAACATTCCTGCAGCAACCGAATTTTATTTCGTTCATTCTTATCATGTGAAAGCGAATGAGCAAAACGACGTGCTAAACGAAACGGAATACGAATCGACCTTTCCGTCGGCAATAGAAAAAAATAATATATTCGGAGTGCAGTATCACCCCGAAAAAAGTCATGATTTAGGAAAGCAACTCCTTCAAAATTTTATCGATTTATAGTGTTTAGGCCAAGAGTTATACCTGTATTACTGTTAAATAGTCAAGGACTAGTTAAATCTAAAAAGTTCAAAGATTACAACTACATCGGTGATCCTATTAATGCGGTTAAGATTTACAACGACTTACACGCCGACGAATTGGTTTTTCTCGACATTTCGGCCACCAAAGAAGATAGACTTGTCGACTTGGAGTTTGTAAAGGATGTGGGCGACGAAGCCAATATGCCTTTTGCCGTTGGTGGTGGAATAAAAACGCTGGACAACATCCGCGATATTATCTCTGCTGGTGCGGAGAAGGTTATCATTAATAGTTACGCAGTAGAAAAACCTGATTTTATTACTGAAGCTGCCGAAACTTTTGGCTCGTCGACCATTGTAGTTTGCATTGATGCCAAAAAGAAGTTTTTCGGAAGCGTTAAAGCATGGTCGCACAACGGATCTAAATCAAGTGATTATAGCCCGGAAGAATTTGCCATTTTAATGGAAGAAAAAGGTGCAGGCGAAATCATCATTCAGTCGATAGAAAGAGATGGTTGCATGGAAGGCTACGACATTGATTTGGTTCAAACAATTTCTAAAGCTGTTAGTATTCCCGTGGTTGCTTTGGGTGGCGCAGGCAATTTAGACGACCTCAAAGAAGTATACACCAAAGGCTATGCAAACGGTTTGGCAGCAGGAAGCCTATTTGTATATCACGGCCCAATGAAAGGCATCCTGATTAATTATCCGAAGAAAGAAGATTTGAAATTTTATTGAGCAGGTTCCGCTTCAATAACTTTTAGCTCAACAGGCTTTTGCTGCTCTTTTTGCTGTTTTAGAATCTCGTTGTACTCTTTGAGAGAGATGGTTCTTTCCTCAATCACATTTCCTTTATCATCTCTAATTTGAAGCGTTCTTAACGTATCTGCAACAACTGTTTTTGTTGGGCGAGATGGCGCTACTTTTTGTTCAGCAGGCACCTCCTTTAATTTAGAGCCCTCAATTTCTTGCGAGGGAATGTACTTCTCTATCAATCCTTCTAACTTACCCGTATAGGCCAAATAACCCACGTAAAACGATCCTCCAATAATTAAAAGTTGAAAGAATTTACCAAAACCACTTCCTCCTTTTTTAGGTGGTGTGTAATCGTTGAGTTCGCCACCCGCTAACATAGCCGCTTCTATGCCGGCCAAATTCGTTTTCAATTCTTTCCGACCAACTGCTTTAAAACCACCCTGAATTTGCTCGAACAGGTTTACCTCATCGGCAAATTCCGAATCGGACGACATGCGATCTTGAAATGCCTTTTCCTCTTCCGAAGAAAGCAATTTCTCGGAGTGACGTTCAATTAATTCTATGTCGTGGTCGTTTAAATCCATTAAATCTGTTGTAGTGCCATAACGCGTAAACGTTTCATGCACTTATATTTCTGACTTTTTACAGTGTTGGTATTCTCATAATTAAATTCTTCGGCCAGTTCTACCAAGCTATTTTTGAAGTAATAAAACTGAGTGAGCAACGACTTGCAAGGGTCGCCCAATGCTTCGATGCACTTCTCTAAAACGTCAAATTGAATCTCTTTTTCTGCTTTATCATCGTCATCCTCAATCTGAACAAAAGTTTCCAGATCGGTGATCTTGGGAGATTTTTTTTGATCGCGCAATCGGTTCAGCCATATGTTACGAGCAATTGAATAAACCAATGTTTTCATTGCCGAAGTAAGCATCAGTTTTTGATCGCGAGCCTTTTCGAACAACACAGTTAGCGTTTCTTGAAACACATCGCTAACATCCTCCGCTCTGCCGCTGTTGTTGGTAATAAAGTATTTAACCATGTTAAAATGGTCTTTGTACAATTGATGATACGCCGATTCCTCGCCCTTTTTCAAGGCTTCAACCAATTCTTTATCATTCTTAATTGTAGTCATCTCTCTTTAATACCAATCGGTGCCCAAAGGTAAACTATTCACCTCAAATCTTTTTTTAAAAATATTTCGATTCAGTGGTTTACCTTTTTTATTTACAGGTATTAACCACCAAATAACAACTAATAAAACAGCTATGAAATTAAAAATAAGAATGGTGATTATCTTACTAGGTATGGTTTTCACAACAGCACAAGCAACAGAGTTATCTACAACCAAAGTTGACGTTTATAATCCCAAATTGGAATACGGACACAAGATTTTTGTGGAAATGAACTTTGCAAACAATCAAATTATTGACGCAGGCACCAAAGCAATGCTAACGGATGCAACCATATTAAAAGCAGAAATCGTTTATACAGATTTTCCAGTCGGGGCAGATCTGTCTGCTTTAAACAATACAAGAATCACTAAAATAAAATCAATTTTTCCGGGGCTTAAAGCAGACCATATTCAATGGGGAATGATCGCTCAAACAGATTGCCCAACGGAAGTAGCAGCCAGAAACCTATTTCACGGAGTAGTGATTACTTTTTTGCCGAGTCCAACTAAAGGAGCAGCCATGAGAGAAATTGAGCTAATGATAAAAGCTTTGTCGGGCGAATTAACCGCATCCATTGTTACCAGCGAAACAGAAATGGAATACAGAATTGTGCCGCTAGAAGAATTATGGCACACAGGCGACAAGGGCGTAACGCGAACAAAGTATATAAATATTGATGAAGACACAGTGCATTATGTATATAAGTCTGACGGACCCGCAGTTAAAAAGCTTTATAAAACAGAGAAAACAATTGCTTTCGAAAGTGACTCAGGAATTTTTAAAGTATTTAAACGTCACCCCGAATGGAGCGACATGATGGTGCTTTGCGATGTAACGGGAAGCATGTTTCCATACACAACTCAATTTTTATCGTGGTTGCAATTGGATAACAATGGCAGCAGAATGAAACAGTATGTTTTCTTTAACGACGGCGATGACAAAACGCATGACGAAAAAGTTATTGGTTCAACTGGTGGAATTTATAGCGAAAGAATGAGTGAGGTTTCTAAAGTGCAAGAACTTTGTTTTAAAGCAATGTTGGCAGGTAGCGGTGGAGATGGACCAGAAAACAATTTAGAAGCGATTATAGCTGGTCTTGAGGATTGCGACGACTGTGAAGACATTGTGATGATTGCAGATGCCTTAGCACCTGTAAAAGACATTGAGTTATTAAAGCAGATTAAGCGACCAATTAAGGTGGTTTTATGCGGTTCGGCATACGGCATCCATATAAGTTATTTTGAATTGGCTAAAGCAACTGGTGGATCTCTGCATACAATGGAAAACGATTTAATTGACTTGATGGATGTAAACCAAGGCGAAGAGATTGTACTAGGCGGACAGAAGTACATTGTTGTTGGTGGATACTTAATTAAGGTTACTTGAAACAGGCAATACCACCCCTGAACTTCGCCGCTACACGCGCGAATTTCTCTCCCCCTCCTAATACAGGAGGGGTGCCTACATCTAGTTGTATTCAACTTATCTACTGGCAATTTAATATCGACCCACATTACACTTGAAATTTTGACAAAAAAAACCTTGAACTAGGGGTTACCTTTTCGAATTCCTGTTATTAATAGTAAAGGACTTAACACAAACTATCATGAACTATTTAAAAATCACTTTCATTTTAATCTTAATCACCCTTAAAACAGCCACTGCGATTGAGCAAATCAATTCGTCGTTAAGCTCTGGAGATTCTGTAAAAACAGAGATCATAGGTGTTTATCCAGATTCTTGTCCTAACATAACAACCATATTTAAAGCCACCAACCAACTTGGCGAACCCGTATGGGATTTAGAGCCGGAGCAACTAATTGTGATGGAAGATGGCGACACTTGCGAAGTGTTGGTTTTAGAACGAATTTCCGACAAAAGGAATCTTCAAATTGGTTTGGTGTTAGATCAATCTGGCTCTATGGATCACGATTGGGATCAATTTTTCAGACTTAAAGGAGATAGTATTGTTCGCATGGATATGGACGGCAATATATTATTTCCAGCAGGGTATGTTTCTCCAATGACATCTGCTAAGAAGGGTTTACTCCATTTCTTATCTGAACTGAACACAGATAAAGATTTTGTAAAATTTACGAGCTTTTCAAACACGATTATCGAAGACACCAAGTTCACTCAAAATATACCCGCACTAAAAAAAATAATTAAAAAATTAAAGCCTTACAAAGGCACTGCGTTTTACGATGCCGTTTATTCTTCGTTGGAAGCAACATCTAAGCGAGAAGGCATTAAGGTGATTGTAGCGCTTACAGATGGGCTCGATAATTCATCTAAACATTCCATGAAAGATGTTGTGGAGTTGGCAAAAGAACTAGAGATTCCGTTGTACATAATTGCACTGGGCGATGCTTATGAAAAGCCTTTAAAGAAATTGGCAAAGAAAACAGACGGTGAATATTTCTATACAAAAGATGCATCTCACCTAGTTGCCATCTACGACCAAATAGGCAAAGAAGTTAAGAGTGTATATCAGTTAACGCACTCGTCTACTAATATTAAAAGCGCTGATACTACAAGAACATTTGAATTGATTTATGACATTCCTAGCATTTACACAGAGCAAAATATCTCGTCGTATGATGTTCCGAAAAAAGTAATTGATGCCTTAAAAGCAAAAGAAAGACTTGAAGAAGAACGACAAGATAAACAAAGACAAGAAATAGCAGACCAAGATCAAATGGAGGAGTATGCTACTATCGGCGGTTCGGCATTGGTTTCTACTATAGCAATGGGTACGCTATTGGTTGGGTATCGAAGAAGAAAGAAAAAAGTTAAAGAAACAAAAGAACTAGAGATCACTAAAATTTATCCTAATCCAAGTAATGGGATTTTCTTCTTAGAATACACTTTGGCTTCTGAGCTCCCCGGTGCTGAATTGATCATCTCCGATAGCACAGGAAAAATTGCGGGTAACTTCTCAATCAAAAATGCGCTAGGTGCAAAAAAGATCAGCTTGTTTAGAAATGGCCCTGGGATTTATTTCGCAACGATAGTACACAATGGAGTTACATCAAGTTCTAAGAAGATTGTGATTGTGTCTTAGGCTTCATGTGATCCGCAAAAATCATTGTTGGTTCTCGATAATATTTTTTTGAAGAAAAAAAATCACTCGAACTGACAACGATGCTAAAAAAGGTGTCGGGCAGGCGGGTATTTAGAATGTTTGATTTTTAGCCCCAAAGTGTCACTTCGAGTGATCCGCCGACTGGCGGATAGCTTGCCCGACCATTAGGGCGGGTATCGAGAAGCACTTTGGGATTTCCGCTTCCCTAATCAAAATGATACTTCTAAAACGGCACCGTATTGTTATTGTCCAATCCAAAAGCATCACCTCCACCAAATGGGTTATCCGCTTTGGTCTCTTCAAAGGCCTCAACACCACATTCTAACCATGCTTTAAACTGTTCTACATCCGAACCGTAGTTGTAGCCAATCGGGTTAGTAAGCAATACCTCATCGTTGTTTAACAAAGCATATAAAGGCTGTGTGCTACTCTTAAAAGAAAGTGCTTCCATAGAAGCCCATCTATCCCCTACCATTCTTAATTTTTTCTTTCTATAACTCCCATCTGAATTGGGGAAATCTATAATCTCCTGCTCTGCTTCAGACAGTTCTGTACGCTCATCCACGTAAAGAGAAATTACGACATAATCGTTATTCAAAATTTCTTTAATGTCCTTTAAGATCCACACATTGTCTTCCATTTTACGACAATTTACACAGGCCCATCCAGTAAAATCGAGCATTACAGGCTTGTTGTATTCTTTTGCATAAGCCATACCTTCTTCATAATCGGTAAAAGTTTTTACTTCATGCTCATGTTCTACATATGCGTAGTACATTGGTGGAGGGAAGCCGCTTAATAAATTATGGTTCCACCACATTTTTCCTAACATCCCAGGAATTAAATAGACGGCAAACCCGAAGAACAAACCAGCAAAAGTTAACCTTGAAACAGACAAACTTTTAATAGGTGAATCATGTGGAAATTTAATTTTTCCAATTACATACAAGCCCGCTGCAACACTTAAAATAAACCACGCAATAAAGAATGTTTCTCTTTTTACTAGCCCCCATTGTTCTACCAAATCGGCGTTAGATAAAAATTTAATTGCAAACGCAACTTCTAAAAACCCCAAAACTACTTTTACCGAATTAAGCCATCCACCTGACTGAGGTAACTTAGTAAGCATACTTGGAAAAGCTGCAAACACGGCAAAAGGCAAACCTAAAGCAAATCCAAAGCCCGTCATGCCCATAGAAAGTTTAACCGAAACCATTTGAAAGTGCATTCCCGCAATTGATACTGAATCAGCTCCTTGTGAAGCTAATGTACCAGCTAACAACGAACCTAAAATTGGACCAGTACACGAGAAAGAAACAATGGCCAAAGTTAACGCCATAAAAAATGTACCAATCAACCCACCAACATCAGAAGCAGAATCCATTTTGTTGGCCCATTTTTGAGGTAACACCAATTCGTAATATCCAAAAAACGAAAGTGCAAAAACAATAATAATTACGAATAGCCCAATGTTTAACCATGGGTTAGTTGATATCATACTTAAAATCTCTGGGTCTACGTCAGGGGCTACCAAAAAGGGGACGCTGAGTAAGAAATAAATCAGCATAATAAAAAATCCATAAGTAGCAGCACGCCATATGGCCTTGCCTTTATCTTCATCCCCCTTTGTAAAAAAAGTAACTGTAAGTGGAATCATTGGGAATACGCATGGGGTTACGAGGGCTATTAAACCACCGAGCATTCCTAATAAAAAAACACCCCAAAGAGATTTATCATTTTGCCTTTCTTCACCACATGGTTTAACAGGGTTGTCTATATCTACATTACAGATATCATAAGGGTTCTTTTCGCAATCAATTTCACTGCCAATACCAAGATCAACTTCTTGAACTCCGTCTTGAGTAATTATAAAATCCTTAAAATCGGGAGGTAAACAGGCAATAATATCGCAAGCAAACGACATAATAGATCCTGCAATCTCGAAATCCGAAGGATTATTTAGCTTAATTTTCTGAACAAATTCAGGTGCTCCCTTAAAAGAATATATCTCGAGCCCTAACATCTCATCAAAATGAATAATCGCTTCTCCTTCCATGGTGGTATCTACTAGCGAATATCCCTCCTGTTCCTCGAAAGTAAATTCGACACCATTACCTGGCATCCGTTGAGAATAAATGTGCCAGCCTCTATCTACTTGTGCTTTAAATATTATTTCGGCCTCTTCGCTCCCACTTTCATGGTTAAAAGTAATTGTCCATTTTACGGGTTCCACTAAGCCTTTGGGCTGTGCTTGTGCCGAAAATGTAAACAGCGAAAGGAAAAATATTGCTAAAAATCTGAGTTTCATGTTTGGATAATTCTACCTATAACGGCCAAAATTTCTTTTTAATGTGCTATTCTGAGAACTAAGTTAGTTCAATTCGATAAACATTTTTTGTCTCCTGCCCGACTTTATAGCGATTGTCAATTCTCATGCCAACAATCCAAACAATATCGTTATTAGATGTAAGGAGCCAAACCTCCTTCTTTTTATTGATATTCAACTTGTTGTCTATGAAAAAATCCGACAATTTCTTTTTGGTTTTCATTCCTAGCGGAACAAATTTATCACCCTCCTGCCAGTTCCTTAAAGTTAATGGAAACGTAAGTTTGTCGAAATCGAGGGTTGCAATATTTGGGTTCTTCGAAATTTCCAAGTTTTGCACAACACTTAATTTTAAGTCAATAGGCGCTTTAACACTTAATGTCGATTCTTCAATTGTATAATTCGGAATTTCAGTCTTTAATTTCTTCGTGATAATCAGCGTATCCCTGTCTTTTAAGATTTGATGTGATTCGCTTAAAAATATTTTCCCAGACACTCTTTCTAGCGACTCAATTATACTCTGAACATCACTTCCATTAAACCCATACGATTTTAAAAACTCGAATAAGTAAAATCTAATCGGTTGGTATTTTTTGAGTTTGTTAATATTGATGGTAACATTGTTATCTGTGCAACCAGTAACATCGTTGATAAATTGAATCAACTGATTGTGGAGCACTTGCTCAATATCGTTTACCGCCTCTATGTTATTGGCAATTGCTTTTTTAAAATTCGGATTCAATTCTTCCAACGATGGAATGATATCGAGCCGCATTTTATTCCTCAAATACTTAGTAGAACTGTTGGTGGCGTCTTCCCTAAATTCAATAGAATTCTTTTGAGCATAACTCACAATCTCATTTTTATTGGCGAACAACAACGGACGGATTACATTTTGTTTTTCGGGCAATATCCCATGAAAACCAGCAATTCCTGTACCTCTCACCAAATTAATCATGAATGTTTCTACGGAATCACCTTGGTGATGTGCAGTAGCTAAATAAGTGTAATTATGTTCAGATTGAAGTTCTGCAAACCATTTGTATCTCAAATCTCGTGCTGCCATTTGAATGGAAATCCCTTCTGTTTTGGCATATTTAACGGTATCAAACTTGCGCGAATAAACCTCAACACCAAACGTTTTACCTAGTTCATCCACAAAAAGTGCATCTCCATCAGAGTCATCGCCGCGCAATTGAAAATTACAATGTGCAATGGCAAAAGGAAGTTTCTTTTGATGAAACAAGTGGGCCATCACAGTAGAATCTACCCCACCGCTTACTGCCAATAAAAATTTAGGATCTGAATCGTGGAGATGAATTGAATCGAAGAAATTCTCGAACCGACTAAACATAAACAGAGTTTAAAACTTGTCGCAACGCCTTGCCCTTAAGCAAACATTCGTCGTATTCCTTTTCGGCATTCGAGTTAATTGTAATGGCACTCCCCGTTGTAAAGGAGAGGTATTGACTCGTTGCATTGTACAAAATACTTCTGATAATTACATTAAAATCGAAATCGCCATTTGGAGAAATATATCCAATTGAACCAGAAAAAAGTCCACGTTTAGATACTTCGTATTCCTCTATCAATTTCATAGAACTCACCTTTGGCGCACCCGTCATAGATCCCATTGGAAAAGCATTTTTAATGGCATCAACAAAATGAATATTTTCATCTAACTCCGCGCTAACAGTAGAGATCATTTGATGAACATGCTCAAAAGAATAAATTCCGAACAGTTCCTCAACCGATACAGTACCCAATTTTGAAGATCTCGACAAATCGTTTCTAACCAAATCAACAATCATTACATTCTCACTTTGCTCCTTGGCATTGCCGGCCAACATCTCTTTTAGAACGAGGTCTTCTATGTCGTTTTTCCCGCGTTTAACCGTCCCTTTAATGGGTTGAGATATGATTTTATTTCCAGTTTTTTTCAGAAATCTTTCTGGACTTGATGAGATTAAATATTTATCGTGGTACTTATAAAAACACGAAAATGGCGCTGGCGATCGTTCGTTTAATCCAACGTAAACCTCAACTGGATTGATTATCGCGTTATTGGCGTAAAACTCCTGACAGAAATTAAGTTCATAGATATCACCTTTTTGAATGTGATCTTTGATTTGATCAACTTTCTGAATGTATTCCGTTTTGGTGATTTTACTCTCAATATTAATTCCACGCTCATCACTTTGATCAATGTCGATAAACGAATTGATTTCATTGTAAACTACATCCGAGTCACCTTCTACAAAACCAATTTCTACTTCATCCTTGCCAATAAAGAAAATCCACTTGGGTTGAAAAAAATGAAGCAAAGGCATTTCAATCCCATCAGGATGAATGCTAGTGAGGTCTTCCGTCTCGTTTTTTAAATCGTAGGCCAAATTGCCAAAAAGCCAATCCTGCTTCGCCTCATAGAAGTTTTTGAGTACTTCAAACGAATCCCCCCCTTCTAAAACATCAATAGAACTAATAACATCCACGGCGGCAATGCTCTCGTACGACGAATAGGTAGAAGATAGTTCATTGCTTTCTAGATTAATAAAAATCTCATGCTGAACACCCCAAGACAGTAGCTTGCGCTTAAAATCTTGTGGGTTGGAAAGCGGATATTTCTTAAACTTTCTCAATGCTTTAATGATAAATTCTTGAATTTACGCGTGAATGGCCCTGTCGGCTGTACAGCCTAAAGCCGCTTCTTTAATGGCTTCTGTAAATGTTGGATGCGCATGACAGAACCTTGCTATATCCTCGGCAGAAGCTCTGTATTCCATCGCAACAACACCTTCTGCTATCATATCAGCAGCCCTTGGGCCAATCATATGAACGCCTAAAATCTCGTCGGTTTCCTTGTCAGCTAAAATCTTAACAAACCCATCTAAATCCATGCTAGCTCTTGCTCTACCGCTTGCTCTAAATTGAAACGAACCTGATTTATAAGCTATGCCTGCTTCTTTCAATTGCTCTTCGGTTTGACCAACTGCAGCCACTTCTGGCCAAGTGTAAATAACTCCCGGAATTAAATTGTAGTTAATATGCGGCTTCTGACCAACTATCGATTCTGCTACAAAAACACCTTCTTCCTCAGCTTTGTGAGCAAGCATGGCACCTTTAACAACATCGCCAATGGCATAAATACCAGCTACATTAGTTTCTAACTGATCATTTGTAGCAATCATGCCTCGTTTGTCAACCTCAACGCCAGCGTTCTCTAATCCCAAACCATCCGTATACGGTTTACGACCAACTGCCATTAAACAATAGTCGGCTTCGAACTCAACAGCTTCACCTTTCTTGTTTTTAGCGCTTACTACAACACCATTACCTTTCGTTACGGCACCAGTTACCTTGTGGCTCAAATTGAATTTAAAGCCTATTTTCTTTAACGTTCGTTGTAATTCTTTTCCTAACGATTTATCCATTGTAGCAATAATGGAATCCATGTACTCAATTACAGTTATCTCGGTACCAAGCCGTGCATAAACAGAACCCAATTCTAAACCAATTACACCGCCACCAATTAAAATTAATTTCTTTGGAATTCCGGTTAAATTCAACGCTTCCGTTGAAGTAATAATTCTTTTTTTATCGATCTCAATTCCAGGTAAACTAGACGGTTTTGAACCTGTAGCAATAATCGTTTTTTCGGTTTCAATCGTTTCGGGATCTCCCTTATCAGGTGTAACAACAATTTGAGTAGCATTTTTAAAAGAACCCACTCCTTGTAAGACATCAATTTTATTTTTGCCCATTAAGTAGCTAACGCCAGCAACAGTGCCTTTTACCACGTCGTCTTTTCTGGCAACCATTTGTTTAAAGTCAACTTTTAAATTAGACAGACCAATGCCGTGTGCTTCAAACTTGGTTTCGGCATTATGAAAATGCTCAGAAGAATCGAGTAAAGCTTTGGAAGGAATACAGCCAACATTGGCACATGTTCCGCCAAGCGTGTCGTACTTTTCTATAATCGCAACTTTTTTGCCCAATTGTGCGCATCGAATTGCAGCTACATATCCTCCTGGCCCCGATCCAATTACTACTACATCGTATTTTTTCATATCCTTATCTTATTAAGTAAAGCGAACGATACTAAGGTATTTATTTTTCTTATTTATTGCCCAATTATTTTATCGAAGACTTGTTTTCCGCTCTTTCACTTTTCTTGAAAATGCATAGAGTAAAATGAGCACTGCAAACGCAGTTGATGTTCGTCCTATATAATCGCCATGAGTAGTATAAAACGTAATTTTATTGTTAAGGTTTATCTCTTGTCGTAATACAGCCTCAACCCAATAATCTGTGGCCTGCGAAACATCGCCTCTTTGATTAATGTAGGAAGATGTACCAGTGTTAGCCGAACGAGCAATGCTTCTTCTATTTTCAATTGCTCTAATTCTACAATATGCTTGAAGTTGCTTGTGTCCGGGTGTGTTTCCCCACCATCCATCGTTGGTAACAACAAATATCACATTGGCGCCTTCTCGCATAAAATCAACAACAAAGTCGCCAAAAATCGCTTCCCAGCAAATTACTGGCGCAACTCTTATTCTGCCTTCTTCAGCTTTAAACACTTTTCGTTTTTCATCTTTCCCCTGACTTCCAAAGGCTCCACCAAAATTCAGTGCATACTTTTGCATAAATTTAAACAGGCCCGTAAACGGAACTTCCTCAACGCCTATTACCAGTTTACTTTTATGATAAATTTCCATATTTGCACGCTCGCCAATATATAAAGCAGAGTTATACGATTTATAATAACCACCTCCCTTGAGACGCCTTAAAGCAGGATCTGACAGATCTTCGTTTTCGATATCAACAACATTAATAGAACTCATTCCGAAAACAGATTTTAGCTTAGGGAATTGGCTTTGAAAATGTAATAACTGTACAACAGCATTGTTTTCCACTACAGCCGATTCCCATACTGTACTCGTTATGGCAGTTTCTGGTGCAACAATAAAGTCGGTATGATCATCCGTTTTTTGAACTGCTAATTCTAGCATTTTATCTATTTGCTGAGATGGCGAAAGCGCGCCAAACTTTTGGTGGTAGGGATCTATGTTGGGCTGAATTACAACAACGTCAATCGGATCAATTTCTTCTTCATATGCATTGTAGATCATCATAGAAGCCGCTAATGGAATAACAATTACCGACAATAGTGCAATTAACATAGGCCGACTAGCTGAAGTGAATTGCTTTTCTTTCAAGTAATCTTTCAATGCCAAAAACGCAAGCACGTTAACCAACATTATCCACGCTGTTCCTCCTTCTGCACCTGTTATATCGTACCACTGAATCCATGTTGGCCAATTGGCAAAGGCGTTGCCTAAAATGAGCCAGGGCCAAGCAAACGGCCATTCAATATCTATCCAATCAATTGCCATAACAGAAAGAATAAATAAGAAGTATCCCGTTTTCGCACCTAGATATTTTTTTGTAAAGTGAAGCAATCTTATTATCAATGCCATTTTAAAACCTGTTAGCAAAGCAGAAAGCACAGGGCCTCCTTCAAATGCGTTGTAGATCCACCAAGTTGTGCCAAGGGCAAATACCACTCCTGCTATAAACGCATATATGGTAAGTCGAGAAAGTGTGTATTCTATTGGATTCTCAGCAGTTTTATCCTCCAACCAAAGAAGTGGTACCCAACAAAAAAATATGAGTGGCGCTATATCGCCAATGGCAGGCCAAGCAATTGTTGCCAAAATACCACTTGAAATGGCTAGTAAAAATTTGGTTGTAGTTCTCAAAAAATCAATGATTGGTAGTTCAAATGTAACTAGAAATAAGATTTATCTCATCAGATACATTTTTCCAAAACCATTTTTGAAATATTTATCAGCGACTGTTTCTCTGTGCTCAATCGAATTTCCATTGATTGATGTAATTACATGGTAGAAGTAAACTCCATTTCCAAGTCGGTTTCCGTACATATCGGTTCCGTCCCAAACATACTCCGACATATTACGACCAATTTTAATTTCACCAAATTCATACTGATCTATTTCCAACACAACTATACCCGTAATAGAAAGAACCTGAATTCGAAATTCAGTAGGAATTTCGGAACCTGTAAGCGTAAATACAAATCGGGTAGACGTAGTAAACGGATTTGGATAATTAAGTACTTGAGTTATGGTAGATTTGTTTACAACCTCGAATGAGATGGCGAAATCTACCGCTCCTGAACTGTTTTTAGAAGCGTCTTTGGCCTGCACCAAAAGTTTATAAGTACCGTCTGTAGTTAATGTTGGACTATAAATTAACTCGGCACTGTTATCGGGAAGCTGAGCTGGAATAAATTCCAATTCGGTACCGCCGCTACCGCCAGTATATACCTCCGACACGGTTCCTGCAGGATTTGTAAGGTGTACCACAAAATTAGAAGTGTCGAGGGCCATAAATAAGTTTTCGTCGGTAAGTTTAATCGAAATCTCGGGCTTGGAAGAAACAATTTCTCCATTCAAAATATGAATTCCATCAAACGTAACATCTAATTGAGGATTGATTTTATCTAGCTCTACATGAAAAGGAATTTCGAGGATGTTATTAAAATGATATTGCTCCAATTGATCGTCATCAGGATTTGCTTCAAACCAAAAAGTATTGTTTCCAATCAGACCAATTGTGCTAACACCTAGTGACAACAACAACGAATCGTTGGCCAAAATCGGTTGTATTCTTTCATTATAAATTTTAATCTCATTTCTGTTTTCGTCAACTATCCAATAACGAATTAACACGCTGTCCATATCAATATCGCTAGCATTTTCGACCATAACAGTAAACTGCAAGCTATCACCCTCCATCAAAGAGTCGGCTTTAAACAAATACCCTGCTGCTGGATTAAGCGCTAACTCTGGCACTCCCTCATATATTACTTGCCAATAATTCATGTCGCCTGGTGTTCTGTATGTTTCATCTTCCATAAACACCCTCAGTTTCATGTAAGGGTACTGGCTGGCATTAATTACACTGTTCAAATCATATATATCCGACGAATCTGTACCGTATGCACTGCCTAAAAAGAATTCACTTCCATCAATTTTAATTCCTATTATTTCGAGGTGAATACTGTCGCCTTGTAAGGCATCTTGTGTAGTTTGATTCCAATGGATAGACCCCCAATTATTTGCTGGGCCAATTATTTCTGAAGTAATATTTCCTTCACCCCATTGTGTTCTACATGAAGTTTGAAATTGAATCTGATCAAAATTATCAATGCCTACCACCTCTTGTGCTTCGCCAATATTAGCACCTTTGGTTCCATAAATTATGTATGGAACAGTATCGGGCACAGATCGGATTTGCGCTGCACCAATAGATTCAAACGCTTGATAAAACTCCTCTGTAAAACTAGTTGCATAGTGTCGACCTTGACTATATATCAACACTTTTTGCCCCGGATGCACAACGTTTTCTAACAACACCTTCATGCTATCCATTTCTCTTGTGGTACCAAAATAATAATCGAATGCGTACAAAGCTTCTGTGCCACAATGCTTGTTTGTATACTGCCCAATCCCACCAGGTTGTTCTATACTCTCACGAGGTTCACACGAAATTGTGTCGAAAATTACAACCGTCATTCCAAACCCCTGTTGGCATCCCCAGTTGTGCATTAACGTTCCATCAATTTTATAAAATATTTCAGAACTTTGATTGGTTGTAACCGCATTTACCCAACCTGTTTGAACATCTATGATATTAATATCGTCGAGAAAAACATATTTCTCCAAAGTGGTATCCTGCTGAACAAATTGAAAATTATTTTTTGAAAACTGAGCAAATTTATATTGAGACCAGCCGGTTTGATCTTCTATGTATTGAAAAGAGTTGGCTTTCCAAGAATAAGATCCCGTGTAAGTAGAATCTTGACTTACTCTCCAATAATAAACTGCGCTATCTCCCAAGGTAAGATTGGTCGACCATTTAATCAAACCGCCTGCGCCAGCAATAACAGTAGTAGTTTTAAACGAACTCGAAAAAGTTGAAACGGTATCAAGCTCAAAAATGTAGTTTTTAATAGGGGCATACGGGTCTGCGGTAGAAACTTTAAAAGTTATATCTGTACTTGGAACAATTGCATACGCATAAGGATAAACGGGGATAACCTCGCTCGAAATTATGTTTAAAGAGTAAGTAAATGTGTTGTTCAATTCGCTTACTTCATCTATTGAGCTATAACTATCTATAGAAATATCAATTGTGTTGAAACCCGCACCTTTGCTTGCCTCTACCGGAAGTTTTATGGTAATGGTATCCTTAAAGTGTGTGCTTGGCATATAAATCAATTCTGCATCCTGACCAGCATTATTTGGGAAGATCCTATTGATAGTAACATACATAGAATCGGTTACAGCCATACCCGAATTCGTAATTACTACATTTAACAGAAACGAATCTAAATCGGTAGTTACAATGGTTGGTTCTGTATAAATGCTCGAAAGGCCGATGGAGAAATCAGGTTTTTCGTGAGCGTTAAGTACCAATGCAGGATCTCCATGAAGGGTCATTACTTCTGAAATATTCTTAAGCCTTTGATTTCCCCTTACTTGAATGGTTTCAATTGTTTTTTTCATGATTTTACCGATGGATTTTCCATACATATCTTGCGATATGTTTTTCATCATTTGGTAAGAATACAAATCCAAATCGGATGGTACGCCAAGTGCAACAGAGGCTATATAAACAATGGCACCTTTGGCTGGTGTAAGAATAAAGTCTTCGCTAGAGCCAGTAAATGATTCGTGAATATTACCACTGTAGCAAGAATTCGCCACGATAAAAGGATACCTTCCTTCGTTATCAAAAGTTGATGCCTCATCTATCCCTTGATCCCAACCAGTTGCAGAACTATGTCCAAAAAAGGTCATTATTGAAACCCCAGTATTTATTAAATCCTTAATTATTTCGGTAGAAGTATTTTGAATTGGAGCGGAATTGGTCTTTAAAAAAGTAGTAACATTTCCCCCAAAAGAAGGACCCTCTAAAATAGTTTCGTAATTATCTAAATACGCTCGGTATTGAGATTGTTCATTTGATTGAGATCCTCCTCCAAAGTGCAATATATTCTTTGTCCATTCGGGTGGTATTGGCAGCGGAGTTTCATATGCCTCAACTTTCTCTAAATAACCTTCCACATCAGCAGAAGAAGTAGCACTTAACCTACCAGTTGGTACTGCAGGCTGATAGATTGTTCCGCTAAGGCCTGACGAAAACATATTATCAGATGATGGAGATCCGATTGTTGGTACTAAGTTGCGAGCAAATAAACTGGCATCTTTTCTATATAAATGAGCCGTTATCGACTTCCCTATTAAAAATAAATAACCTGGATCAATCACCGAACCATCAATCATTTTATTTATAAAATTCCTGATGCTCATTGGATGCTTCTCAATGCCGTAAGCATATTGGT
The DNA here is from genome assembly GCA_013214205.1 of Flavobacteriales bacterium. Taxonomy (GTDB): domain Bacteria; phylum Bacteroidota; class Bacteroidia; order DT-38; family DT-38; genus DT-38. The sequence goes on from JABSPQ010000224.1 coordinate 53,533, forward strand.
CGTATAACTCCTCGATATTCGCAACTAACGTATTGTGACTTCCTCCAAACACAGATGAACGATAGGCTGCATAAAATTCCGATGATGTTAATAGACTTGGATGGGTAACTATTATAAATGCCGAATCTAACAGCAACGATTCGTAATCTGTAAATTTATCTGTAGCGCTCACCGATTCAAGCGATGCATTGATTACGCCTCCTTCTGAAAACAAGAAACACTTTTTATTTCCCCCTGTATTCGGAATTAAAACATTAATTGTATCACCATTTATCGCTGTTACTATTCGGGCGCCATCGGTTAAATTGTAAACGTATGCAGTTCCTGAACCGATAAAGTTTGAAGCCTTTAAATACGATTTACTTTGAGTGGAATTGTCGGGTACAATTAATTCGAACGTTGAACTACCATCTAAAATTGGTTGCATTGGATAAATTATTTCAATGCTTTCAAGGCCATTCCAATCTCTAATTACACCAGTAGCACCAATGGTGGTTAGCGTAAACTCTGTTGTTGGTTCTGTTAAGCCCGACGCAGAAAAAGTAAAGCTGGCATCTACAGACCTGAAACCTCTGTATGTATAACTAGAATCTACATCGGCAAATCGTACCCTTATGTGATGATCATCAATAGAATCGCCAAATGGATAATAAGTTGAGTTACCCACAAAGGTTATGTTAACCATAGCATTCCCGGCCGTAGTATCCAAATTGCTAATATTAACAGTCCTTTTCCAGTCGGTTCCAATTCCATAAAACTGATCGAACCAGCCTTCGGCACCATCATAATTGGCGTCGGTTGATTCATAATCCGACCGTTCTCCTTCGTAATACATTCCGTTGTAATTAACTTTATCGCTTCTAAAAACACTGTCGATTGGGGTATAAGAAGCAAAGTCGAGATCGGTTTCCGACGACAATCTTAAATTGTTTGTTGATGTGTTTTGCGTAAGAAAGTAAACCGCTGTATCGTTATATAAACTAAAGTCTTGATCTGCTTGTTGACCAACCTCTTGGTACAAACAAGTATCTAACCAAGCATCGTTTTTTACACCGTAAAATTCTATGTAATCGTTTACACCAAAAGTGCCATCATTTTCACCTTCAACATGAATTTTAATCTCTTTTCCTTTATTAAAAACCTGAAAATTACGGGGGTCGGTAATTATTAAATTGAATCCTGCATTAAGTAATGTAGTGTAATATATTCGGTATATGCCGTTTGTAGGAACCTTTACTTTATGATACGTTGAGGCGTAATCTATCCATTCGTTCCCAAAGTTTTGCGCAACAACTTGAACCGATAAAAATGCGAAAATACAAGTAAGTTTAATCCATTTCACTAAGAGCGCTTATTGATATCGAGTTTTAACGAAAACAAATTAGAATAAGGCGCTACAGAAACACCACCTACATTGGTAAGCGCGTAATCGATGGTAAGGTTTTTAATTTTTATCCCTACGCCTATGTTTGGTTGCACCTTAGTTTTTACAGCATCTAGTTCTGTGTATTGTTGAATGTGCCCTACTCCACCTCTTAAAAAGACTAGATTGTGGTAGCCAAATTCTATGCCCATATGTGGCGCCATACTCACTACATTCGATTTAAGTACAGCGTTTCTCATTCCATCGAATGTGAAATCCATATCTATTTCTGTAATGATTGTAAAATGTTCTTTGATCTGAAGTTTACGCGAAACGCCCAAAATCATTTTAGGAAGTGTTATCTCTAATGAGTTTTCTGGAACTTCGTTGTTTTCTGATACCAAAACTGCTTGCTCTGCATCGGTAAAAGAAAAACTCCACGCATTAAAAGTAGAAGTTACATCGCGTGCCATAACAGCAAAATCCCATTTCTTTAATCTGTATTGCGCTCCTGCATCAAGGCCAAAACCCCATGCATTGGCAAAGCTGCCAACTTTACGGTAAATAACTTTTACGTTGGCACCGTATCGCAATCCTTTGATTTTCGATTTTCTTGCGTAACTAAAAAGAAATGCATTATCCACAGCCGAAAACTCTTTAATGTTGTCGTAATTAATATTTCCATCGGCGTCCATTAATTCGAGGGTATTCATAATTCCATCAACGCCTGCCCTTATATACGAGAACCCTATCGCACTGTTACTATCTAACTTAGAAGCAATACCAGCATAGTCGTATTTAACCATTCCTTGAAAATATTCTGAATGCATTGCTGCTATTTGCACATTGGATTGTACACCTAGTAAGCCTGCAGGATTCCAATATCCAGCGGTTACATCGTTTACTCTAGCTACATAAGAATTAGACATTCCTAAACTTGAAGCCCCTACTCCTATAGATAGGAATTCGTTGCTCATCGTTCTTACCTGTGCAGAACTAGTTGCCGAAGCAGCAAAAATAATAGCTGCTATTAACAGCGTATTTTTAATTTTTAATTTAATGTCAGTCACCTGATAACCTTGTTTTTAAATCGGATTTAAAGTCGTTCGAAAATTGAATGCTAAACGCTCTACTGCCAATATAGTTTAAATGATTTGCATCACAAAAAAACTTCTCGTTATAACACACGTCGTCATCTAAATACGACCTAAAGGTATAACCATTTTTCTTTGCCATTGCATTAATTTTGTCAAAGTGTATTCTACGATCCAGAACACTATTCGTTTTCTTAAAATATGTGGGTGAAACGACAAATGTTGCTATAATATTATACTGTTTACAGATTTCTATAATTCCTGCAAATTGATTGTAAACGTTATCGTTGGGCGCAGTTTTGTAATCTTCATAAATTCTGTCCTTAACTTTTTCTCCTTTTGTAAGCGGAAGTGGTGTAAAACCCCTAACAAACGACTCATCAAAAGCGGTTACAAAGCCCGTGTAGCCCCGATATGCAGCATACAGATAATTGTCGTTGGTGTGTGCCATACCATAAATGGGATTGTAGCGATACCAAAAAAATTGAGAATCGAGATCAACAAGTGTGTTGTAAAAAGCTTTGTTTCCTTCTAAATAAGGAAAGTATCGAGGGTATCTGATAATGGTATCGTTGCGAAAATTATGAAAATCGATATTGATAACCACGTATTTGGGTGCTTCACTGTGCTCCAAGTACGCCAATAATTCGCCTTTAATCATTCTGCTCGAAGCAGCTTCTAAGCCAATGTTATATGAGCTTAACCCAGTAATTGAATCGAAGATGCCGGGATTGTAATGAGATTCCGTTCGGGAAGAACCGATGAACAATAAATCGAAATTATTTTCCTTTAGGAAGATGGTGTTGAGCTTGTCGTATTCGCCAATTTTATTATTCCGTATTCCGATATAAACTACCTCGCGCGCCAAAACAACCAGCAGAATAGCTACAATAACTTGAATTAGATATGTAATCGGTTTTTTCAATTTAGTTCATTAATTAAAATTGGAAATAGAAGAATTCGTTTTCACTAAACTCACCAAAAACAAAAATGCCGACAAATAATGCGATGTATAAAGTAGGACGATAAACAGATGATGTTTTCACATTTAATGAACCAATACCATGCTCCTCAATTAATTCTTTCGTAAACAGAAATGCAATCAACAACACATTTACTAGCAACACCAATCCAAACGAATTAATGGTTAATAAATCTGTTTTAAACTGAGCTATGTCAATATTAAAAGAGCATATAGATTCATACATCAGCATTAAATCCGACACACTATTTGCTCGAAACGCCATGAGCGAGATGGTATGAAATCCGAATAAATAAAACCAACCTAGCCATGGAATCTTAACGTTTTTAAACAAGGTGATCTCCATTATATAAACAACCCCATGCATCAATCCCCAAACCATAAATGTCCAGTTGCTACCGTGCCAAACCGAACTAATAATAAATACCAAAAAGATATTGAGGAGCCACCTATTTTTAGAACATCTACTTCCGCCAAGCGAGATGTATAAGTATTCTCTAAACCACGTTGTAAGCGATATATGATTGCGTTGCCAAAACTCTACCAGCGATTTAGAAAGTAAGGGCCTACGCCAATTCAACATTAAATCGAAGCCGAAAAGCTTAGCGGTTCCAATAGCTATATCCGAATATCCAGAGAAATCGCAATAAACCTGAACAACGAAAAACACACCTGCTAAGGCATGAGAAATTGCGCCAAACTCTGAAACATCAGCAAAAATAGGATCGACAAATAAAGCCAACCGATCGGCAATTACTACCTTCTTAAAAAAGCCCCATAGTATTAATCGGAATGCCGGAATCCATGTTTCTATGTCAATCGATTTGTCGCGGTGAATTTGAGGCATTAAGTTTTTAAACCTTTCTACCGGCCCCGCAACCAATTGCGGAAAGAAGGAAACAAACAAGGCAAATTTACCCAGATGACGTTCCATTTCTACTTCTTTCCGATATACATCTATCGTATAACTCATTGATTGAAAAGTATAGAAAGAGATGCCTATCGGAAGGATCATTGCTTCTATTATATCAAATTGTTGATCGGAAACAGCACTTACTGCATCTAATGCCGCATTGCCGAAAAAAGCCAAATATTTATATGTAAAAAACACTCCAAGATTGGTGATGCTGCTTAACGTTACCCACCTTTTCCGAATGTTATCTTTTTTAGAACTGGCCAATTGTAAGCCACACCAATAATCTACCAAGGTAGAACCCATCAGCAACAAACCATAAATTGGTTCCCAGCTCATGTAGAAATAGTAGCTGGCTGCCAAGAGCAAAATCCATCTCAACTGATCTTTAAGCAACCAATAGGCCAGCAGCACAATCGGAAGAAAATAGAGGAAATGAATTGAGTTAAAAAGCATAGATCCTATTTGGCAAAGCTTGAATGATAAAAAGTGTTCTTTGGTATCGCATGAACAAAACTAAAATTACTTAAGTTTGTTAAGGGAACAACATCGACGAATTGAAAAATCAAATACCAAATCTTATAACACTCGGCAACCTCTTCTGTGGCTGCATCGGAATTGTTTTTGCATTCCAAAGTCATTTAGAATATTGCGCTGCTATGATTGGCTTGGCAGCTGTTTTCGACTTTTTTGATGGAGCTTCGGCCAGGTTATTAAAGGTGAGTTCGGAAATGGGCAAGGAGTTGGATTCTCTTTCCGACGTGGTAAGTTTTGGCGTGTTACCTGCAATGATTTTGTACAAAATGTTTCAACTAGCCATTGCCGAACAGGATTTATTCCCTCAAGAAACTGCTTATTTCGTATTTATTATTGCGTGCGCATCGTCTTACCGATTAGCAAAATTCAACTTGGATGATCGGCAAACTACTTCGTTTATAGGACTTCCCACGCCAGCCAATGCTATTTTGATTGGTTCGTTCCCATTAATTTTAAACGCCGATATTGGAAATATTAACCAAATACTATTAAGTCCATATTTCTTGATATCTATCACGATAATGTTGTCTTTTTTATTAATATGCGAGTTACCTTTGTTTTCTTTAAAGTTCAACAACTTTAAATGGAACGATAATAAAGTTAGGTACTTGTTTGTGCTTATATCGGTAGGAATGTTTGGTGGGTTAAAATATGTTGCCGATCAATATTTAGCAGTTCCATTAATTATACTGTTGTACGTTTTAATGTCATTAATAAATAATTTTACGAAGAATGAAGTTTAGTGCAGATATAGATATAATGCCATTAAAGGCATTGCTTGATCCACAGGGAAAAGCAGTTGAGTCGTCTTTAAAAAATATCGATTTAGCCAATATTAGCGAAGTAAGAATCGGCAAACACATTACTACAGAAGTGGAAGCAGAGTCGGAAGCTGCTGCGAAAGAATTAGTTGAATTGGCTTGTAAGAAATTATTGGCGAATGAAATTATGGAAAGTTTTACTATCCAATTAACTGCTATATAGGCTAGTCTCTCAATTTAAAGTTCTCGCCCAAGTACACTTTACGTACTTGTTCGTCTTCCGATAATTCCTTTGCAGTTCCTGCTTTCAGGATTTTACCTTCAAACAACAAATAGGCACGATCAGTGATCTCTAATGTTTCGTGAACATTGTGATCGGTGATTAAAACGCCGATGTTGTTATTTTTTAGCCTGCTTACTATAGCTTGAATGTCTTCTATGGCAATTGGATCAACTCCTGCAAACGGTTCATCTAACAAAATAAACTTAGGATCGTTGGCCAAAGCTCTGGCAATTTCGCATCGTCTTCTTTCTCCACCAGAAAGCAAGTCTCCTCTGCTGGTTCTTACATGTTGAAGTCCGAATTCATCAATTAACTTTTCTAATCTTATTGCTTGCTCTTTCTTAGAAAGCTTAGTCATTTCCAGAATAATCTTGATGTTATCTTCAATGCTTAATTTCCTAAAAATCGACGGTTCTTGTGCCAAATAGCCAATTCCTCTTTGAGACCTTTGGTACATTGCTCTAGACGTAATGTCTTCGTTATCCAAGAAAATACCTCCCTTTTCGGGCTTTATTAAACCAACCATCATATAGAATGTGGTGGTTTTTCCAGCACCGTTTGGCCCAAGTAACCCAACGATTTCACCTTGATTAACTTCTATGGAAACTTCATTAACCACAGCACGACCTTTGTATGATTTAACTAAGTTTCTTGTATATAATTTCATCGTTTATTCTAAAAATTGAATGCAAAGTTTCCACGGATGGCAAAGTTAGTAACTCCTACACCATCTTCAAATTCTAAATCACCAACATTGTGATCTCGGTAGGTTAATCGCCAAATTGCATCTATTCTAATTATTTTAAATATGTTCTCGATGCCAACACCAGCTTCCATGTATGGCTTTTTAGCAAGATTTACGCCAGAATTTGGGAACAACAAAATATCCTGATGCTTGCTATCCAACTTGCCATAAACACCTTTTGCATTCACTACCGATCTCCATTTCAACTTTCTTAAAGCAGGAACTTTATTCAAAATAAACCCTTCGAAATGATGCGCCACTGCCAGTGAAACATACTCATCGCTGATAAACTCAAAATAATTCATCAAGTTATAAGACGATTTATCGTAAAAGTAGCTCTCGTTTCCAGGATGCATTTCCAAAAGCGGATAAGGAACTCTACCCAATACCTTTCCATATTCTGCATTGAATTTGGTATTACCCACTGCACCCAATCTTATTTTATCGGAAACATTAAATCTGAATTTATGGTATTGATACTTGCTGTTCAACAAATCTTTTATACCCACCGTGTAATCAAATTGGATAATTGGCGATGTGGTCCCTAAACTGATCCGATTGAACTCGCCAGAAACAAACTTCTCTTTGTGGGCAAATCGAATGTACATAGACAATTCAGACGTCCTCAGCTCATCTACATCCGAAAGTATATCTTCGTCGTAGAAGTTATATACCAAATCCCCTAACGGATTAAAAATTCTTTGCGCCATCGTAAGCCGGGTAGAGAAACCTTCCAGCCATTCTATTTCATAGGCAAACTTGTACTCCTCAATGTTTGTAAGCTTATAATTTCTTGAAGTTCTAAAAATAGAGGTGAACGCATTATCTGTTTGCATTCCGTTGTTGCTCATTCCTAGCTGTTCCACGTCATTTTTATAGTGGATATCAATGGAGTTTCGCGGTTTTTTAGAGAGAAAATAAAGCACCCCACCACCGTATTTAACCTTGGTATCCCTAAATCCATATGCGGTATATGCGTCTATCATTGTTCGAGTACTAAACTCATTACTTGTTCTTACGCCTATTTTAGTTCTAACTCCCTCCACGTCATTATAACTCACCAAACTATGATATGGTCCTATTTCGAACTTACCAAACTCTTTATAGCCCGTCATTACAGTAAATATTAACCCCTCGTACACCTTAAATGCCTTTAATGTCTTAAGGGTATCAATCATGTCGTAAATTCCTTGTTGGCGTTCATTTAGCTCTTCATGACGAGCCTCATCCCAAAATTCATCACCTCGATCACTCGAACCTTCTTCGACAATAATTTCATCTCCAATTTTGTAGAATTCGTCGGATCTTTTTTTATTGACTTTGATATTCTCATACGTGGTTGTTTTCCTACCAATAAAGCCAGTAACCCTTTTGGCCTTTTTCGAGATGTTAAAATCCATCATTATGTTATCCCGGCCCAACATCCAACCTTGATTATCTACCAATACATACTCCTGTTCTATCCTAACATCGTTTACAAAATTCACATTCGCATCTTCTGTAATTTGCAACGTTGCCTTCTTAATTGCCCACGACGAATCGGCGATCCACATATCACCTTCAAAAGTTAATTCCTGCTTTCTTTTAGCAACAAAATGAATTTTATAACACCACAAGTCGCCCAAACTGGTACTGTCGGTTAGATAATATTTGTAAAAAAGCTTTCCATTATCCGCCGCTGGACTTATAAAGTTTTTGCCAAAAAGTAAAATGTAATTCGAATAGATATTAAAATGTTGGTACATATCGCCCATAAACTGCGCAACACTTTCATTCTCTGTACCAGCAATTCGAGTTCCTTTAATTATTTCCCGCTTAAGTTCTGGATTTTTCTGATAATACATTTCCGAAAGAGATTCTATCAAAAAGAACGGCAGGTACGGTTTTCCATCGATTGTATCTAAGTTTTGAAGCATGAATTTAAAAGGCTTGAGCAACTTATTATTCATCATTTTCTCGGGCAGGTTATACATATCGAACTCTACCTTGTTGTACACTTCGTACTCGTAATAGTCGAACTTGCTCTTATCGTTAGCCTCTTTATTCTCCACCATTCCCTCTATTATGGCTAACGCAGGGTTAACTCCTGCAATAATTTGAACAACATCTAACTTAATGCTAGATTCTTTAAGCGGTATATTAATAACCTGAACAACATTAGATTTTACAGCAACACTTTTAGGCAAATAGCCGATATAGGAAATTCTTAAAGAATCTACAGACAAGGTTGATTTGAGACTATAGTACCCGTTAATATCCGACATGGTACCAACGGTTGTACCCCTAAATTGAATATTGGCAAACGGAACTCCGTCTCCACTTATGGAATCTGTTATTTTTCCCGATACTGCGGTTTCTTGCCCGAAAGCAAAAGAAGAAACCAATAGGAATACTATTAAGAGCAGTTTATTAAAAAAAATGGTTTTGGTTATATGATCGCTCAGCTGCATTATTCCTATTATTCTTTTGCGTCTCTATTCTTTATTACAATTTTAGAAATGTAAATACTGATCTCGTACAGAACCACTAATGGGAGCGCCACTAAAATTTGACTTACAATGTCTGGCGGAGTAATGATTGCCGACAGTACTAAAGTGACTACGATGGAGTGCTTTCTGTACTTCCGCATTACTGTTGGCGTAACAATACCCACTTTAGAAAGGAAGTAAACAATGATGGGCAATTCGAAAATTAAACCCGATGCCAACGGAATGGTGGTTACAATACTAATGTACGACCCTATAGTAAATGTATTTGCTATCTGATCACTTACTTGGTAGTTGCCCAAGAAGTTAACTGAAAGCGGCACTATAATGAAATAGCCGAACATTACTCCAGTAAAAAACAACAAGGTGCCAATAATGATAAAGCCCGAACTGTATTTCTTTTCGCTGTTGTGCAATGCAGGTTTTACAAAACCCCAAATTTCGAATAGGATATATGGGAATGCTATTACCAAACCAGCTTTAAAAGACACCATCATGTGGGTAATAAACTGGCCCGTCATAGCCGTACTAATTATCTCGAAAGGCAACTCTGTAATGCACAATGCCTCTGTTAAATCATATTTATGAACCAATGCACACAGTAAGCGATAGGTTAAAAAGTCGCCATTTTTAGGGCCAAACAATATTGTATCGAACATAAAGCCCGAAAACGCAAAGGCTACCATGCCTACGCCAATTATTGCTATTACAGATCTTAGAATTACCCACCTTAATGTTTCTAAGTGGTCCATGAAAGACATTTCGTCTTCGCCAGATTCATCGTTTTCGCTCATACTTTCTCTTTTCGATATCTGACTTAAATTATATTCTGTTTGAGTAAATCATGTATATGTATGATTCCCAAATACTTTTCACCTTCAACAACAACCAGTTGCGAAATATTATTCTCCTCCATCATTTTCAACCCTTCTGTTGCCAATCGTTCTGCTTCTATTTTTTTTGGTTGTGCATGCATAATGTCTTGCGCAACTAATTTTTCATCGTAACCCGAATTTTGCAACATTCTTCTTAAATCTCCATCAGTAATAATTCCCATCAACTCATTATTCTCCACAACTGCAGTTGCTCCAAGCCTTTTGCTCGAAATTTCCATAATTACCGACTTTAAATCTGCCGTTGAGCCAACTACTGGCACTTCATTTTCTTTACATACCTCTTTAATAGTAAGGAATAATTTCCGTCCTAATGTACCTCCTGGGTGAAACTTCGCAAAGTCCTCGCTCGAAAACCCTCGATAATCTAATAAACATACAGCCAATGCATCCGATAAGGCCAATTGTGCCGAAGTACTTGTTGTTGGCGCCAAATTATTCGGACAAGCTTCTTTTTCAACAAATGTATTTAAAACAAAGTCTGAATTTTGACCTAAATACGAATCAGGATTACCAACAATTGCAATCATGATGTTTTTCATCGATTTAATGTAGGGTACTAACACCCTAATTTCGTCTGTATTTCCACTTTTGGAGATACATATTACAATATCATCCTTTTGAATTATACCAAGATCACCATGAATTGCCTCTGCGGCATGCATAAATATGGCTGGTGAACCGGTAGAATTTAAAGTGGAAACAAATTTATTGGCAATATTCGCACTTTTCCCAATTCCAGTGACTACTACCCTACCCTTAGATTCATGGATAGCTTTTACGCTGGAAACGAAATTGTTATCTAAAAAAGATTTTAGATTTGAAATAGCTTTCGCCTCTAAATCCAATGTTGATTTAGCAAGTTCAATTATTTTATCTTCTGACATTAAAAATTATTTGAAAACAATCAATTTATTGTCGTTTTCATTGTATATTTATTATTTAGACAAAGTTAAGTGTACTAAAGTATCTATTTTAAATCAAATTCATTTAGATTGCTCACAACAGAGACATCTTTATCCGACCATCTTCAGAAGTTTTTTGGGTTCAATAATTTCAAAGGTCATCAGGAAGCCGTTATAAAAAACGTGCTTGCAGGCAACGATACGTTCGTTATTATGCCAACGGGCGGTGGCAAATCGCTTTGCTATCAGCTACCTGCAATGATGCAAGAAGGTACTGCCATTATTATTTCGCCGTTAATTGCCTTGATGAAAAATCAAGTTGATGCGATGAGAGGCTATAGCGAAAATAAAAGTGTAGCCCATTATTTAAATTCATCTTTAAATAAAACCGAAATCGCTTTAGTAAAAAGTGATGTAGCTAGCGGAAAAACCAAATTACTTTATGTTGCGCCAGAATCTTTAGGAAAAGAAGACAATATTAGATTTTTATCATCTATCAAAATTTCTTTGTTTGCGATAGATGAAGCCCATTGTATTTCTGAATGGGGTCATGATTTTAGACCTGAGTACAGAAAGCTTAGGCCAATGATTCAACGAATTGGGAATGTGCCTTTACTGGCGCTTACAGCAACAGCAACACTTAAGGTACAAAAAGACATTCAGAAGAACTTAGGAATGGATGCTGCCAAAACGTATAAATCTTCTTTTAATAGAGAGAACTTATATTATGAGGTTCGACCAAAAACAGCTGTTGTTAAAGAAATCATCAAATACACTAAACTCCATAGTGGCAAATCGGGTATCATTTATTGTCTTTCTCGAAAGAAAGTAGAAGAAATTGCTCAAGTGCTTCAAATAAATGGCGTTAAAGCATTGGCATATCACGCTGGTATGGATGCTGGCACCAGAGCAAGGCACCAGGATATGTTCTTAATGGAAGATATAGACGTGATTGTAGCCACTATTGCTTTCGGAATGGGAATAGACAAGCCTGATGTTAGGTACGTGATTCACAACAACATCCCTAAGAGTTTAGAAGGTTATTATCAAGAAACTGGTCGTGCAGGTAGGGATGGCGGAGAGGGCAACTGTATTGCGTTCTACTCTTATAAAGACATCGAGAAGCTCGAAAAGTTTATGAAGGATAAACCTGTTGCGGAACAGGAAATAGGCCGACAACTTTTAGCTGAAACGGTTTCTTACACCGAATCTGGCATTTGCAGAAGAAAACAATTGCTTCATTACTTTGGAGAGACTTACACACAAGATAATTGCGGAAATTGTGATAATTGTAACAATCCAAAGTCCGAAATTGCGGCTGAGAAAGGGATTATTCAGTTTATAAGTACAATTATTGAAGCAAAAGAGAAATTCAAGCTAGACCACATCGTAAATGTTTTAATGGGCGAAAGCACCGACGTTATTAAAAATTACAAGCACGAAAACTTGACTAATTTTGGCATCGGTTCTGATGAGGATGATTCGTATTGGAATGCAATTGCTCGACAATGCATCATTTCGGATCTCTTAAAGAAAGACATTGAGAGCTATGGCATACTTAAAGTTACCGATAAAGGAAGATCATTTATCGCAGCGCCTCATCCAGTAAAAATATACAGAGATCATAATTTCGAGGTAGTTGAAGAAAGTCAAGAATCGATTTTAAATGAAAAAGCTAAAGTTGGAGGGGCATACGATCTTGAATTATTCGATATTCTGAAAGATTTAAGAAAAACGATCTCAAAACAGAAAAACCTACCTCCTTTTATCATTTTTCAAGATCCATCTTTAGAGGAGATGACTTGTCAGTACCCTACTACCATAGAAGAGCTAAAGCAAATTAATGGCGTAGGCACAGGTAAAGCCATTAAGTTTGGACAGCCTTTTATTGATGAAATCAACGATTACATCGAAAAAAACAACATTGTAAGGGCGCAAGATATGGTAATCCGTTCGGCGGTAAACAAGTCAGCCAACAAAGTGTTTATCATTCAAAATATTGATAAAAAATTACCGCTAGAAGACATTGCTCATTCAAAACAATTATCGGTTGAAAGATTGATTGAAGAAATTGAAGCTATTGTTTCTTCGGGCACTAAAGTAAATATCAATTATTACATCAACGACGAGATTGACTCTGACAAACAAGAAGAAATCTATGAGTATTTTCAAGAAGCTGAAACGGATTCTGTTCAAGAAGCACTCGATGAATTGGGAGAAGACGATTACACCGAAGAAGAGATTAGATTAGTTAGAATCAAATTTCTCTCAGAATTTGGCAACTAATTACTTAGGAACATTCTTGTTAAAACCAATTTCATAAATCTATCGGTAATTCGCACAAAACCATCCTATTGCACTAATAACCCGCTACTTAATAGGTGATTTATCTATTACAGACTGAAAAATAAGCATTTAAATTGTATCTTTCGAAATCAAATAAAACATAAAACATGCTCAAACAGACTAAAAACACAATTTTAGCAACAATATTATTGTTGTTAAGCACAACGATGCTTCATGCGCAAACTGGCTTTAAATTTTCAGGCTGGCAAAATATAGCAGAAATCGGAGATGATCCTTCTATTCAAATTACCGGTAATGCTATTTCACTTGAAGCATGGATCTTCCCCACTTCTTTTAATCCAGACATAGATCTTTCCAATATTATAAATAAAGAACAAAATGTACCAGATAGAGGATTTATGTTCAGAATTGGTGGTGCAGGACATTTAAAACTTGTATTAGGCGACAACACATGGAATAACTATGAAACAGATAGCGTGCTTGAATTAAATGTATGGCAACATGTTGCTGCTACTTACGATGGCGAATATGTAAGAATGTTTGTTGATGGTGTTGTTGTTGACTCCACAGCAGCTTCGTTTGATATTGCGCCTTCGACTAACGTGCTTCGGATTGGTAATTCAGAAAATGGCTACAACAAGCATACTGGATACATTGATGAGGTTAGAATCTGGAACGTGGCAAGAACTCAAGAAGAAATCATTGAGGACATGAACAGACATTATTGTACGCTTCCTCCTATAGGATTACAAGCTTACTATACTTTTGATGAAGGAACCGGGACAACGATTACAGATCTTTCAGGAAATGGAAATCATGGAGTCCTGCTAAGCGTGTTCGAAAGTAACTGGGTTGAAGGAGTTGCACTTGCAAAAGGAACTACAGGCAGCGTTACAGAAACTATTTGTGAAGAAAGTTACGAAGGCCCAAATGGCAAAACTTGGACTGACACTGATATTTACATTGAAACTTTAACCAACCAATATGGTTGTGACAGTGTAGTTACTTACGACTTAACGTTTGAAACTAATCCGGTAATAGAATTAGGTGAAGATCAAGATTTGTGTGATGGCGAAATGGCTATGCTTGACGCAGAAAACACAGGCGCAGATTACCTTTGGTCGGATGGTTCTACAGAACAAACGTTAGAAGTTTCTTCTGACAACATGTATTCTGTTACGGCTACAAACGCAGGTGCATGTACAGCTACGAGCGAAGTGATTATTTCTTATACAATGTATCCTATTGTTGATTTAGGACCACATCAAGAATTATGCGATGGTGAAATGACAATGCTTTACGCTGACAACTCAGGTGCCACTTATTTATGGTCGGATGGTTCTACTGAGCAAACTTTAGAAGTTTATTTCGACGATATGTATTTAGTTACTGTTACTAATGGTGGGATATGTTCAAGTACAGGAGAGGTAATAGTATCTTATACTACTGCCCCATACCTCGAATTAGGAAACGAAATACTTCTTTGTAATGGCGAAATGGTTACGTTAGATGCTGAGAATTCAGGTGCATCTTATTTGTGGTCGGATGGATCTACAGATCGAACTTTAGAAGTTTATGATCAAGGCACTTATAATGTTATTGTTACTTACGGAGGAATGTGTTCAACAACTGATGGAATTTCAATTGATGCGCATACAACAGATACAACAGTAAGTATAGTATCTGATATAACCTTCATGGCCGAATATGAGAGTCCTGCTACATTCGAATGGATTAATTGTAGCGATATGACAACTGTTGGAACAGAACAAAGCTTTACAGCTATGGAAAATGGATCGTTTGCAGTTGTTATTACAGATGACTTTTACGGTTGTCCTAATACATCATCATGCTACCAAGTTACCAACGTAGGAATTAATGAATCTGCTCAAACAAGATTGAGTGTTTATCCAAACCCTACGAGTAGTAGAATTAACGTTAACGTTGGCACTAAAGGCAACTTTAAGGTTAGGGTTACTAATGTGCGAGGACAAGTGGTACGAAGAGCAAGTGCTAAAAACACATCGCAGTATCAAATGGATGTTTCCGATTTAGGAAAAGGGATCTATTTCATTCATGTTGATGGCCGCGATAGATCGGATGTAATAAAGTTCGTTAAGAATTAATTCCTTCTTCGCAGTAGTTTTTTAACTGCCCAAGATTAAAATACAAACAAAAGTGCGCACGTGTGCGCACTTTTGCTGTATTCGGAAGGTTGGTGTAATAGGTCAATTACTCATTTCAAAACCAAAATACAATTGGAATGATAAAGATGTTCAAGTCTGGTCGACGGTTTTGATATTTGGATAAATGATTAACTTCGTTGAACAACAGCTGAATGTTAAAGATATCAGTAAATAGTAATGAACCCTTTCCTTGTAGAAACATGTATACCCACTTATATCATATAATTGGAGCCATCTGCTTTTCATTAACCAAGCATAATGAAACTTCGTAAGAAAAATAAAATTAAACTTGCCCTTCTAGGAGTTTTGTATTCCCCATATTTCTATTTTTAATTTTCATTTCTCACCGTTACTACGGAATGTGGAAAGTTGAACTACAGGAAATCAATTTCCAGTTAAACGAAAAAAATTGGTCAACATTAGATTCACTTAATAATGATGTAATAAATCAAAGAATAATCACTTCTTCCCATAAAAGATATGTATCCGCTATCTTTTCTGAAAATGACCAAAAATCAAAAATAAAAATAAGACTCAAGGGAGATAAAATTGATCATTACAACACAACTCCACCTTCCTATCGTGTAAAAACTAAAAAGGGCTTTACAATACTAGGAGCAAACAAACTTTCTTTCCAAGCCTTAAAGTGTAGAAACTTCCCGATGGAATGGATGTACCATAAACTTCTTGCTTCCGAAAATGTTTTGTCCTTAAAAATGGATATTGTTAAGCTAAAGGTCAACAATGTAGAGGTAATTACAACTTACGAAGAACATTTCACACATTATTTAACAGACCGATTCAATAGGCCTAGAGGTACAATTATTTGTATTTCTGAAGAAATATTTTGGGACAAACATAAAGGGTGGGCAACCTTAAAAAATGAAGAAAAAATATATTTAAACTCCCCTATTAGGATACTGCATGATGGCAGACCAGATAAATCTTCAGAAACCAACAACGGTGCTTCACTTTTAGATGACTTTAGAAATCAAAAGAAAACGGTACAAGAGGTATTCGAAATTGAAAAGATCGCCATGTTCTTTGCAATGTCTGACCTTTGTAACACCAACCATTCTATAAGATGGCACAATGCCAGATACTATTATAACCCTGTATCGGAAAGATTAGAGCCAGTTGCCTTTGATGCTTCAATTAGAAATTTGAAAGACCATTTTAATACCGATGACAAAGACATTAAAACGTTTTCAATTGGGAAATTCTTCTCAAATGACGTTTTCCTAGCTGAATATTTCAAATGTTTAGAAAAGGTCTCTTCAGAAAAATTCATCGATTCATTTCTAATAAATCACAAAAATGAAATTGATAATATGTATAGCAAAACGTACAAAATAGAATTTTTCTATAATAGAAGCTCCAGTTTTCTGTATCAAAATGCCGAATGGATAAGAGCTAACATTAAGAGTTATAAAAAGAAATTATTAGATTAATTATCTAACATTTAAGCTCTCCTTTCTTTGTTAAATATTGAATCAATTCAGGATATTGTAAATTCGTATTCGTGAAATCGCATTTAATTATTTCGGCAAGCATTCTAATTTCTATAATAGCTGCGTATTGTTCTGTTGGGTATCACCACTTCGATGAACATTTTCAAATTTTAGAATTTGCAGGGACCAAACTAGGGCTTACCGATCCAAACAATTTGCCTTGGGAATTTAATGAGCAGATGCGTTCGGCCATTATGCCTGCCATCGCAGTAGTATTTTACAAGGTATCTGCATTCTTCGGTGGAGAAAACCCATTTAGAGTTGCACTTTACTTACGGATACTATCAGCTGTGTTGTCATTTGTTTCCATGTACACAATTTACGAAGCCTACAAAAAGGAATTTAGACATGTATACCTCGAAAAAGCATTTTTGTTCCTCTCCTTCTTTCTTTGGTTTACAATTTATAACCACGTTCGATTTTCTCCAGAAAACTGGTCAGGTGTTATTTTTGTTATAGCATTTGTACTGTTAATTAAAAAAGGAGATAAGCCTCATACAACCTTTTTAAAAATCGGCCTCCTACTCGGTTTAGCTTTCATTATTCGCTACCAAGTAGGCTTAATGATTGGTGGACTTATTGGCTGGTTGATTTTAATTAAAAAAGAAAAACTTTTGTCTGTTTTTAACCTGATAATTGGAGGTGTGATTGTTTTTTTATTAGGCATTGCAATAGACTATTGGTATTATGGAGAATTAACAGTTACGGCTTGGAACTATCTCGATTTAAACATTATCCAAAATAAAGTATCTAATTTCGGAACCGCTCCTTGGTGGTTTTATATTACCGCTGCCATAGAACATGGCATCCCTCCCTTTAGCTTACTCTATTTAGCAAGCACCTTGCTCTTGATTATTTTCAAACCCAAAGACCTACTCACTTGGGTATTGGTTCCGTTTCTTCTGATCCATTTTGTAATTGGTCATAAGGAATTAAGGTTTTTGTTTCCAATGATTGGTTTTCTTCCAGGAATTATTGTGAAAAGCATTGAGCTAATTCAGAATAAGTGGAATATTGAATTAACTCGAAATAAAATTTTCAAACTATTTATGGTTGGGTTTTGGGTAACCAATTTTGCTTTATTGGCTGTTGTAACTTTAAGGCCTGCCGACAATCAGGTGCCATTGTATAAAACAATCTACAGCAATTACGAACAGCCAATAACTTTGTATTGCATTGAAGACAACCCATACTACCGAGTTTTATACATTTCTTTTTACAAGCGAGAAAACCTCACTATTAAAACAGTTCAATCTGTAAACGATATTCCTATCCAAGGAAGGTCTTATTTAATAGTGACAAAAAACTCAGATGAAGCTAAAGAAATCCCCAAAGAAGCAAATTTGATTTACTCTAGTTTTCCAGAATGGATAAAAATGTTCAATTTTAACGATTGGCAAGAACGAACAAACGAGTGGTTGCTTTACGAGGTAATTTAATTGACATGAATTTTAAGAATATCCATAGTATTTTCTGGCTCATTACCTGTTCTGTTTTTTTAATACTAACAGTTCCTGTTTTGCTACAAGATGGCATGTTTTTGGACGGAGTTACATACAGCGCAGTGTCAAAAAACCTAGCCATGGGAATTGGCGAATTTTGGAAACCACATTACACCCAAACCCTATACCCTGCTTTCTACGAACATCCTCCGCTAGGTTTGTGGATTCAATCTGTATTTTTTCAAGTACTTGGCAATAGCATGTACACCGAAAGAATCTACTCCTTAGTCACTGGCATGCTAATCGCGCTGGGCATATTTATGAACTGGAGGCTCTTTACCTTCAAAACAGATTATAGAAAACTCGCTTGGTTCCCGGTTCTCTTATGGACATTAACTCCTTTGGCTTTTGATGCCGTTAGGCGAAACTTATTAGAAAACACTATGGCCGTTTTCTGCCTGTTTTCTATCTATTTTATTTGTAAGTCGTTGCGCACCAAAAACATTATTCCGGGCTTAATTGGTTCTGCCCTTATACTTGGAGCCTTTTTAACCAAAGGCTTAGTTGGTTTGTTTCCGATGGCCGTTGTATTTATATATTGGGTTGCGCTTAAAGAAATAAAACTTACACAAGCCATCGCTTACAGTATTATAGCTGTACTAACTCCTCCCGTGCTCTTCTACATTATTTCGTTTTTCAGCAAAGGAGCATTAGATAATTTGATCGGTTATTTCAACAATCAAATTTTTCAAACCTTTGTAGAAAACAACGACCACACCACAACCAATCGTTTTGCCATTATAGGCTCCTTATTAGAACAGCTCATCATCTCTATGGTAATTGTTGCACTGATTGTTGCTTGGAAGAAAAAGAAAGATTTACCGATGGAGTTTCCATTGGGGAGGCTGTCCGTATTTTTCATCTTGATAGGCCTGAGTGCCTCTTTGCCGATTACGCTTAGTTTAAAACAAAGATTGTATTACCTACTACCATCATTGTCGTTTTTCGCATTGGGATTTAGCTGTTTGATAGTGCCCGTATTGAGTAATTTCCTAAACAAAGTAAAACCGTCTTTTCAATCTCGTTTAAAGATTGTAGCTATTGTTTTAGCGGTGGCAACAATCGTAGTTTCTTCTTTAAGTATAGGGAAGGTAGGAAGAGATAAAGACGATTTACATGATGTTGCCGTACTGTCCGATTTCTTTCCAGAGGGAACTGTAATTTCTACGACCAGTGATTTGTGCTTTAATTGGGGATTAGTAGCCTACCTAGCTAGAGTTGGGTACATCAGCTTAGATTGCAACGTTGGTCACGACTACTATCTAATTAGGAATTGGGAAAAGCTAAAAGAGCCTATGGAAAAGGAATATCAGTTAGTTGATCTCGATTTGACCTCCTACAAACTTTACAGAATGAATTAGGTAAGCTCTTTCAAAACCGACCAAGCCATTAATCCCATTCCTGTTTCTATTGCCGACTCATCAATATTAAAAGTGTTGTTGTGCACCGATGATGTTATTCCTTTGGCCTCATTTTTAATTCCAAGTCTATAAAAGCAGGCAGGAACTTGATGCGAATAATAAGAAAAGTCTTCGGCTGTCATGCTAATTGGAATCTCTTCAACATGTTCGTCGCCCATATACTCCTTCGCACCAATCATAAAAGCTTCTGTAGCAACATCATCATTTTTCAAAAAAGGATAACCGCCTATAATCTTAACTTCCACCTTGCCATTCATCTCACTGGCAATCTCATTTACTTTGTCTTTTAACAGCTCCTTAACTTCTGCACGCCATTCTTCGTCCATTGTTCGAAGGGTACCAGCCATTGTAACTTCGCCCGGAATAACATTAGTGGCTCCTGCACCAATTATTTTCCCAATTGCCAATACGGTTGGTGTTCCTTTTGTGTTTTTTTCCTTTACCATTTCTGGTAACTCCAATATTATTCTTGCAGCAATTTTTAACGGATCAATCACATGATCTTGCATAGCTGCATGGCCTCCTTTACCAATAACATTAAAATAAAGTTCGTCGGTAGAGGCCATATAAATGCCTTTCCTATATCCAATTTGGCCCACATCTAGCAATGGCGCCACGTGCTGACCAATTATCTTATCTACTTTAGGGTTTTCTAAAACTCCTTTTTCAACTAGTAACGAAGCACCTCCTGGTAATTGTTCTTCCCCTGGCTGAAAAATAAATTTTACGGTCCCTTCAAATTCGTCTTTAAACTGGTTTAAGATTTTGGCTGCACCAATTAAAGATGCCGCATGCACATCATGACCGCATGCATGCATTATTCCTTCTTTCTTTGATTTGTAGGATACTTCGTTCTTCTCAATAATTGGCAACGCATCAATATCGGCCCTTAAAGCAATGCATTTACTCGATGGATTTTTACCTTCTAAAATATAAACCGCACCTGTTTCTAAACCCTCCATTTTGGTAAATCCATCCATCGATTCGATGATACTGGTGATGAACTTTGTGGTTTCGAATTCCTTAAACGATAATTCGGGATTGGCGTGAATATGCCTTCTAATACCAATTACCTCATCCAAATATTCTGCAGAAAGAGACTTTACCTTCTCTAAAACTTTACTCATTAAATCTTATTTAAAATATCAATCGGAACCGGCCAACAATTAAAAGTCCAAACCTACAGAAAAATAAAATATTTTATCCTGTAGCACCCCGTCTTCCACACCCCATCCCCAATCTGCACGAATAAAGTAATTAGATAAAACACTCCTGAATCCAAATCCGTAGCCATAAATGATGGGCTCAGAATAATTTTTCAGCGTAATTTTCACATTAAAGTCGTCTATACAATCACCTTCCCTATCGCAAATTGGTTTCGAATTAGATTGATTTACATCCGAATCAGGCCAAACACCTACCCAAGCACTTCCTACATCAAAAAATCCAATTATCTGGAAATTGGCAATAAACTCAGACCGGATTGGGCTAGTTGCAATGTATTTAAAAAACGGCAGTCGAAGTTCATTGGTTACAATGGCATACGTGTTGCCTTTTCTAACATCTCTTCTAAACCCTCTAACAGATGTGGCATACGACTGAAACCTGTAGTTCTGCGTATTTTCTAATGCCGTAAAGTTCTCGTTTGTATTCTGAAACTGACTCATCCAATTGTCTACAGCACCAAGTCTAAACAACTCTTTCATACTTCCGAAAGAACTTTTTGCATGAAATCTTGTGGCCAAAATAAACTCGCGATGAATTTTTTGATAATGTCGGTAATCCAAAGAAACCTTTAGCATTGTCTCCTTCGGATCTTTCAACTCCTGAAAAACCTGAAGTCCCCATTTGGCCCTAGTGCCATAAAAAATATTCACCCCTTTGATTAGCGTATTATCAAAAACAAAATCGATGTTGCCGCCCGTAAAGTATGATCTTTTGTCGGGCGTTTCCAAACCTGCTCGATCCTTCACCATCTCAATTTCATTAATATAAATTGCGGTGACACCAAACCTCATGCTAAACACCTCGCTAAACGGCCATTTTAACGTGTATTGAATTTGATTGAACCGGGAGTTGGTATAACTATGCTCGGAAGGAATTTGCGACGGGTTAATGCTTTGTCTCAAAAAACCCAAGGTTTTATCCATGCGTTTTTTAACATCCTTAAACACCAAAAATGATTCATTGTCGCTATTAGAAAGCAAACTAAGTTCGGTATTGAGCCCTCCAACAATTCTATAATCTTCAAATAAGTCGCTCATCCCAACCTGAAGGATGGTATTTGTTAACGGCTGAGATACTGTGCTTTGATACGAAAAGCTCACAATACTGTTGTCGAGCGCCCTCATCGAGAAGAAATCATTGGTAAAAATTGTTTTATAAGCCCGCTTCGGTGGAAGAACAAATTTTCGAACAACAGTGTCTGCCATGGCACTATCCATATCAATATCAACCAAAGCATCTGGCTCTAAAGTTTCATTATCCTCAAAGTCAAAAATGTAATTATCAATATTAACCTCGTGTTCTGTTTCCTTTTCCTCTTCCTCATATCCCTCAATAACAGACTCTTTATCCTCCTTAAATATTTTCATCAACGAATCACTCGTAAATTCAATAGCCTTAGCCGGCGTACCAATCATTATAGATTCTTCCTCTTCCAAAATGGCAGCATCTACATTTACAATCTCACCCTTAAAAATTCTATTCCTCCCATTTTCGTATACCACTTGAACATATTTCCCATTTTGAGGTGAGTAATCATGTTCTTGAATGCTCCTATTAAAATCGGTAATTCGGTAAGACTTAGAAAAATGCTTGTAATGAACCAATGTGTCTACATGCGAAATAGAACTATCTAGTTTAATAATATAACGTTCGTATTGACCTCTTTTATCACTTAAAAAAGTCATGTACTCCTTGTTGTATAAATCAGGTTCCGTTTCATTCCAATCCTTAGAATAAGTTAATCTAGTAAGTACAGGGTCGCTATGCTCATTGTCGTAAACAAACAAGTCCAACTTATCGAACTGAGGATCCATTTTTTGTCTATCATCAAATTGAATTGTGTCACTCGTTCTGTTAGAACTAAATACAATTTTTGTTCTTCCCTCCATAAACTTTGGGGTCAAATCATCATATACGTCGTTTGTTACACGTTTTATCTCAGTGGAAGCCAAGGTGTATACAAAAATATCCGACTGCCCTTTCATCACTGCTGAGAACACCAACTTTCTGCCGTCCTCAGAATAATCCATCGACAAAACCTTTTCGAATTTAAATACCTCTCGCTTACTAAATTTCTTCTCGTCTAACTTATAATGCGAAATCCAGATACTCCCTTTTCGCTCCGTTATCATCGTAAATAAACTCCCTGTAGGATGCCATGCCAACAATGGATAAGACTCATCTGCAATTCTGTCTAATTTATGATCCACTCGTAATACTTTCTTAGGCCGCTTGCTGGTAGAAAGGTCTTTCATCCAAACTTTATACTGCCCCATAATGTTACTCGCATAAATTAGTTTTTCCCCATCAGGACTAATTCTAGCTTGATAATATGAATAATCAGTCTTAGGTCTTTTAATTAATGGATCTCCAAATTCTCCGTTACCATTTTCCTCCATCCCTTCGTATACCGCAGAATTGTAAGCCAAGTACTCGATGTATAAATTCCTGAGAGAAATCCCTAAAACATACTGAAAGCCACTTTCAATATTCCTACTTAAATGTGTCATGTAAAGAATATTGGCTATCACTTTATCGCCATAAACCTGAGAAATATATGCCCAAAACGAATGACCTAGCTCAATTTGCCTATCCCCCATCACCTTATTAAACTTGTCGTAGCTGCCAAGCATAAAGCCATCTCGGATTTTATTATTTATTCCGATTTCATTTGGGTTCGTCATATAGGAAATCAAACCTTGCGAGTACCACACCGGCAAGGTGATAAATACCTCACTTCGGATGCGTTCCTTAACATCACCGCCATACATAATGTTATTCAAAATAACTTCGGTAATAACCTGCCTAATCTGTTCGTGAAACTGATTGTAATCACCCTCGAAATACAAAAACACTTTCGATCCTTGAATTCGAGCTTTACCCGCCATACTAATTTGATTCTCGCTAGAAATCCCGATGTTGCTCTGCTGAAAATCTGAAAGTTTATTGTAAACAATCAGTTGAATTTTATCTTTTAAATCAAAATTTAAACGGTTTTCAACCTGTTCAATAGAAGCTTCAACATATTTAGCGGCCGATTGTGCCAGTTTTTCTCCCCCTTGATAAAAGAAAATGTCGAAATCTTCGAAATTATAAAAGAACCAATATCGCTCTTCAAACTGAATTCTGTTTTTCCCAAACTCACTGCTATTAGGGTTCATTTGCCCCTGAGAAACAAGCGGGCACACGAATATGAGCAAAGTAAAAACTAACGAAATTAGGTTTCGTAAATTCTTCTTCAACAATGTGATTTCCGAAAAGTTCAATTTATCAAATCTGAACATAGAGCATCGACTAAACCCTTATTGAGCGCAGTAATAAATTTAACTAAATTTCTACAATTATATTACATTTGAAATCTCATCTCTATAAATCTTTTATGATCGAAATAAAATCTTTTGTTTTTAACCCTTTTCAGGAGAACACTTATATTTTATCTGACGAATCGAAGGAGTGCATAATTTTCGACCCAGGCTGCAACGAGCCACATGAAGAACAACAGCTTTCTAACTACATTAAGGAAGCTGATTTAACACCTGTTAGGCTCATCAATACACATTGCCATATTGATCATGTTTTGGGAAACAAATTTGTTGCCGACACCTACAATTTGAAGTTAGAAATTCACGAATATGAACTGGTTATGTTGGAAGCTGTACCTATGGTTGGCGAAAAATACCAGATTCCTGTTAAAGAATCACCCAAACCGACTAAATACATTAACGAAGAAGATGTGATTCGATTCGGAAATTCGGCGCTTAAAATCTTATTTACGCCAGGGCATTCGCCAGGAAGTATTACGTTTTATAACGAAGAAGAAAATATTGCCATTGTTGGCGATGTGCTGTTTCAAAGCAGTATTGGCAGAACCGATTTGCCAGGAGGCGACTACGACACGTTAATTGAAAGTATTAAAACCCAATTAATGCCACTTAGCGACGATATGATTGTATATCCCGGTCATGGTGCATCAACAACAATTGGAGCAGAAAGAAATTTAAATCCATTTTTAAAATAGCAGAATGAAAAGAACGAAATCGAATAAATTATTTAAAGAGTCAGAAAATTATTTCCCAGGAGGAGTAAACTCACCAGTACGAGCTTTTAAAGCGGTTGAAGGTTCTCCGCTCTTTATGGTAAAGGGAAATGGATCTAGAATTTGGGATGTTGATGGGAACGAATTCATCGATTATTGCTGCTCGTGGGGACCACTTATTTTAGGTCATAATAACGGCGCTGTTAGAAAAGCGGTTACTGAAACAATGAAATCAGGTATGGGATTCGGAACTCCGACAGTTCAAGAAAATGAATTGGCCAAACTGATTTTAAATAACAATAAATACATTCAGAAACTGCGTTTTGTAAGTTCGGGTACAGAAGCTGTTATGTCGGCCATTCGATTAGCCAGAGGTTATACAAAAAGAGATAAGATCATCAAATTTGAAGGTTGCTACCATGGTCATGCCGATTCATTATTGGCAAAAGCAGGCTCGGGCCTAGCTACTTTGGGTACGTCTTCTTCTGCAGGTGTTCCAAAGCCTTTTACAAAAGAAACTATTGTTCTTCCACTAAACGACGAAAAAGCTGTTGAGGCAGCGTTTAAAAAGTACAAGAAGGATATTGCTTGTATTATTATAGAACCAGTTCCTGCTAATAATGGCTTATTGATTCAGGATAAAAAATACCTGAAATTTTTAAGAAAAATTTGCACGGAAAATAATTCATTGTTGATTTTTGATGAAGTAATTTCTGGTTTCAGAATTGGTTTTGAAGGAGCTGCTGGTTATTACAAAATCAAACCAGACATTGCTACTTACGGAAAAATAATTGGAGGAGGACTACCTGTTGGGGCTTACGGAGCGTCAAACAAAATAATGAGCAGTATTTCTCCTTTGGGAGATGTATACCAAGCTGGTACACTTTCAGGAAATCCAGTTGCGATGTCGGCCGGAATAGCACAATTAACAGAATGCCTTAAAAAGAATTTCTACGAAGATTTAAATTCAAAAACTGATGAGTTTGTAAGGGACATAGATGCCTACATGAAAGAGAATAAATACAAGGCAACAATTACTTCAATTGGTTCAATCTGGTGGATTTCGTTCAGTAATAAATTCCCCATCAGATCTGCAAGTGATATTAAGGCTTCTACAATGGAGAAATTCAAGGTGTTTTTCACGTCTATGCTCAACAAAGGCATTTACACTGGCCCATCTGGATACGAAGTTGGTTTTATGTCGAGTGCGCATACCAAAGCCGATTTAAATAAAACAAAAACTGCCATCTGCGAAAGCCTCGATTTAGTTTTTAAATAATGGATGAGCAATATATCTAAAATTGCGAGTGGATTCGATTTGTTGTCGAACATATACGATCCACTCCTCAATCTTTTTTTAGGTCGTGCTATTCATCGTGCTCAAACTTGTTTTTTAGACGACATTAAGTCAGCTAAAACCATCTTAATAGTTGGTGGTGGTACAGGTAAACTTCTGGTAGAAGTATTGAGGATGTATCCCGATGCGCAAATAAGCTACGTTGATCTCTCACAAAAAATGATGGATCGATCTTATGAATTGGTTTCCGAAAAATTGCGGAATGATTTAATTCGAACAGACTTTTTAAATCATTCTATTTTAGATTTCAAATCTGATGTAAAACACGATGTAATCATCACCCCTTTCATTTTAGATTGTTTTAACAACATTGATTTAGATTTAAATGTAAAACATTTAAAATCCCGCTTAGCTCCAAACGGCAAATGGCTCCACGCAGATTTCAACATTTCAAATCAATCTGCCTTGATGAAGTTTTCGAGCATTACTCTTACTAAATCGTTGTACATATTCTTCAACTTGATTTGCAAACTCGAAGTAAATCAATTGCCTGATTTTAAAAATTGTTTTGAGAAGAATGGGTTATCTATTAAGAAAGAAAAGGAATTTGTAGGTGGGATGATAAAAAGCTTGATAATCTCTTAACTCACACCACGGCCCAAACCAATCCAAACTGCACGATCATCATCCCTTCAATAACAAGTGAATAATAATATTCACTGGATTGAGGCCGAAGTTTAGCAATGGCAAAAATTGAGATTAAGGCAGATCCTACAATAGCAAGAAAGCCATAATAAGTAAGTCCGATATGCAACCAGTAGTGTAAGCCAGCAACAATCGACATTAAAGCTAGCATGGCAAACGATATATTTTTCGCCCCTTGTATTCCGTATTTCCGTGGAATAGTAATCAACTCATCCTCTTTGTCGTAGTCCATATCTCGAATATCGAACGGAATGGTGATGGCAAAAATGAATAGGCATCTAGTTAAGAAATGAAACTGGGTATTGAGGTCTAATAATACCGAAGGATCGTTAGCCACAGGCAGAAAGATGGTAACAAAACTTACCACAATGGTAATCAGAAATATTTTTGCCATTGGAGCACTCCGAATTCCAACAAACCGATTGCCTTTTTTGTAAACTGGCAGAGTGTAAAAAAGAGAAACCAAGCCACACGGAATAAGTAAGGCTATCTGGAAGTAATTAAGCTTTAAATGAAACGCAAACGAGCCAATTAAAGCCACTGTCCAAACCGAAATAGAGAAAAACTTGTGCTCCTTTACCCAAACATGTCGTTCTAATTCCGAATTATCTTTTTGCATAAACAACAAAGGATAAAGCCTATGGGTACAATAAACAAATAGTGTTGAGAAATACAAGAACCAAACAAAGCTATAGTTGCTTGTATTGAGCAATAGAATAGTTTGTAACGCGATTAACGATACAGGAATGGCAACAAAAATATTGCTAAAAATAAAATAGTTAACTAATTGCTTGAGTAGTTTCAAGAAGATACTTGAATTAGATCTTCCCGAGTCTGGCTTCGAAGGTGAAAAAGATATCGTTGTTCGTTAGAATCGCATGTGCAATTAAACCTCCAATTATTCCCACACCAGCACCAAAAATAGACTTCCCTAATCTTTTACCTCTAGCTACTTTTTGGAATCCATCGCGGTAGTCGGCATTTATTATTACGCATCTATCTAAACCTAAACTTTCTGCACTTACGTCAGCTTCACTAATTCTAACATCTCTACTAACAGGAATTGCAACACCTGTAAGCCCTACCATAGGTGTTAAAAGAGCTTGACTCATTAATCCACCCGTAAAACCAAATAAAACCCCACTAACAAATGCACTACCGGCTTTGTAATTATTTTGTGCATCTCTTGCTCCATAAACAAATAGCCTCGCTCTTTCGAGTGCAAAAACATTACCTATCGCAGAGTCCTGCTTGTAATACAATTTTTCGGAACCATCTTTTAACGTCAACGAAAACAAACGTGACATATCAATCTCATCTTCGATTATTTTAGGCTCTGCTTTAAACAATCTATCTTTGGTAAACGTATACCTTATGCTTTTGGTAGTTAAATCTTCCTCAAACGATCTGAGGTTGATTTCGTAACCATTCATAAACAATAACTTATTCTGTCCCATCGAATTAATGGAAGTGAATAGCGCAACTGCTATTAATATAAACTTTGAATATTTGATAACCTTAAACATTTAACTCAAAGATAACAACAATTAGTAATTTAATGGAATTAAAATCTACCTCGAGTGGTAGATTCTACTACGAAAATCAAATAAAATTCTAGAATGTCTCGAAATAATTTTACATCACGCCACATTGGACCTAGCTTAGAAGAAGTTAGCCAAATATTAACAGTAGTTGGGGTTGACTCAATCGACCAATTAATAGATGAAACTGTTCCCAAAGAAATTAGATTAAAGAACGAATTACAGCTGCCTGTTGCGGTATCTGAATTCGAATACCTGCAAGAAGTACGAACTATTGCTGCTAAAAATAAAATCTTTAATTCCTTTATTGGTCTGGGATATTACGAATGCATTGTACCAAGTGTTATTCTGCGAAATGTAATGGAAAACCCGGGTTGGTATACAGCTTACACGCCATATCAATCGGAAATTGCCCAAGGCAGACTGGAAGCGCTTCTTAACTTCCAAACCATGATTTGCGATTTAACAGGGATGGAAATTGCCAATGCATCTTTACTCGATGAGGGCACAGCAGCAGCAGAAGCCATGCTTATGATGTATCGAATTCAGCAAAGAAATAAATCTAAAAAGGAAGCAACCACTTTCTTTGTTTCAAACGAATGCTTCCCTCAAACAATCGATTTATTAAAAACAAGAGCGGAACCTTTAGATATTCAACTGATTATAGGCGACTACAAAGATTTTAAGTTCACCAATAATATTTATGGCGCATTTATTCAATGTCCCACAGCAGATGGCGAATTACACGACTATTCCGACTTTGTAGCCAGCGCACACACCAACGACACATTGGTTGGAGTAGCAGCAGATATTTTGAGTTTAACGCTTCTCAAACCTCCAGGCGAATGGGGTGCTGATGTAGTTATTGGTTCTACTCAAAGATTTGGTGTGCCTTTAGGGTTTGGAGGTCCCCATGCTGCATATTTTGCTACAAAAAAAGACTTTCAAAGATATATTCCCGGAAGAATTATTGGATTATCGATAGATTCGAACGGCAACCCTGCTTTAAGAATGGCTCTTCAAACCAGAGAACAGCACATTAAAAGAGAAAAAGCCACTTCAAACATATGCACTTCGCAGGTACTCTTGGCGGTTATGGCAAGTATGTACGCGGTTTATCATGGGCCTAAAGGACTTAAATCGATTGCGCAAAACATTAATAATTCGGTTCATTTTTTAGTCAATCAATTAAAACGAATGGGCTACGATTCTGCTTTTGATAACTATTTTGATACTGTTAAGATTCTACTGCCAGTTCACATCACAAAGTCTCATATTAAAGAGATTGCGCTTAAGAAAAACATGAATTTCAGGTATTATTTCGATAATCATATTGGAATAAGCCTAGATGAAACTTCAACGCTTGAAGTTTTACATATTATTATAGAAGTGTTTGCCAAAGCAAATAATCGTTCGCACAAAAACTGCGAAATCATGGGTTCGAATGAATCTGATTCAATTCAGGCAAAACTGCAAAGGAAAAGCGACTATATGACGCATCCTGTTTTCAATTCATATCATTCGGAGACGGATTTAATGCGCTACATGAAAAAATTGGAGCATAGAGATGTTAGCTTAACGCATTCTATGATTCCTTTAGGCTCTTGCACCATGAAATTAAATTCAGCATCGGAACTAATTCCTGTTAGCTGGCCAGAGTTTGCGTCGCTTCACCCTTTTAAACCTGAGGATCAAGCGGTAGGATACATGGAAATAATTCAGAGTTTAAGAAATTTGCTATGCGAAATCACCGGATTTGCAGGTGTCTCTTTTCAACCTAATTCTGGTGCCCAAGGTGAATATGCGGGTTTAATGGTGATTAGAGAATATCATAAAAGTAGAGGCGAAGGACAACGAAATGTAATGCTTATCCCCTCGTCGGCACACGGAACAAACCCTGCTAGTGCTGTATTAGCAGGTATGAAAGTGGTAATTATTAAATGTGATGACTTCGGCAACATTGATGTTAAAGATTTGAGAGAAAAAGCAAACGAACATGCCGAAATACTTTCTGGACTGATGGTAAC
The DNA here is from genome assembly GCA_013214205.1 of Flavobacteriales bacterium. GTDB lineage: Bacteria > Bacteroidota > Bacteroidia > DT-38 > DT-38 > DT-38. The sequence goes on from JABSPQ010000224.1 coordinate 84,255, forward strand.
CTACCCTTCTACTCACGGGGTTTTTGAGGCCAGTATTATTGAAATTACCTCTATTATTCATGATAATGGCGGACAGGTTTATATGGATGGTGCGAACATGAATGCTCAAATTGGGCTTACAAGTCCCGGGGCTATTGGTGCCGATGTATGTCATTTGAATCTTCATAAAACATTTGCTATTCCGCATGGCGGCGGTGGCCCTGGAGTTGGACCAATTTGTGTTGCTGCCCATCTCGAACCATTTTTACCATCGCACAGCATTATTAATACTGGTGGCAGACAAGGCGTTTCGCCCATTTCGTCCGCTCAAAGAGGAAGTGCGCTTATACTCCTTATTTCTTACGGATATTTAAGAATGTTGGGCAAAGAAGGTATTTTAGACGTTACACGATACGCTATTCTCAATGCGAATTACATGAAAAAGCGTTTAGAAAAGTATTTCCCTGTTTTATATACAGGTGAAAATGACAGAGTAGCACACGAATTAATTATTGATTGTAGGGCTTTTAAATCTAGTGCAGGCATCGAAGTTGAAGACATTGCCAAACGGCTTATCGATTATGGGTATCATGCGCCAACTGTTTCTTTCCCTGTAGTTGGTACTTTAATGATAGAACCAACCGAAAGTGAATCGAAAATAGAAATTGATCGTTTTTGCGATGTTATGATTTGTATTAGAGAAGAAATTAAAGAGATTGAAGATGGTAAAGCTGACATGGTGGACAACGTTCTGAAAAATTCGCCACATACAGCAGAAAGCATTGCTGTGGAAAACTGGGAACACGTTTACACTAGAGAGAAAGCTGTTTATCCCACAAAATTGGTACGAGATAATAAGTTTTGGCCTTTTGTGGGACGGGTAGACAACGCAACTGGCGATAGAAACCTGATTTGCTCTTGCCCTGCTATAGAAGATTATAATTAAAACCCGTTGGCGTAAAGCATCGATCCACCAATGGTTATACATATACCAGCAAAAGCTAATGGCATGCCTATATACGAATTAACTTTACCGTCGGAATCGTAAAGTTGAAATAAAGTAACTCCAGCACCTGCTATTACAACTCCACCGATTTTCATCCATTTGCCTAATTGTCGTGTACCAATGGATCGTTTAAACAGAATTGGTTGAGTTGAAAGTGTATTGAAATTTAGTTCGATCGGTTTAAACACTAATGCTCTAGGCTCAGGCGAAGTTGTTTTTAGTAATAAAGGATTACCAGCTTGAGTATTTGCGATACCAAACAAGCAAATTAATGCAATGGAAATTATAAACCTTTTCATTTATATGGATTCAATTCGGTACTAAAGATAGTATCTAGTTACAATTCAACAAAACAAATAACTTATTCTGTACTTAAATAAAGAAATGCTTTTGGTACTTCTAATACTTTTCAGATTAAGAATAGTTGTACAATCAGCCATTAATCCCTCTTTTGCTGTAAAAATTTAGAAGCATAAACAAAGCTTTCTACTTCCTTATCATCTGTTTTCAAAATATCTTCCTGTCCCCCACTCCAGTGGTTTTCGCCTTTAAAAATAAAATTAATGTTGTCGCCAATCTCAATAACAGAATTCATATCATGACTAATAACAATAGTTGTGATATCAAATTCTTGCGTAATTTCTTTTATAAGGTTATCAATTACAATAGATGTTTTAGGGTCTAATCCAGAATTTGGCTCATCGCAAAACAAATAACGAGGATTAAGCGCAATTGCTCTGGCAATCCCCACTCGCTTCATCATCCCACCACTTATTTCGGAAGGAAATAAATCATTTCGATTTATAAGGTTTACTCTTTTTAAACAAAAGTTGGCTCTTTCCTCTTTTTCCTCCTCGCTCATTTCCGTTAGCATATTCAACGGAAACTTTACATTATCAATAACACTTAGAGAATCAAACAACGCTGATCCCTGAAATAACATTCCAATTTTTTTTCGGATTTCTTTACGATTATCTGTATCCATGACAGAGAACAAATCTTTGTCGTAAAAAATTTCACCTTTATCAATTTCGTGTAAACCAACAATGCTTTTCATCAAAACAGTTTTCCCATGACCACTTTCGCCAATAATCATGTTTACCTTGCCCTGCTCAAACTTTATAGAGATGTCCTTTATCACGTCCAACTCGCCAAATGATTTATATATGTTCTTTATCTCAATCACATCAAAATCAGTTGAGTTAATATATAATTCAAAGCCAAAATAGCAATACTGGTCCAAACAACCGACCTAGTTCCCGCCTGGCCAACTTCAATAGCGCCACCTTTAACATAGTAACCGAAGTAAGCAGGGATAGATGAAAAGGCAATAGCAAAAAAGATAGCTTTTAAAAACGCGTAGCCCATATGGAGTGTTGGATTAAAATCGAGCTTTACACCTGCAATAAAATCTTCCGATCCACACAGCCCTGTTACGTCTCCAATTACCCAGCCAGATAAAATTCCAATTGCCATACTTATTACCACTAAAAAAGGAATGATCATTACCGATGCAATTAACTTCGGCATAATTAAATAATTTGCCGAGTTAATGCCCATCATCTCTAGGGCATCTATTTGCTCTGTAACTCGCATAGTACCTATTTCCGAAGCAATGCTCGAACCAACTTTACCGGTAAGTATTAGGCAAATAATAGTAGTTGAAAACTCTTTAATCATCGATTCTCTAGAAGTAAAACCAATAAGCATGTCGGGTACAAACGGGCTATCGATGGCTGTAGCCGTTTGAATTGTAATAACCATACCTATAAACAGAGAAATGATGGCTACAATTGGAAGCGAATTAATTCCTATGGAATATAACTCGTTAACCAAGGCCGTTCTAAACACTTTAAAACTCTCGGGGCGGCCAATTGACCTCCCAATTAGCATAAAGTACCTGCCTACGTGATAAAAAAACATACTTATTAAATGATCTTAGCCTATAAAAGTAGTGATATTTTAACGTGCTAAGTTTTACTCATGTTAACGATTTATAAACATTGTTCCGTACTTAAGTCGTCACTTATATTTAATTTTGTGGCATCACCAAACATTAACCAATATGAATAAACGTATATTAATCACTTCTTTAGTTGTTCTAGCGTGCATTACGATTATGCTTTCTGGCTGTGGAATTTTCGGTAAAAAGAACAAATGTGATGAATGCCCTCATTTTAAAACAAGCACGATTTTAACAAAATAACAGTATTAATGAGTAAGCAAATTGTTTCTGCAGAAGACATATCTCCTTATATACCTGCCTCTGTAGTACCATTTGTAACTCAATTAATAAACCATACTGGTGTTGATCTTCGCCTAAAAAATAAACGAAAAACCAAATTAGGAGATTATCGCGCTCCATATAACGGAACAGGACATCGCATTACGGTAAACAACGATTTAAATCAATATCAATTTCTCATCACCTTACTTCACGAGTTTGCACATCTTTTAAATTGGAATAAACATGAGAGCAAAGTTAAATCGCATGGAGAAGAATGGAAACAAGAGTTTAAAACAATATTGAATAATGATGTTGTTAAAGATTGTTTCCCCGATGATATTAAAGAGGCGCTCGACAAGCATTTACTCAAATTAAGATCGAGTTGCAGCTTAGACATTGAACTTCAAAGGGTGTTTTTCAACTATGATGAATCTTCGTCTAAAGTATTTATTGCCGACTTAAGTAATGGTATGACTTTCGCGATTGATAATGGAAGGGAGTTTTTAGTAATAAAAAAACTCAGAAAAAGGTTAAAATGCAGGGAGATATCTTCCAATAGGATTTACTTATTTAACCCCGCCCATGCGGTTAATCTTGTATAAAGTAAGTTCTAATTCTTGGCTCGAATAAACTATCTTTTTTATTATCTTTGCCACCCTAAAATACACATCTAATTTTTTATACATGACAACAGCAGAAATGACGAAGAAAGAATTGAAGCTATCAAAAATGGCTGATAACTTGGAGAGTTCACCAATATTAGTACTATCAAAAGCAGTTAACGAAAAAATTGCAGCTGGCGAAAATGTATTTAATTTAACTGTCGGTGATTTTAATCCTAAAATCTTTCCAATACCAACTGCTTTAACCGAAGAGATTATTAGCGCATACAATGCAGGCCTTACCAATTACCCACCAACAGGAGGTTTACCTGAATTAAAACAAGCTATTTCTCGTTATGTAAAGAGAAAAGGCAACATGGAGTACAGTACTTCTGAAGTTACCGTTACTGGTGGAGCAAGACCATTAATTTACGGAGTTTACCAAACTTTATTAGATCCGGGCGACACTGTTTTATTCCCAGTACCTTCTTGGAATAACCACTATTATTCGCATTTAGCTCATTGCAAACAGCAAATGATAGAGACTACAGCAGAAAATAACTTTATGATTACTGCTGATGATTTAAGACCTCACATTCAATCGGCCAATTTATTAGCATTGTGTTCTCCTCAAAATCCTAGCGGAACATGCTTTACAAAAGAACAACTTGAAGATATATGTGATTTGGTTTTAGAAGAAAACAACAGAAGGGGACCAAATGAAAAGCCAGTTTACGTATTATACGATCAAATTTATTGGATTCTTACTCATGGCGATGTAGAGCACGTTAACCCAGTGCTGCTTAGACCAGAAATAAAAGATTACACGATTAACATTGATGGGATTTCTAAAGCATTTGCTGCAACTGGTGTAAGAATTGGTTGGGCTACAGGACCAGAAAAAATCATTAGCAAATTAGGTGTGGTAATTACTCACATGGGAGCCTGGGCACCTAAGCCAGAGCAAAGTGCTTGTGCTAAATATTTAGATAGAGAAGACGAAGTTGATGAGTATCTAACTGAAATGAAGAAGAAAATTTCTGATAGATTAAATGCTTTCTACAACGGATTTAAAGCTTTAAGACAAGAAGGATTTAAAGTTGATGCAATTTCTCCACAAGCAGCAATGTACCTTACAATACAGTTAGACTTAGTTGGCTTAACACCACAAGGAAGCAGCAAGCTTACTAATCCTAAAGAAGTAAACGAATTCATTCTTAGCAAGGCAGGTATGGCTTTAGTGCCATTTTATGGCTTTGGAGCATCCGATGATTCTTCTTGGTTTAGATTATCTGTAGGGACTACTTCAATGAAAATGATCGATCAATGTTTGGCAAAATTAAAAGTTGCTTTAGACGAATTATCTTAAGCGCTTAAAACAATCAAACCAGAGACATGGAAAATAATTATTGTGTAATAATGGCGGGTGGTATTGGTAGTCGATTTTGGCCCATGAGCCGAGAAGACATGCCGAAACAATTCCTCGATATTTTAGGGATAGGCAAAACGCTCATTCAACAAACCTATGAAAGGTTTGAAAGAGTGTGCCCTTCAGAAAACATCTACATTATTACCAATAAAAGTTACCGTGAAAAGATAATTGAACAAATTCCTGGCATTAATCCAGATTGCATTATATGTGAGCCGCATAGAAGAAATACGGCTCCATGTATTGCCTATGCTTCGCACAAGATTTATCAATTAAATCCTGATGCAAACATAGTAGTTGCACCTTCCGATCATCTTATTTTAAAAGAGGATGTATTTGTAGATTGCGTAAACACTGCTCTAGATCAAGCAAGTAAAACAGAATGTTTGATTACAATGGGAATTAAACCCCATAGACCTGATACAGGGTATGGTTACATTCAGTTTGATGCTTCTGAAACATTAGAAAACGAGGATCTTAAAAAGGTTAAAGTTTTTACAGAGAAACCTGAATCGGAAGTGGCCAAAGAGTTTTTAGCAAGCGGTGATTACTATTGGAATTCGGGCATTTTTATCTGGAATGTAAAAAGTGTAATTAACGGATTAGTAGAGCACCTTTCGGATGTCAATGATCTTTTAAAGGCAGGTGCAGACGCATACAATACCGATGCAGAAGAAGCTTTTATCGCCGAAGCATACGAGAAATGTCCAAATATTTCTATCGATTACGGTTTAATGGAGAATGCCAAGAATGTATACATTCTTTGTGCAGATTTCGGATGGTCGGATTTAGGTACTTGGGGATCTCTTTATTCTCATTTGGATAAAGATGAGAATGGCAATGCAAAGGTTGGCGAAAAAGTTTTCCTTTACGACTCTAGCGACTGCATGGTTCACGTTCCTAACGACAAGCTTGTACTTGTTCAGGGATTGAATGATTACATCGTTTCTGAATCAAACAATGTATTGTTGATTTGCAAGAAGGAAGACGAACAAAAAATCAAGGAGGACTTAAAAGATATCAAGTCTAAGCTTGATAATAATTTCTTGTAGTCAAAGCTACAGATTCACTACAATCATGTCACTTCGAGTGATTCCGTACTTACTGAATTGCCTGCCCGACCATTAGGGCGGGTATCGAGAATCATTTTTGAAAAGAAAGTTGCTTATAGGTTCTCAAAAAAGTCGTTCCCTTTATCGTCTGAAATAATAAAAGCAGGAAAATCCTCTACTTCAATTTTACGAACTGCTTCCATTCCTAATTCGGGAAAGTCAATCACCTCTACAGCCTTAATGTTATTTTGAGCTAAAATTGCAGCTGGTCCACCAATAGAACCCAAATAGAACCCACCGTTTTCTTTACAGCTTTCCTTAACTTGTGCCGATCGGTTTCCTTTTGCCAACATAATCATTGAGCCTCTGGCTTTTTGAAAAGGAGCAACATAAGGATCCATTCTACCTGCTGTTGTAGGGCCGAAACTTCCGGAAGCCATACCTTGAGGCGTTTTTGCAGGACCAGCATAATAAACAGGATGATTTTTAAAATAATCCGGCATTTCTTCACCATTATCCAGCATCTCCTGAATTTTTGCATGAGCAATATCTCTTGCCACAATCAGAGTGCCCGTTAAACTTAATCGTGTTTTGATTGGGTATTTACTTAATTCAGCTAAAACCTCTTCCATCGGCCTATTCAGGTCAATACTCACAGCATCCTCCATTTGAGGAGGAACTGCTGGTAAATACTTTTCGGGATTCACTTCTAATTGTTCTAAGAAGATTCCTTCAGCGGTAATTTTTGCCTTTATATTTCTATCCGCACTGCAACTAACACCAATTCCGACAGGATTAGACGCCCCATGCCTTGGGAGTCTCACTACTTTAACGTCGTGTGCGAAATACTTACCACCAAACTGAGCACCAATGTCGCTTTGTCTACAAATTTCTAATACTTTTTCTTCCCACTCTAAATCCCTAAACGCTCTTCCTCCCTCACTACCAGTAGTAGGTAAATTGTCGAAATAACCAGCCGACGCCTTTTTAACCGTTGCGAGATTCGCTTCGGCCGAAGTACCACCAATTACTATGGATAAATGATATGGAGGACAAGCAGCAGTACCTAAATCTCTTATTGCACCTTTCAAAAACGCGATTAAACTGTTCTCGTTTAGTAGGGATTTTGTTTTTTGATACAAAAATGTTTTGTTAGCCGATCCACCACCTTTGGCCATAAATAGGAATTCATAAGAACTACCCTTTTTAGCATATATATCTATTTGTGCAGGTAAGTTAGAGCCCGTATTTTTTTCTTCAAACATACTCAACGGTGCAAGTTGAGAATATCTTAAGTTTTTTTCCTGATAGGTATCAAAGATCCCCTTAGACAGATGCTCCGCATCATTAACACCGGTGTAAATGTCCTCTCCTTTTTTTGCAAGTACTATTGCGGTTCCCGTATCCTGACAACTTGGAAGTTCACCTTTTGCCGCAACAGTAGCATTTACCAGTAACGTGTGGGCAACATACTTATCGTTGTCCGTAGCTTCATCGTCTTCAATAATTTTTGAAAGTAATTCTAAATGAGCAGATCTTAAATAAAACGATACATCCGACATGGCTTTCTTGGCAAGTATTTGAAGTCCTTTGGCACTAACAGTAACAATCTTACGATCTCCAACTTCGGTTACATTAATGTGCTCAGAACCCAAGTTTCTGTATTCGGTGTCGTCCTTAGTAATTTGAAAAGGTTCTTCGTATTTAAATTCTGTCATTATCGTTTTTTAATATTCTTTGTTAAAAATCATTAGATTTTCTCTATAAACGTACTTTACGTAAGTAACAACGATCTTGTTTTAAAGCCAAATCCAACAACAACCGTCCATTAAACACTATAAATAAAGGGCTTACACATCCAACAACAACAACTTTTAACTTTCCTATTGAATCTTTTTTAATTCTTAGTTCGTTACTGTGTTTACTCGGATATATTTAGCTTGTCAATTACTAAATAATGATTATTTTTACGCCGTTATAAATTTAACATTTTGATATGGAAGTTTTAGGTTTTGTCGCGTTTCTATTTGTATTATGCCTTGCATTTTGGGTATTGATATTCCTTATGCTTTTTGCTCCATATATGGCGCTACTAATGATTCTTGATCGTCACAAGCCTGAGCTAGCAGCCAAAATCGCTGGCGTAGAGTACATACCTCACTAATTCTATAAGAATTTCTTAACGTTTTCGGGCGGTCTTCCAATCACCGCTGTGTTTCCCTTTACCACTATTGGTCTTTCTATTAATACAGGATTTTCAACTAGTATTTTCAACCATTCTTCGTCGGTAAAAGACAATCCTTTTAGTTTTTCTTTAAACACCTTCTCTCCTTTTCTCACAATTTGTTCAGGTTTCATGTCTAATTTCATCAAGATCATCTCTAAATCCTTTTCTGTTAAAGGCGTTTTAAGATATTCTATAATTTCCACTTCTACATTTGCATCATTTATAAGTTGAAGTGTCTCTCTACTCTTTCTACATCTGTTGTTGTGATATATTTCCATGTTATAGTATTTATGTTATCTAGAACCAAACTCCATTAGATACGCCTTAATAAACCCATCTATTTCACCATCAAGAATTGCGTTTACATTAGAAGTCTCATGAGCAGTTCTAACGTCTTTCACCATTTTATATGGGTGCAAAACATAGTTTCGAATCTGAGATCCCCATTCTATTTTCTTCTTATCACTCTCAATTTCTTCCCTTTCGTCTGCTTTTTTCCTCATTTCTAATTCATAAAGCTGAGATTTTAAGAGTTTAATCGCTTTCTCCTTGTTCTTCAATTGCGATCTCGTTTCAGAGTTTTCAATAACAATTCCCGTGGGTTTGTGCTTCAACCTAACTGCTGTTTCCACCTTGTTTACATTTTGACCACCTGCTCCGCCTGATCTAAATGTATCAAAGGAAACATCGCCCATATTAATTTCGATCTCAATATTGTCGTCTACAAGGGGGTAAACATACACGGAAGCAAAAGAAGTATGGCGTTTTTTAGCAGCATCAAACGGCGAAATTCTCACCAATCGGTGTACGCCATTCTCACCCTTCAGTTTTCCAAAGGCAAAATCGCCATCAAATTCTAATGTAACAGATTTAATTCCGGCAGTTTCGCCATCATTGTAGTCAAGTTCTTTGAGTTTATAGCCTTGCTTTTCGCCCCACATTATATACATCCGCATCAACATCGAAGCCCAATCCTGGCTTTCCGTTCCACCTGCACCCGGGTTTATCTGCACAATAGCACTAAGAACGTCCTCCTTACCACTTAACATGTTCTTGAACTCTAACTCTTCAATAAGATTAAAACCAAAGTCGTACTGCTTGTCTACGTCTTCATTTGATGCTTCACCTTCCGCATGAAATTCTAACAAGACGCCCAAGTCCTCTACCGCAGCATCGACTTTATCGAACGCGCTGGTCCACTCCTTTTTTCTATTGATTTGTTTTAACTTGATTTCTGCTTTCGCAGGATCGTCCCAAAAGGCTGGATCTAGGGTAACGATCTCTTCTTCTTCTATCTCGGCCAGTTTCTGGTCGATGTCAAAGATACCTCCTTAACGCGTCCCTGCGTCTCGCTAACTCCTTGAAGTTATCTTGTGTAATCATATTGTAAAGTTAATCGATTCTTCTAAAATTTATACTATTTAGAATACCTTTTCATTTCTTTGTAGATAAGGTCTGACTCATATCCTTTCGATTGCAAATACCTTAACATTGACGCCTTATCTTTCACATCTATGTTTTTAAGATTTTTCCATCGTGCCTCAACCAATCTTGTTAAAGTATCCGCATAGTCATTCTCATTAATTTCTTTCATGCCTTCTCTAACACAACGTTCTGAGATTTTTTTCTCGAATAACTTCTGCTTAATCTTTATCCTGCCCCACCTTTTCATTCTGAACTTTCCTCCAGCATAAAGTTGAGCAAACCTCAATTCATTTAGGTAGTCGTCTACAATTAAACTTGATATGATGCCCTCTATATAATCTCGATGTACGCCTTTTTCGTATAGCATATTTCGGACTTCGCTCTGACAGCGTTCCTTATATGCACAATACTTTCGGGCCTTATTTAGAGCAGCCAATTCCAAATTATCTTGGGGGACCATCCTAACGACTATTAAAAATTAATTTGAGATTCTAAAATTTAAAGTTTAATCTCGTTTCCATCACTAGCGAAAAAACGATATTCCACCATTTCATAGAACTTAATGCCTTTAACTTTAATTCTCTTTCTGAAAGCCCACGACCATTTTTTCTCTTTAGAAATCATTCCTTTAGTAAGGTAGGCTTCTAAAAATGGATGAACATGCATCGTTAAAGAAGAATGTTTTAATTCGTCGAAAATATATTTAATTTTCGTCTCAATGTCATCCATCATTAACAAATTAGACTGTACTTCTCCTGTTCCTTGGCAAGAAGGGCATTTATCCGATACTTTTATATCCATTTCTGGACGTACTCTTTGACGAGTTATCTGAATTAATCCAAATTTGCTCTGAGGCAATATTTTGTGCTTAGCACGATCATTAGCCATAGACTCTCTCATCTTGTCGTAAAGAGCTTTTCTATTCTGAGATTGCATCAAATCAATAAAATCGACTACGATAATACCACCCATGTCGCGCAAATCTAATTGCCTTCCTATCTCTTCAGCTGCTTCAAGGTTAACCCTCAACGCATTTGTTTCCTGATCTGATCCCGCATCACTCCTGTACCCACTATTTACGTCGATAACATGTAATGCTTCTGTATGCTCAATTACCAAATAAGCACCCGATTTCATTGTTACTTCTTTTCCAAACAACTGTTTTATCTGCTTATTAATTCCAAACTGCTCAAAAATCGGTTTATCACCTTTGTACAGTTTTACTATATTTTCCTTTTCAGGTGCAATTGATCTAATATACCCCTTAACATTCTCATAAAGTTCTTTTTTATCTATCTGAATAGACTGAAAAGAATCATTTAATGTATCTCTAAAAACCGCAGATGTCGTACTAACTTCACCGAGAATTTTTTCAGGGATGGTTTTGGTAGTCAGATTATCGAAAGTAAGCTGCCATCTATCAACCAAATTTTTGATATCAGTGTCTAGTTCGGCTACCATTTTATCCTCGGCAACCGTTCTAATAATTACACCAAAATTCTTCGGTTTAATACTCTTAATCAATCTGATTAATCGCTCTCTTTCCTTACTGCTTTTAATTTGCTGAGAAATAGATACTCGCTCTGAGAACGGTACTAAAACAACAAACCTACCTGCATAAGTAATTTCAGAACTTACTCGGGGACCTTTAGTTGAAATAGGCTCTTTAACTACCTGTATAAGGATGGTATCGCCATTTTTCATTACTTCATCGATCTTACCTTTCTTATCGATGTCCTTATCGTTTTTAAAATAGCCTAGCCCCGAAGAGTTTTGCTTTCCAGTACGAATTCGGTCAATAAATTTTTGAAGAGAACTGAATTGTGGTCCAAGGTCTTGATAATGAAGAAATGCATCTTTCTCCGATCCTACTTGTATAAAGGCTGCGTTTAATCCAGGAACCACCTTTTTCACTTTCCCTAGGTATATATCACCCACAGAAAATTGGCTTCCCTTTCGATCCTTTAGCAGCTTCACTAGCCTATTCTCTTGGAGAATGGCTATCTCAGTCTCATCTGCGTTGGAATTAATAATTAATTCCTTCTTTGTATTATTCAAAGTAATCATTTACAGCCCAGTAACTTTACATATAGTAAAACAGCTGTATTATTCAAAGAAGACGATATTGGCTCAATTTTGTATTGAACCAATATACTTTTTTATAACGAAGTTTATCTATGATCTCAAGATTCAACTATTTCTTCTTATGTCTGTTCTTTCTAAGGCGTTTTTTTCTTTTGTGAGTCGCCATCTTATGTCTTTTTCTTTTCTTACCACTGGGCATGGTTAATATTTTTTTTTGTTTCTTAATTTCTTATAATTCACTAACGGTTATTCCGCTTTCCTGGGAAAACCGTTTCGATAATTCCTGTCAAATTATCTATTCTTTAATTCTACTTCTGTGAGGGATGTACATCGAGTACTTCTTTCACCTCCTTTTGTTCGAACCAAAGCTTAAAATCTTCTCAATCGACTTAAAACACTTGTGAAAAGTTTTTCGTCAATTGTAGAAAGAGGCGCAAATTTAGTAAAACCCTGCATCTTTCGGGCTTTTCTTTTGCGCCTTTTCTAATTTTGTTATTCTATCTCGAATATTCCAAACTGGCCACCTACTCTAAACATCAGTACCATGGCTTGATTGAGTCTTTTTTGAGACATCAATTAGCCTTCCACTTTTATTCATATTAGCACTAAAAAAAACTAAGCACACCAATATCGTGACGCTTACAAGTGCTAAAACAAGCCCTTTTGAAAATGTATTTTTCAAGATTTATGAAACTTTAACATTTTCTTTAATCTTCTCAGAAAATGTTTTTGCTGGTTTAAAATATGGGATAAAATGTGCTGGAATAATTATTGTTGTATTCTTAGAAATATTTCTTCCTGTTTTCTCCGCTCTCTTCTTTACTGTAAAACTTCCAAATCCTCTTAAGTAAACATTGTTTCCTGACTCTAATGTAGTTTTTATAGATGTCATAAACGCCTCAATAGTAGTCTGTACAGCCGCTTTCTCAACTCCTGTTTTACCTGCTATTTGTGCAACAATTTCTGCTTTTGTCATAATAATTCTCTCTTATATTATAGCTTAATAGTAATCTAACTCGCTTATTTATTGTATTTACAGGAAATAATAAATGCCTGTATTCTGATTGGCGGCAAAGATATATTATAATCTCTAAAAGCAAAAAATTATGTATTAATTTTAATCAATAAGGAAAGATTAACACTTATCAATACGATTCTTAACCATGGATTTTTCAAAAAAACTAATAAAATGGTACGGAGAAAATCAACGAGATCTACCTTGGCGAAAAACAACAAATCCGTACTTTATTTGGCTCTCAGAAATCATCTTGCAACAAACTAGAGTTGCGCAAGGATTGGATTATTACTTAAAGTTTGTGGAACTGTTTCCTACCGTACAAGATTTAGCAAATGCCAAAGAGGAAACCGTGATAAAAACCTGGCAGGGACTAGGTTATTACTCAAGAGCCAGAAATTTACACGCCACTGCTAAAATAATTTGCGATGATTATAATGGGGAATTTCCTGCAGAATATAACGAACTTATCAAACTAAAAGGCGTGGGAGATTACACCGCTTCCGCAATTTCTTCGTTCGCATTTAAAAAACCTTATGCGGTGCTAGATGGGAACGTTTACAGGGTTTTATCGAGAATATTTGACATCGACCTACCCATTGATAGTAATTCAGGAAAAAAATACTTTAGAGAACTAGCTCAGGAGCTTATTAATGTTAAAAAACCCGATTTTCACAATCAAGCGATCATGGAATTCGGAGCTTTATGCTGTTTACCAAAAAAACCACACTGTGAAGATTGCGTTTTGCACGACAGCTGCTTGGCTTTAAAAAACGATACGGTTTCGATCCTTCCTATTAAGGAAAAGAAAATCAAAAAACGCACCAGGTATTTCAACTATTTGGTTGTTTCTAATCACACAGATTTAATCATTCATAAAAGAACCGAAAAGGACATATGGGAAAACCTCTTCGACTTTCCTTTAATTGAAACGGAAGATTTAAATGATGAACAAACCATTATTGGCAGTGAACAATGGAAACACTTTTTTAATGATCATCAAGTGACCATCAAAAACATTTCGAACGAATTCAAACATGTACTAACGCATCAAACGTTAAAAGTTAAGTTCTGGGAAATCGAATTGAGCTCTCTCGCTCTTTTCCAAATCTCAAATCAGTATAAAATTATCAAGAAGATTGATTTCCAAGAACTTCCAGTTCCAAAGCTTATTGAAAACTATCTTACTTTGAGCACATTATCTTTTGCGAAACCCTAGGTAAATTCATAACTTTGAACTAAATAATAGAATTAACAAAACATGGCAGGGGTAAATAAAGTAATATTAGTTGGCAATTTGGGTAAAGACCCAGAAACGAGATATTTGGAAAGCGGAGTAGCTGTTACTAATTTCTCGATCGCAACAACTGAATCTTATAAAGACAAATCGGGTAATAGAGTTGACCAAACAGAATGGCACAATATAGTACTTTGGAGAGGTTTGGCAGAGGTGGCAGAAAAGTTCCTCAAAAAAGGCTCTCAAGTTTATGTTGAAGGCAAACTCAGAACAAGATCTTGGGACGACAAAGATGGAAACAAGAGATATACTACAGAAATTGTAGGGGATAACATGACGATGCTAGGTGGCAAAAGAGATGGGGAAAACCCTGTAGCTCAATCCGCTCAGCCTTCAGTTGCCACAACACCTGCACCAGTAACTACGCCCGCACCAGCTACTGAGCCACCAGCTGCCGTATTGGATGAAAGCGACGATTTGCCGTTTTAAACTATACTTTTGAATAAACACTTATTTCTAAAAACTTTTGCGATCCAATATAGCTATGCTTATTAGCCTCTTATTGATCATTATTTTGTTAGCATGCTCAGCCTTGGTTTCAAGTGCTGAAGTGGCCTACTTCTCATTGTCGACTACAGATATGCAAGAGTTGGAAAACAATAAAGGCAGAACATCTAAACTAGCACTACAACTGCTCGAATTGCCCAAAAAGTTATTGGCGACAATATTAATTGCCAACAACTTTGTGAATGTAAGTATCATTATTCTGTCAACTTTTTTAACGAAAAATCTTATTGATGCAGAAGCATATCCTTTTTTGTTTGGGTTTGTTGAATTAGTTGTAGTTACCTTTTTGCTATTATTAATTGGCGAGGTAATCCCGAAGGTATATGCCACCAAGTATGCGCTAAAAACAACAACTTTAATGGCGTATCCTCTTAAAACTCTTCGGGGAGTATTTTCACCTCTCAGCTCTTTATTGATTTCATCAACTAGTTTTATTGATAAACGAATCAAAAAGAAAAACACTGGCATTTCTGCCGACGACCTTTCGAATGCACTCGAACTTACTGCTGCAGATGCAACTTTAAACGACGAGCAAAAGCTTCTTAAAGGTGTTGTAAAATTTGGTCGCACGAGTGTAAGGCAAGTAATGACACCTCGAACGAATGTCAAAGCATTTGCAGACAATTTAGGATTTAAAGAAATTCTGGAGAAAGCAACTAGCTTAGGCTTTTCTAGGATACCTATATATAAGGAATCGCTGGACCACGTGCATGGTGTTCTATATCTAAAGGACTTACTCCCTTATCTAGATCAGCAAAACGATTTTAAATGGTTAACGCTTCTTCGCAAACCATTTTTTGTTCCAGAAAACAAAATGATCAACTCTCTACTTCAAGAATTTCAGGAGAAAAAAATCCACCTTGCCGTGGTGGTCGACGAATATGGAGGAACATCGGGAGTAGTTTCATTAGAAGATGTTATTGAAGAAATTGTTGGAGAAATAATTGATGAAAACGACGACGACGAAATCATTTATTCTAAACTCGATGATCAGAATTTTATATTTGAAGGCAAAACTGCTTTAAACGATATTTATAGAATTCTTGATATTGACGACGAAGAGTTCGAGAAGTCCAAAGGTGAATCGGATAGCATAGCAGGTTTCATTATCGAATTGCACGGAAAAATTCCAAAGAAAAACGAACGAATCAACTTTAACGATTACACTTTTACAATTGAATCGGCCGACAAAAAACGAATCAATAGAATTAAAGTGACTATTAAGAAGACTAGTAATAACAATCCTGAGTTATCTAAATCCAAATGATTCGAAAAATTTTAATTCCCATATTAATATTAGCAAGCCTTTGGGGGTGTTCGGAAGATTACAATCCAAAACCTAGAGGATATTACAGAATTGATTTGCCTGAAAAAGCATATAAACCATTCGAACAAGATTGCCCTTATACTTTTGAGTACCCTGTTTATGCTAGCATAGAGAAATACAAAAGAAATGATTCGGTAGAATGCTGGAACAATGTTGTGTATCATCGCTTTGGTGCTCAACTATACATGAGTTATTTTAAGCTTGACGGGAATTTGAATAGGCACATTGAAGATTCGAGATCGCTTACTTACACCCATACAGTTAAAGCAGATGGAATTAATGAAGTTGTATACAACAACTCCGACAAAAAAGCATATGGTCTTTATTACAAGTTAAAAGGAGATGCCGCTTCACAGATTCAATTCTATTTAACAGATAGCGTCAATCATTTCTTAAGAGGCGGCTTGTATTTTAATACTGCTCCAAACAGCGATTCTTTAGCACCTGTTTTAGATTTTATTGCAGAGGACATCACACATATGATAGAAACTCTTGAGTGGAGGTAGGCTTATTTTGCGGTTCGGTGAACCAATAATATTACAGAAGAAAAAAGCAATACGGCCCCAACTTGGTGAATTACACCCAAATTTCGTTCGGCACCACTTAACAAGGTAATCACCCCTAAAGTAAATTGAGCAATCAAAATAAATGAGACCCCATTAAAAATTTTATTCTGAAACGGATTCATATTAAAGGACTTTCTTTTGATCCATATATAACCCACAAAAAACACAATTGCCCAAGCCAAATATCTATGTATAAATTGCACACCTGCAATTCCAGAAATAAAATTCAATAAAAAAGGCTCCATTGCAGTTACCCCTTCTGCAATCCATTCGTTATCCATTTTAGGAAAAGTAGTGTAGAATTTTCCTGCATTCAACCCAGCTACAAAAGCCCCATAAACAGCCTGGCATATTATCAAGAGTAAAAGCGCAATTGAGATCTTTCGGAAACTGGTATTAGATTCAACTTCCAAATCTTCAAACTGCCGATCGAATGCCAACCAAAGGCTGTAGCCAACTATGCCAAATGCCATTATTAAATGAGATGCCAACCTAAAATGGCTCACATCTGGCTCTCCTGTCAATCCACTCGACACCATGTACCACCCTAAAAAAGCCTGGCACCCACCTAAGCAAAATAAAACGAGTAGCTTTTTTATCTCATCTCTTTTTAGCCACTTCTTATATAAGAAGAAAAGAAAAGGGAAAAGGAAAATCATACTAAGCAGCCGGCCTAGCATTCGGTGTAAGTACTCCCAAAAGAAAATTGATTTAAAATCGGACAATACAAAATGAGAATGAACCCCTTTAAACTCAGGAAACTGCTTGTATATTTCAAACTTTTCGATCCAAGCAGATTCTGTTAACGGAGGAATGGAACCAATAATCAATTTCCAATCAACCATAGACAAACCAGAATGTGTTACTCTAGTAATTCCGCCAACAATCAGAATCAACACAGTAAATGCTGCTCCGAAGTAAAGCCAATTCCTAATTATTTTATTTGGGTTGATGTTCATGAAAATTTAGTTGCACAAAATTAACAAATACCAACCGACCGAACTCGAACCGATTAAAGAATCAGTTCGTATATGTCTCAAATGGCTTACTAAGAAGGTATATAAAAAATAAAAGAAACCTCAATTGCCCTCAAAAGTGGAGTATTAAGCAGTAAAATGAGTAATTTAATAGCGTAATACGGTGGTAGAAGAAAAGAACATAGAAGTGATTCAATTAGCATTTGATCATTGCCCTATTGGTGCATGCATCTATGATGCTGATTCTGATTTGATCTACGTAAACGAGGCATTTTTAAAACTTACGAAAACAGAATTACGCAACGTCGAAAAAGATAAATATAAAACTCTCGTTCACCCTAACGACAGAGAAAATGTTGATAGACGGTGGAAAGCGGCTAAAGAAACCAGCCCTTTTCATTTCGATATGACCTACAGATTATCATTATCAGACGAAAGTGCACTTTGGGTTAATGTAAAATCGAACATATTATACCAAAATGGCGTAATAATCGGATATCTAGATATGTTTCAAGATCAGACCGAAGAAAAAAACTACGAGGAAAGAATTATTACTGAGATCATGGAATCAGAAGATTTGGAAAGGAGAAGATTTGCCAACGAACTCCACGACGGACTTGGCCAAAACCTTACCGCCGCTTTTCTAAATCTTGAAACGATTAGAGAAACCATGAATGGGTTAGATAAGGATACCAGGGACAAATTTAATAAGGGTGTCTCTTTTATTAATGAAGCAATTACTGAAACGAGAAGTATTGCTCATAACATTATGCCTAAGGCCATAGACGACTTCGGTTTTGTAATTACCGTAGAAGGAATGATTGAAGGCTTACGAGAAGTGACTGATATAGAATTCACATTTTATCATAATTTAGAAGACAATAGAATCAATTCTACTGTTGAGTTTAATCTATACCGCATTACTCAAGAAGCATTAAATAATGTATTAAAGCACTCCAAGGCAAAACTAGCCACGATTCAATTGCTGAATTACAAGGACCACGTAATTCTAACAATCGAAGATGATGGCAGAGGATTTAACCTAAACGAACTTGGTCAGAATTTAACTGACTTCGGAATTAGCAGTATGCGAAATAGAGCAAATTCAATTTCGGCAAGCATGAACATCGACAGTCATATAAATAAAGGAACTACAATTACAATTGAAGCGCCATTGGAATGAGCACGGACAAAAAAATAAAAATTATTTTAGTCGACGATCACAAAGTTATTCGTGATGCACTAACATCGTACTTAAACAACGATGAAGAATTTGAGATAATAGCAGAGGCTAGTAATGGTAACGATGCTATTGAATTGGCAAGAACTACAGTTGCCGATATTTTTATAATGGACATCAACATGGGTGAGCCAGATGGAATTCAATGCACAAAAGAAATTAAAAAGATCAATCCGAATATTAAGATTCTCGCATTAACCATGTTTAATGAAAGTCAGCACATTAAACAGATGATGAATGCCGGTGCTTCGGGCTACTTATTAAAGAACGTAGGTGTTGAAGAAGTAAAAACCGCTATCAAGAACGTATATCAAGGCAACATATACTATAGTAGTGAGGTTACCGAAACAGTAATGAACAGCCTGCAAGAAAAAAAAGTATCTACCAGTTCGAAGTTCATTACCGATATTCCACTCACAGAGAGAGAGAAAGAAGTATTACAGCTAATTATTGAAGAGTTTTCCAATAAGGAAATTGCCAACAAGCTTTTTATCAGTAGCCGTACCGTTGATGCCCATAAAAGAAACCTTTTAGAGAAAACAAACTCGAAAAATATCGCTGGCCTTGTGGTCTATGCAATTAATAATAAGGTATTTGACTGGCTCTAATAAATAATCACCTACACCAATATAAGTTTAATACCTACCAGCTACAATTAGGCTTTTCACTGTTTCCTACCCCCCTGTCTTAAAGTATCTTTAATAAAGATTCACACATAAAATTAGGACGATGAGGAAAGCGATAAACTTAACGGTAATTGGAGCATCAGAAGACATTAATAGTGCCATCTGTGATTTACTACCTAAGAGATGTAATTCTGTATTTTCTATGCAGAAGAAAGACCTAAGAAATAAAAATTCAGAATACTTTAATATAATAGAACAATCGGAAGCTATTATAATAGACTTGTCTACTTCAGATAAAAAGAGTTCCTATTTCATAAAATACCTAAACGAAAACGACATTAAGATCCCTGTAATAGCGCTAGATACGTTTACAGAAAAAGTTTACGCCGACTCTATATTAGACAAAGGCGCATCAGCATACCTAACATTTAGTTCATTTGCCGACGAGCTAGAAGACGCATTGGCTAGCGTGCTCAAAAAGCAAAACTACATTAGCAAAAGCATTTGCGCACAGTAAGATAGGCAATTTACCTATTTGTAAAAATTAGGTTTTACACTAATTGATTTAACAATTTGGAAACTTAATTTTACACTTAACTTATTGCAGCTATAACTTATAAGAAAGAAGAACAATTCATTAATTAAACTATTAGATAAAATGACAAAAGCAGATATAGTAGCCGAAATTTCAGGTAAAACAGGAATAGAGAAAGCAGCAGTTTTAAGTACTGTTGAGGAGTTCATGAAGTCAGTGAGCACTTCATTAGAGGAAGGTAATAATGTATACCTAAGAGGGTTTGGAAGTTTTACTGTAAAAAGAAGAGCTCAAAAAACTGGTCGTAACATTTC
The DNA here is from genome assembly GCA_013214205.1 of Flavobacteriales bacterium. Lineage (GTDB taxonomy): Bacteria > Bacteroidota > Bacteroidia > DT-38 > DT-38 > DT-38. The sequence continues at coordinate 104,691 of JABSPQ010000224.1, forward strand.
TAAAAACACGACTATCGTTATACCTGCTCAAAATGTACCGCATTTTAAGCCTGCTAAATCATTCATTAAGAATGTAAAAGCGAAAGTAAAAGCTTAATACTACGCTTTCAAAATATCAGAAGCCTGTTATCGATTGATAGCAGGCTTCTTTTTTTATAGAAGCACATTAAATATAGTTTGTGAGTTCAGTATCTTTTATTATCTTCGCATCCCTAAATTTTATACGAAAATATGTACGCCATAGTTGATATTGCTGGACAGCAATTTAAAGTTGAAGAAAAAACGAAAGTAATTGTACACCGTCTTGAAGGAAAAGAAGGTGATGTAGTAGATGCTAACGACGTTCTTTTAATAGACAATGATGGAAAAGTTGCCATCGGTGCTCCTATCTTAGAGGGTGCGAGAGTAACTATCAAAATCCTTCAACACTTTAAAGGAGATAAAGAAATTGTTTTCAAGAAAAAAAGAAGAAAAGGCTACCAAGTTAAAAACGGACACCGTCAGTTTTTAAGCGAAGTAGAAGTTCAAAAAATTGAAGAGAAAGCAAAAGGTAAAGCGGCTAAGCCTGCTAAAGAAGCTGCTCCTAAAGCAGAGACTAAAGCTCCTGCTGCAAAAAAAGAAACTGAAGACAAAAAGCCTGCAGCAACAAAAGATGCTGCTGACACAAAATCAGAAGAATAAAATTTTAAGTTATGGCACATAAGAAAGGAGCTGGGAGCTCGAAAAACGGAAGAGAATCGCATAGTAAACGATTAGGTGTTAAGATCTATGGTGGACAAGCAGCAATCGCTGGTAATATCATTGTACGTCAAAGAGGCACTAAACACCATGTAGGCGAAAATGTAGGTATTGGTAAAGACCATACTTTATTTGCCTTAGTTGACGGTACTGTTGTTTTCAAAAAGAAAAGAGATAACAAGTCGTATGTTTCTATTGCTCCTGTAGCTTAATAGTAAACAACAACACAATATTTTAAAAACCCGGTTCCATTGGAATCGGGTTTTTTTGTTTATTTAAACATTACTTTTATTACAACAAATAATATTTATCATGTTACTCGTAAATTACATCAGAAATCACAAAGAGGAGATTGCGGAAAGATTAAAACTTAGAAATTTAGATGCACTCGATACCTTGGAGAAAATCATTTCTACTGATGACGAAAGAAAATCGAAACAAACCACTTTAGAAGCAAACAATGCGGAGTCTAATTCGATTGCAAAAACTATTGCCGAGCTATTCAGAGCTGGCAAAGGAGCGGAAGCAAACGAACTTAAAAACAGAAGCACCGAACTTAAAACTAGCACAAAAGATCTTACTGAGTCTATTGTTACGTTAGAAAGCGACCTAAAAGAGTTACTTTATACCATTCCAAACGTTCCTAACAAAATTGTACCTGCAGGTAATTCAGATGAAGAAAACGAGATAATATTCGAATCGGAGAACAACGTAAAATTACACAACGGTGCTCAACCCCACTGGGAACTAACAGATAAATACGACATAATAGATTTTGAACTAGGAGTTAAAATTACTGGCGCAGGATTCCCTGTTTACAAAGGGAAAGGAGCCAAGTTGCAACGAGCATTAATCAATTTCTTTTTGGAAGAAGCTGAAAAGGCTGGATATATGGAAATACAACCACCTATCTTGATCAACGAAGCGTCTGGTTACGGAACTGGTCAGTTACCAGATAAAGAAGGGCAAATGTATCATGATGCAGGAGACAACCTATTTATGATTCCTACCGCCGAAGTACCTGTTACCAACATGTACAGAAACGTAATTCTAAAGAAAGACGAATTGCCAATTAAAAACACAGCATATACTCCTTGTTTCAGACGAGAGGCTGGTTCTTATGGTAGTGATGTTCGCGGATTAAACAGATTGCATCAATTCGACAAAGTTGAGATTGTTAGAATCGAAGATTCTGCCAACTCTTATAAAGCGTTAGACGAGATGGTAGCTTATGTAAAATCGTTATTAGATAAATTGGAATTGCCTTACCGTGTCGCTAAATTGTGTGGCGGAGACTTAGGTTTTACTTCTGCTTTAACTTACGATATGGAAGTTTATTCGGCCGGACAAGACAAATGGTTGGAGGTAAGCTCAATTTCAAATTTCGAGTCGTTTCAAGCAAACCGACTTAAATTAAGAATTAAAGATGGCGATGCTAAGCCACAACTAGCACATACTTTAAATGGAAGCGCTTTGGCATTACCAAGAATAGTAGCTGCCTTATTAGAAAATAATCAAACAGAAAATGGTATTAAAATACCAAAAGCATTAGTGCCCTATACCCGTTTTGAGATGATCGACTAATCACCTCCGAACGGGTTAAAAATTGAATCGATGAATTTGATTGAAAAAAAAATTGATCTTTTTAGTCCGAAAACACTTTTACTGGTAGCCATTATTGTTGCCATTAGCGCCATTGCACTTTGGCCATCTTTAGACAACGATTTCGTTAACTGGGACGATGGTAAATATGTACTCGAAAACGACCTAGTACACGACTTAACTTCCGAAAATGTATACAAGATGTTCTTTGAAAAAGACCTCAAAGGAAGATCTTATGTACCGTTAACCCTCGTTTTCTGGGCAATTGAATGGGACATTTGGGGTGAAGACCCTGCGCCTTTTCATCGGCACAACTTAATCTTTCACCTACTCAACTGTGTACTTATATTCTATTTTATTCTACTACTAACCACCCGGATAGAAATAGCTTTTATTACCGCAATGCTCTTTGGCATTCACCCCATGCACATAGAATCTATAGCTTGGGTAAGTGAGCGGAAAGACGTTTTCTTTACCTTCTTTTACTTCTCGTCGCTTATCTGTTATATACAATACATTAAAAAAGGAGCGAAAAGCATTCCATTATTCGCATCCTCATTGGTTCTTTTCTTTATTGGAATCACCGCTAAAACCGCCACAGTGCCTTTATCAGGCGTAGTAGTTTTGATAGACTTTTTACTTGTACGAAAATTAGACAAGAAACTTATTTGGGAAAAAGTACCGTTTATTATAATCTCATTTATTGGGGGAATAGCTGCGGTAGTTGCTGCTCATTCCACCGATACCATTGCAGCCACCTCCGCCTTTACCGTTGCCGAACGGTTTATGTTTGCCTTCTACGGAATGATTACATACATCTACAAAGTATTTATCCCGCTAGATTTAACCACTTATTACCCCTACCCTTTCTTAATAGACGGCAGATTACCATACATCTTCTACATTGCTCCAGTAATTTCGGCTGGTATATTTTATCTGGTTTACAGGTCGTTTAAAACTACTAGGGTTGTTGTTTTCGGATTCCTATTCTTCTTTTTCAACGTTGTTTTGGTACTCCAATTTATGCCAGTTGGTCCGAACATTATGTGCGAAAGGTACACCTATGTCTCGTATGTAGGTTTGTTCTTCCTGCTTGGTCATGGCTACGTTTACTTAAAAGACAGCGCCATAAAAAATCACAAATCACTAGGGCTAGCACTCGCTGTTATATCGCCAATAATGTTACTTACACTCTGTTATTTAAGCTACGAACGTTGTAAGGAATGGAAAAACTCAGAAACATTATGGACTTCTATGATTGCAATTTATCCCAATGTAGATCACGGGTATACTAAGCGTGGAAGTTATTATGGCAAACGCGGCGAATTCGACAAAGCATTTAAAGATTACAGCATTTCGATTCAACTTAAACCCGAAGACCACAAGGTGTTTAACAACATGGGAAATATATATGGTTCCCGACAGCAATGGGTCTTAGCAATTGAGCATTTCGAAAAAGCCATTGCATTAGATCCTGACTATGAGGATGCCTACCTAAATATTGCGATCACATACTCCATGATGCAAGATTATCCTAAATCCTTACTGTACTACGATCAAGCTATTGCAAAAGGACTTACCAAACTTAAATTGTACACCAATCGTGCGCAAACGCTTTACACGATGAAAAAATATCATGAAGCCATTGCCGATTTAAGTTTAATCTTGCAAACACGTCGATTCGATACCAACTCACTTATGTATAGAGGGCTCTGCTATTACTTCACAAATAATTTAGATGCAGGAATCGCAGATTTCAATTTACTAATCCAAATAGAACCACAAAATCAATATGCCTACAACAACAGATCGTTGTGCTACAAAAGTAAAGGGCAATTTAAATTGGCCTTAAACGACGCCATTAATGCTAAAAAGCTAGGAGTAGCAGTTAGCGATGCATACATTTCGAGCCTCCAAGAAAACGCAGCTGCCAATGATAATTAAGATGAAAAAATATAGTTATTTCATATTTATAAGTTGTTTTTTGCTCCAAAGCTTGGGTTGCGGTTCAATTACCAAACAAAAAGAACTGGCCCAAATAGACGCATTAATTTCTAAAGTTGAGATGCTCGACAAGTCCTTAGTTGCATTGAACGCCTCTAATTTAGAATCATTAAAAAGCGATCTGGAGGAAAAGCTTAAATACATTCAAACTTATACGCAAGACACCTTGACTAAAGAAGAAGCTATTGCTATATCTAAGTTTTCGAAAGCGCACCAGTTAAGCACAAAAACACTAAACGATTATCAAAATATCTTAAGCAACTTAGAGTATTCTTACCAACAATTAAAGAAATTAAAAGATGATTCGGAAAAAGAGCTCATTCCATCAGATTCAATTGGTATCTTTATTGCAGAGGAAAAAGCAGCAATTATCGCTTTAGAAAATGGGGTTAAAATAATCCAAGATCAAAGCGAACATTGTGTTAAAGACTATGAGGAGTATTCCTCCGTTATACTTCGGATGACAGATGAATTGACCTTGCAATTAAATAAATGAATTTCATAAAATCCATATTTATATTTACGCTTTTAATAGCCATTTGCTTCCTTGGTAGCAACAGCGTTGTTGCTCAAACCACAACAGATGTCCAACTGGCTTCCTTCTATTATCAAAATGAAGAATACGACAAAGCGCTGTTGTATTATAAAAAATTATTTTCCGATTACCCAAACGAAAAAACCTATTACGATTTCTATTTAATGACGCTTATTAAAACCGAGCAGTACGATTTGGCAATAAAGGTTGCTAAAAAACAAGTAAAACGGTTTCCGAACCAACTAAATCTAATGGTAGATTTAGGAATGGTTTATCTCGTCAACAAAAACGACAACAAAGCCAATCAGGAATTTGAGAAAGCAATAAGCAAACTAAAACCAAATTCGAGATCAACCATCGATTTAGCCACTGCTTTTGTAAACATCGGAAAACTCGATTATGCCGAACTCACCTATTTAACAGGTCGTAAAACCATGAGAGGTGAATATGGATTCGAATTTGAATTGGCCGAAATCTATGCTCAAAAGGGAAAATTTGAATTGGTTTTTCAAGAATATTTTAGAGTTGTAGAATTAAATGAAAGGTTAATTAGTGCAGTAAAGTCTAAATTACTCCGCGTTTTTGCATCTGATTCCAACAACAGTACTAAAGAATTACTGAGGGTTGAACTTTTAAAAAGAGTGCAAAAGAAGCCTCAAAGTAGAGCATTTAACGACATATTAATTTGGTATTTCATCCAAGAGAAAAAGTTCGGCTCTGCTCTTGTACATTCTAAAGCATACGACAAAAGAGCCAATGAAGACGGACGAAATATTTATAATTTAGCTCAATTATGTGTTGTAAATAAAGACTTCACAACGGCTATTAAATGCTACGAATACCTTATTGATAGGGGTTCAAAGTCCAGATACGTTAACCAAGCTAAAACAGGCATAGTTAAGGTTATGGACATTCAGTTAACTACTTCGCACAACTTTTCTCGCGAAGATTTAATTATTGTTGAACAAGAATACCTTAAGGTTTTAGAAGATTTAAAAGGTACACCTAGCGTGTTTGAACTACTTCGAGGCCTTGCTCATTTACAGGCGTTTTATCTTGACAAAAAAGATGAAGCCATGGTAATTCTTAAAGATTTGATGTCGAGACCGAACTTAAATGCAATGGTTAAAGACAGATGTAAACTTGAATTGGGCGACATTCTTGTTTTACAAGGAAAAGTTTGGGATGCATCGCTTAACTTTATGCAAGTTGAAAAGAAGTACAAACACGATATATTGGGTCATGAAGCAAGATTTAGAATCGCTAAAATTGCATTTTACACTGGCGACTTTGAATGGGCCCAAAGTCAGCTGGATGTTTTAAAGGCATCAACTTCAAAATTAATTGCCAATGATGCATTAAACCTTTCCATGTTCATTAAAGACAACATCGGTTTCGATTCGCTCCACGCCCCACTCCAAATGTATTCCAGATCAGAATTACTTATTCTTCAACACAAATTCGATGAAGCACTCGCCTGTATGGATTCCATTGAAGACGTTTATCAAAACCATCTTATTTTGGATAATGTGTTTTATCAGAAACATCTTATTTACTTAAAAAGAGGATTATACAACAAGGCTATTGATCAATTGGAAACACTTATTTACTACTTCCCATGGAGCTTATTGGTAGACGATGCCCTTTTTGCACAAGCCAGTATTTTCGAACATCAGCTAAAAGAAAACGATAAGGCGCAAGCCATCTACAAAAAAATAATTGCAGAGCACAGAGGTAGCTTGCATGCTATTGAAGCCAGAAGACGTTTCCGTAAACTTCGTGGCGACGAGATCAATTAAAGTATTAATGAAAATAGTTAAAGCAAAAAAACACCTCGGACAGCATTTTCTAAAAGATAGAACTATTGCTACACGAACAGCCGAGAGCATTAAAAAGTATGATCCGTTTAATGTGCTAGAAATTGGCCCAGGCATGGGAATGCTTACCCAAGAGCTTTTACTTTTAGAAGATATTAACCTTAAAGTAGTAGAAATTGACCAAGAATCAGTTAACTATTTAAAGAAGAACGAACTTGTTAAAGAGGAAGATATTATCGAAGAAGATTTCTTAAAGCTCAATATTACCAACTTGTTCAAAGAGTCATTTACCATCATTGGCAACTTTCCATACAATATTTCAACTCAAATTATTTTTAAAACGTTACAAAACAGAGACCTTGTTACGGAGTTGGTTGGCATGTTTCAAAAAGAAGTTGGAATGCGAATTGCAAGCAAGCCTGGCAATAAGGTTTATGGTATTACAAGTGTTTTAACACAAGCCTTTTACGATACAGAATTACTCTTTGAGATTGGACCAGAAGCCTTTCTACCTCCGCCCAAAGTTACATCGGTTGTTATTAAATTAACCAAGCACGACAGACCTTTGAATTGCAATGAAAAATTCTTCTTTCAAGTAGTTAAACAAGGGTTTAATCAGCGTAGAAAGATGTTAAGTAATGCACTGGCAAGCCTAATATCTGATCCTGAACAAAAAAAACATCGCTTTTTCAGCCAAAGAGCCGAAGAACTTAGTGTTGAAGAATTCGCCGAATTAACTCAATTATTAGATCGATCCTAAAGAATTGTTAACTTTGGGGTCTCTTAGAAAGCCCAGCAATGCAATTCGAATTAACTAAAGAATTTCTCACCAATTTAAGAAAGCAAATTTCTAGTGAGGATCGAACTGCCCTATCCGCTCAGTTAGATGAACTGCATTCAGCAGACATCGCTGAAATAATGGATGAACTGAATAACAAAGAAATTCAATTTTTGTTTACGCTCTTTGATGGTGAAACCAGCGGTGAAATATTTGTTGAACTAGAAGAAGAAACTTTAGAAGGTTTTGTAAAAGAAATTGAACCTGCCGAGCTCGTTTCTAAATTTATCAAACACATTGAATCGGATGATGCCGCCAGTATCATCGGTGACCTGAGCGAACAAAAGAGAAAAGAAGTAATAGCAAATTTAGACGATGTTGAGCAAGCAAGCGACATTGTAGACCTTTTGCATTACGCCGACAACACTGCTGGTAGCCTTATGGCAAAAGAGGTAGTTACCGCCAACATCAATTGGACGGTTTCCAGGTGTGTTCGTGAAATGCGACGTCAGGCTGAGAACATTAAAAACATATACATCCTATATGTTATAGACGATAACGATAGACTTCTTGGAATTATGTCGCTTCGAGTATTGGTTATGACTTCTCCCAAAGCACAAATTTCTGATCTGATTAACAGAGATGTTATTTCTATCAAGACGAATTCTCCGTTGGAAGATGTACAGAATTCGATGGAAAAATATGACTTGGTTGCCTTACCTGTTGTAGATGAGTTAGGCCGATTAGTTGGACGAATTACCATTGATGACGTTGTAGACTTAATTAAAGAAGAAGCTGAAAAAACTTTCCAAATTGCTTCTGGTATTTCCGAAAACATTGAATCTACCGACAGTATTTGGGTGTTAACACGAGCAAGGTTACCTTGGTTACTTATCGGTTTACTCGGAGGAATTGCAGGTGCTAGAATCATTGGACTGTTCGAAGATCAAATCCAAATCCATCCAGAAATGGCATTCTTTATCCCGTTAATTGCGGCAATGGGTGGAAACGTTGGAGTACAATCGTCCGCAATTATTGTACAAGCACTGGCCAATAATAGCCTCGGAATAATGGGCGTTGTCCCCAGGTTATTTAAAGAATTTTCGTTGGGGATCATCAATGGCGTCATCTGTTCCATCCTAGTATTTGCCTACAGCTATTTCACTGAAGAATTAAACTTAGCAATTACAGTAAGTACAGCCCTGTTTTGTGTGGTGATTTTCGCAGCTGTTATTGGCACTTGGATTCCTCTTCTTTTAGATAAATACAAAATTGACCCAGCCCTTGCCACAGGTCCATTTATTACCACTGCCAACGATGTTTTAAGTATCTTTCTATACTTCTACATTGGCAAACTCATGTACTTTTCATAGATAACATTCAATTGAAAATTTTAATCATTGATAGCATCCACCCCGCTTTCCAAGAAATATTGGAAAAGGAAGGATTTACTTTTGATGATCGATCGGACTTAAGCGAAACGGAATTCGAAGCACTTATTTCTGAATATGAAGGAATTGTGATTCGGAGTAAAATCAAACTAGGATGGGAAATTCTTTCAAAAGCCCAAAACCTAAAATTTATCTGTCGAGCCGGTTCGGGCATGGAAAATATTGATGTTGAATTTGCAGAATCACTAGGCATAAAATGCTTAAGTGCCCCCGAAGGAAACCGTGATGCCGTTGGAGAACATTGCATTGGAATGCTCTTAACGCTTTTCAACAACATAATTCGAGCAGATGCAGAAGTGCGAAAAGGCATTTGGAGAAGAGCAGAGAACAGAGGAATTGAAATTGCGGGAAAAACAATTGGCATTATCGGATATGGAAATGCTGGTGGTGCTTTAGCCAAAAAACTTTCGGGTTTTGATTGTACAATTTTGGCTCACGACAAGTACAAATATGATTTTTCGGATGAGTATGTAAAAGAAGCCTCCCTCGAAGAAATTCAGCAATCCGCCGATGTAGTAAGCATGCACTTGCCGCTTACAGAGGAAACCACGAACTATTGCAGCGAAGAATTCTTCGAGAACTTTCGACAATCTTTCTATCTAATAAATGCGGCCAGAGGAAAACATCTTAAAACAGCTACCCTAGTTGCCAATTTAAAATCTAAAAAGTTGCTGGGTGCTTGCATCGATGTACTAGAGATAGAAAGCGCTTCGTTCGAATTGGTTTTAGACGAAAATTATAAAGAGGATTTCGATTTTTTATCTCAAGCGGAAAATGTTATCCTCTCCCCTCACGTTGCGGGCTGGACACATGAATCTAATAGAAAGCTTTCGGAAGTTTTAGCTAACAAAGTTTTGGATCTATTTTCCAACAATTAGCATTCCAACAACACAAAACCCTATACTGCAAAATATTAAGAGCGTCGTCGACCTTTAAAAGACCAAGCCTTTTGATTGGGCATCACAGAATTTAATTCTATCTTGCCAATACAAATATTCTGCTAACCAAGTTAAACTATATAGTCATGTTTAAATCACTATTGTCTCTCCTAATGCTACTTGCATTTACCTTTGGAGCACCCGTTGCGATTGCCGCAAAAAAAACAGAAAAGAAAGTATTAAGTCCTGATGATTTCAAAAGGTGGAGTAATCTTACTTCGCAAAAAATTAGCGATGATGGCAACTGGGTCACTTTGGGTTACGATTACAAAATGGCATTTCATAAAGATGACGATGAAAGGAAACTAATCATTAAGCAACTCAACGGCGACAAAAAATATATAATTCCGTTTGGTTCAGAACCCACCTTTTCCGACGATTCTAAGTGGGTTGCATACTTTATTCAACTTACAAAAGCAGAAGTAAAAGAATATGAGGACGAAGATTTAACTGTTACATACAAAGCGCAGCTACTCAACTTGGCCACTGGAGAAAAAACAACATGGAAAAACGCTTACAATATAAATTTTAACAAAGGCTCTTCGGCTTTAATCATAAAGAAAAAAGAATCGGAGGATGAAAGAAAATACAATGGAAATGACATAATCATTAGAGACCTCGTTAAAGACTATGATCACTTTGTTGGAAGTGTATCTCAGCACAAGCTCAACAAGCCTGGCACACACATGGCGTATATCAGAGATGCCGAAGACAGAACAGGAAACGGAATTTATGTAATGGACCTTAAAACGGGTGCTAGACTTCCTGTTGAACAAGACACGTTGAATTACAGCGGAATTAATTGGTCAGAAAACGGGAATTCACTTGTTGCTTATAAATCCATAAAAAACAAAAAAGGCAAAGTAGAATCATCTAAACTAGTTATTGTTTCTAAAGCGAACACCAACCAACCTACTGTAAAAATCGTAGCGAATTCAGACTTATCTACACTTGCTGAAGGATTCCAAATCAGCAATTTTTCCACGTTAAAATGGAACAAACAAGGGGACAAATTGTTTTTTGGAATCAAGGAGAAAAAGAAAGAAGCAGAAAAGAAAGAAGACTCCAAAGAAGGTAAAAAAGGAAAAAAAGACCCGATTGCCGACTTAGACATTTGGCACTGGGACGATGATAGAATTCAAAGCCTGCAACGAAGACAAGGAAAAGCAGACAAGAAGAGAACATTCAAATGTCTGTACGATGTAGCTACATCAAAGTATGTTCAGCTCACCAACGAAAGTATGGAAGAAATAGAAATCAGCGAAAATGGTGTTTGGGGAATAGGAAGAAACGAACACAAATATGTATCTGATTGGGATGTAGAAAAAGCGGATATCTACCGTGTTCATATTTCAACTGGAGAATGTTTTTTAATTGAGGAGGCATTAAAACGATGGTTTGAATTATCGCCAGATGGCAAACACTTTTTATATTGGAAAGAAGCTCACATTTGGGATTACAATTTGGAAACAGGAACAAAGACAAACCTTACTAAAAGCGCACCTGTTAGTTTTGTAAATCAAGAATGGGACTACTTTGGAGAAAGGCCATCTTACGGATTTAGCGGTTGGACAAAAGACGGTAAGGCGGTTATTCTCAATACCAGATATGATTTATATTATCAGCCTTTAGATGCCAGTGCGGCTAAAAATTTAACTGCTGGAATTGGAACATCAGGAGAAATTAGATTAAGAATTAAAGACTTAGACTCAGAAGAAGATTATATCGATCTGGCTAAACCTGTCCTATTATCTGCATACGGACAATGGACAAAAAAGTCGGGTTATTACAAACTTACTCTTGGAGAAATTGGGACAACAGAACCTGAGGAATTAATTTTTGTAGATCAGCACATCGGTAATTTTTATAAGGCAAAAAAAGCCGATAAGTATTATTATAGCATGCAAACTTTTAGCAACTCGCCGAACATGCACGTCTCCAATGGTACTTTTAAATCACCTAAAAAAGTGAGTAACTCCAACCCTCAGCATAGCGAATACCTCTGGGGAAAAAGAATTCTTTTTGATTACACCAATTCTAAGGGTGTAAAATTACAAGGCACATTAGCCATTCCTGACACTTATAAAGAAGGCGAAAAACTGCCTATGATGGTTAACTTCTACGAGAAGAAATCTCAAAACCTGCACAAGTATGTTAACCCCGTATATGCTAGATATTCAGGACAGTTTCACCCTCAAATGCTTAGTGAAGGCTATCTTATTATGGAGCCCGACATTCATTATAATGTAGGGTCAACGGGAGATGACTTTTTAGAATGCTTAGAGGCAGCAACCAAAAAGGTAATAGAAATGGGATACGCAGATCCAAAGAAAGTTGGACTTGGCGGTTTTAGCTTTAGTGGTTATGGTTCTAATTATGTAGCTGTGAGATCTAAGATGTTTGCAGCCGTTTTTGCAGGTGCTGGTGTATCCGATTTGTTGAGTGATTTTAATCACCTATGGGGATATTCGCCAGATAGACGCTTGGGAGCTGGAGTAAATGCGCATCGCTACAACATTCATGGGCAACAACGAATGGGAAGTAATCCACATGACGATTTTGAACTTTTCAAAAGTCAGTCTCCATCCACTTATGTAAAAGACATGGAATGCGCTTTGCTTTTGCTCCAAGGAGAATCAGACGAATTGGTTGCCTGGATTGAAGCGGTTGAATTTTATAATGCACTTCGATTTAATGGTAAAAACGTAATCTTACTTTCGTACGCCAAAGAGCCTCATGGAATCTATCAGCAGAAAAATCGATATGATTTGCACCAACGCACGTTCGACTTCTTTAATCATTATTTAAAAGGAGAACCTGCAGCGGATTGGATTAAAAATGGAGTTCCATTTATTGATAAGAAAAAATAAGGGTCTCAGGCTTTTTAGATCGTCACCATTGTGTTCTCGATACGATTCCGTAAGAACGGAATCACTCGAACAGACAATGGCAAAACCGTTCAACCTATATAGAGCATACCAAGTTTACAAGCTGTTAGATTGAGAAATATTTTTTAAAAAATTTCTGCTGACAAACGATGAATTAAAAAGGTGTCAGTTCGAGTGGTTTTCGAAAAAAACTGTATCGAGAACAAGCCTTTTAAAAGCCTATCTACGCTCCCACAGCCTTAGGCGATGTACTTAAAATTGCAACACCCGAAAGCACTACAAGCATACTAATAACCTGAGTCATATTGATTGGTTCGTTTTCCAAAACGCCCCAGCCAATAGCAACTAACGGAATCATATAAGTAACACTTGTTGCAAACAGCACACTCGTCTTTTTAATTAAGGCATAAAAAGCAATCACTGCAATTACAGTTCCTAAAACTGCCAGAAAAACCGTGTAAACAATTGCACTAGTTGAATCTGGATGATTGATTGTTACCTCTATAAAATCTGTTGTAAATAAATAAACCGTGGTAAACGGCCCGATAACACATAACCCTAACGTTGTAAGTATCATTGAAGACACCTCCTGTAATTTATACTTGGTAAGATTTACATTAAAGGCATAACACATGGTGGCAAGTATGGGGAAAATGGCATAACTGATTTTACTATCAGACCAATCTAACCCATTGGATGACACCAACCCAACTGCACCTATTAAACCTAATAATACCCCAATTACCTGTTTCTTCTTCACCTTTAGCTGGAACATAAAAACACCCATAATCAAAGTAAAAAATGGCACCAATGAATTCAGCATACCTGAAAGTGAACTAGGGATTTCGGTTTGACCTTTAGCAAACAAGAAAAACGGAATCCCGCTTCCCACTACCCCACTGATAATGATAAGCTTCCAATATTTTTTTTCTAACCTTCGTACGTACTTAATTCCGAAGGGAATTAGCACCCAAAAAGAAATCGAAATTCGCAATGCAGAAACAACATCATGAGAATAAACCTCCAATCCTCGTTTCATAAACATAAACGAGCTCCCCCACATTAAAGAAAGGAAAATGAGCGTAGCCCATTGCCATATTTTCTTATCTAAATCTACCCACTTCATATCGGCGCAAAATTAGCCAAAGAAAATTCTAGATTTACAAAATAATACATCAGACTTAATCACGTTAGAATAGAATGCCTGCTAAAGCACTTAAAATCTTCTTGATTTTCGCTTGCTCACTCATGCCTTTTTTCGCCTTTTCTCAAGGCGGCGGTGTTCTCGATCCTCAATGCAACGGCTTTGCAATGAACGACAGCACAGCCAATCCACTACCTATCATTCACCATCGCGACATTTTATGGCTAAAAAGAATTTGGCGTGTAATCGATTTGAAAGAAGTTAAAAACAAACATCTTAGATATTCAACTACCCTCATTAGCTGTCAGGCAAACTTTCTAACACTCCTAATTCAAGGTATCGACAGAAGAGAATTCAAAGCATACCACCCCATTAAAGGAGAAGATTTCAGCACTGAAATAAGCGATGTTCAATTTAATCATAAAATTGTTCAGCAACTTACTATGACATCCGTTGTAAAATATCTAATCAAAGAAGACTGGTACTTCGATGGAAAAAGAGGAGAAATGAATGTTAGGATCCTTGGAATTTGCCCAGTAGTGGAACTAAAAGATGACGAAGGCAACATAAAAGGCGATCAAAGATTATTTTGGGTTTACTTTCCTCACATCAGAAACAGCATCATCAAAAGGTATGCATTTGAAAGTTTTCCAAATAATACCATTCCAACATTTAACGAAGTATTTGAAAAACGAATGTTTTCGAGTTATATATACAAAGTAAGTAATGTGATTGATGGTGAAATAAACTCATATGCATTGGGATTAGACGCATCTTTTGAAAGTGACAAAATGAAGCAACATATTAATTTAATCGAAGATGACTTGTGGGATTACTAACCCCAATTAATCAGTATAAATCAGCACCTGCACAAGTAATTACCTGAAACTATTGCTATTGAATCATTTCAATATTTAATTTGGGAGATTAAAAATAAAATCGAGGCAATCAAATATGCTAACTTCTTGTATTCCTGATCAATTAGCATTGAAACATATTGATAACTAGTTAATAAGTTAATCTATTTAAAGCACCATACATATATATATAAGTACTTGATCTTGTGTATTTTTACCCTATGGTTAAAACAACCAACATAAAATCTATCGAAACCGTAAAATTCAACATTGCCCTTGTTGAAGACGATTTAATAAGGATTGATGTAAAAGCCAATACGGTTGTTAAAAAAGCCGATATTGAGGAGAATTACAAAATCTATTCTAAGTTTTTAGACCACAAACCAGCGCTATTCCTAGTAATATTCGGAGAAAATGTAACTGCATCTGAAGATGCTAGGGCTGAATTAGCTAACTTTGATCGAGATCAAATTAAAATTGCTGAGGCCGCAGTTATTCCTTCCATGGTTACTAGAATAATGGCTCAATTATTTATGACATTTCACAAACCACAACATCCTGCAGAAATGTTTTCATCTGAAGACGAAGCAATGACTTGGCTCTTAAATCACCGGAAATCGGCCTAAAACATATGAACGTTAGCATAGAGCCGCTTGCTGGAAAGCACATAGAAACAGCCAAATGTATCTTTACTCAAATCGAAGGAGGTATTATTAGAATTGAAGTTAAAGCACATAGTCATATAGATCTCGATGATTTAAATGAGAACTTTGCTATCTATTCAAATTGGGTTGAAAACAACGATGGTTTATTCTTAATAGTAACCAATATTGGGGTTTCATCTTCAACAAAGGCAAGAATGGAATTTTCTAATTACAACAGAGCAAAAGTTAAAAAAGCTGAAGCCGTAGTGGTAAAATCTACCTTAATACGCGTAATGGCCAACTTTCAAAAATATGTTTACAAACCTGATCATGAAATAAAAATTTTTACAAAAGAACCAGAAGCCATCAAATGGCTTTTACAATATCAATAAAACACAAACAAACATGTTAACAGAAGCAACCAAACAGAAAGTAACAATCGCAAATACAAGGAAACAATTTAGAGAGACTGAAAATTTTATTATTAGCTTTTGCGAAGCTGGTATTTTAAGGGTCTTAAATTCACAAAAAAATAATCATCCATTTTAGTTTAAACAATTAATTGATCTATACTTTTAGAAAGTACGTTATAGGATTGATGGCGCTAACCTTGGTGTTGTGTTTAAATAATTCCTGTAAGTTTTTTTCGTCGCAGCCTAAGGTGGAGCCTCCTTTTGAATTTATTGGAGTTCAAGGAGTGAATTCAATTATAACAGATCATTATCAGGTTTCGCATCAACCCGGGGTTTATTTAAAGGCATTCGATCTAACTTTTAAATCTGATTCTGCTGTGGATTTGTACTACACGCTTAACGGACGTAAACCAAAGCCTGGAAAAGACTATACATTTAAGTACATAAAACCGCTTCATATTTCGGAACAAGGTTTGGCTCAGCACGAATTTTATCGCATCCCAACTTCTAAATTAAAAGATGCTGGTCATTTTGATTGGCATGAAGCTGATAGTTGTAGGGTTGGAAATTCTTTAAAAATTAAAGCCTTTATTAGCGATTCCTCTGTTTCTAAAACCAAAGTGTATAGCTACTTTGTTCAGCCGAAATCTCATCATTCATTTCCGATTATTTCATTAACCGCAGATCATAAAAAACTGTGGTCGCACAAAAAAGGCATGTTTATGCCAGGTGTAAATTATGATAGTACCAGTACCAAATGGACGGGGAACTTTTTTATGGATTGGGAGATTCCATGCTATATCGAATTCTTTTCTAAGCAGGGCGAACGACAATTTGCTGATAAGGTAGATTTAAGAATTCATGGTTTGAAATCGCCAATGGCGCCGCAGAAATCGATAAGGTTATACGAACGGAAAAAATATGGGAATGAATATTACAGCCAATCCTTTTTTGCCGACGATACTATCACAAAACAGAAACGAGTTGTATTGAGAACGTTTTTCTCTAGCTGGGGACGCCACATAAATGCCGATGCAATTGTAACAGAAATTGCAAAATCGTTTGATGTTGATGTTGCCAATTCCGCACCAGTAATTCTATATGTTAATGGAGAATACTGGGGAATTGAAAACTTGAGGGAGAAGATGGATAAGCAATATTTAGCGGAGCATTATCAATTGAATCCGGATAGTATTGATATCGTTATATGTAATTATCGTGCTAAATCGGGATCGAATAAAGATTATATCGAATTGTGCGAATTTATTCAGAAAAATGATTTGTCTGTAGATTCAATATTACAAACTGTAATGGACCATTTTGATCGGACGAGCTTAATCGACTATTTTATTCTGCAAACTTATTTTAATAATGGAGATTGGCCTGGTAATAATCATGTGCTCTGGAAGAGCAATAAAAAAGGGAGTAAATGGAGGTATTTGTTTTACGACTTAGATGCAACTTTTTTCGGAGTTCACCGCAATCGAATTGCAGACGCAACCGCACTTTATGAAAAAGACAAAATTAACAAGGGCGCTTTGGTGTTTGGGAATTTGATGAAGAATAAAAAGTTTAAAGAGGAGTTTTTATTTCGCTATAGAGAGGCGATGAATACATTGCTTGCTGAAGAGGAGGTGATAAAAATGATAAATGAATTCGAAAAACTATATGCTTACGATATGCAGGAGCATATTCATCGTTGGCACTATCCTGAAAGCATGGATAGTTGGATGGAGAAGAACGAAGAGATGAGGGCTTTTGCTCGCGACAGAAAGAGTTTTATGTTAGATCATTTGGAAGAACTCTAACAGATTAGAATCGCATTATTATCTCAATTCGAAACAGAGCATCTTTTTTGTTCTGTATCTACGTAGTGTCGTCTAATAGGTATACGCAGCCTTGAATAAGCTTAATACCGATGTAATTGCGAGGGTGAATTAGTAGATTTGGAATTCAAGTTATTCTAAATATTTATGTCGATAAAGCCCAGTTACCAAGAGCTAGAAGAGAGGATAAGCAATTTGGAATCTGAGTTGGTAAAAACTAACGACAACGATTTTTGGAAAGAAAAAGCCGAGCACTTAATTGTAGCTCATAAGTTAAAAGAAATCGAAAAGCAGAGCCGAGCCTGGTTAAATAATTCACCTGTTTGCACAAAGATTGTTGATACCGATTTCAATCTTCAGTTTATGAGTGAGGCTGGTTGGAAAGCACTTAAAATTGATAACGTAGAAGATTATTACGGGAAGCCTTACCTTTTCGATTTTTACCCCGAGTCGTTCACGGTTCCAATGAATAGGAACCGTGAGAAAGTTAGAAAAACAGGAGATGTTATTGAACAAGAGACTTATGTTGTAGATACCGAAGGGAATAAGCTATGGTTTCATTCAACGCTTGTACCCATTAATAATGATGACGGTACATTAGATTACATTATGGTTGTTTCCATTGAAATAACAGAGGGAAAAGTGGCTCTTGAAGAAAATTTAAAATAGAAGGATAAGTATGAGATCCTAAATGAATTGCTCCGAATTTCAAATTCCGATTTGGTAGATTCTAAAATAAAGGCGAAAGAATCTAATAGGCTTAAGTCGACTTTCGTAGCCAATATGTCGCACGAAACAAGAACTCCACTTAATGGAATTTTAGGATTTGTTAATATTTTAAAAAGAGACGAAAATCTCGCCGACACCGAAAGAAAGGAGTATTTAGGATTTATAGAGTCTGGCGCAAAACGACTCCTGCGAATCATAACCGACGTATTGGATATTTCTAAGATTGAGTCGAAGCAGTTATCAATAGACAATGAGTTGTGTAATTTAAATCAGATTATTGATGGCTTACACGGACAGTTTGCAGTTCAAATAGATGAGAGTCTAATTGAGTTAATTTCGATTAAGGCATTTGCCAATGAGAACAGTAATTTGATTTTGGATTCCACGAGGTTGGCTCAAATCCTATCGAACTTAATAGAAAATGCTTTAAAATTCACCCAAAATGGCAGGGTAGAATTCGGATATACGGAAGAGGATAGTTTCTTGAAATTTTTTGTGAAAGACACTGGAATCGGATTAGATCTAGATGTTTAAGAAACTATTTTCGAAAGATCCAGGCAAGTTAAAGGTCAATATCGGTCGGTTGCTGGCAACGGACTTGGATTGTCGATAGCCAAAGAATTAACCCAATTAATGGGTGGTGAAATCTGGGTTGAATCTGAAAAAAATGCAGGAGCAGCTTTCTTCTTTACCAGTCCTTATGTTGCTTCTAATCGCCAAATGGATTACAATGGCGAGTTTGATGAGGATTTTGACGAAAATAAAAACATAGCAATATTAATTGCAGAAGATGAGCATTTTAACTTTATCTATTTGCAGGCTTTGTTAAACGAGGGTGGCTACAGAATTATTCATGCAGAAAACGGACAACGTGCTGTAGAGCTTTTGGAGGAAGATGGCAATGTAGATTTAATTTTAATGAACATTGGTATGCCGGTTATGGATGGTTTTGAAGCCGTCGAAGTAATTCGTAAAACCAACGCAATTATTCCAATTATTGCTCAATCTGCATATACGATGGAAGAGGATAAGCAAAAAGCGTTGGAGTTAGGGTTTGATGATTCTCTTGAAAAACCAATTAGAAGGGATGTGCTTACTAAGGTTGTAAAAAAGCATTTGAATAAAGTTATTGGTTAACAATAGTTGTTTTCTTGTTGTGGGTTGAGATTCGTAAGTTTATGCGAATTCTTTATTAACTAATTCCCCACATGCAACTAGATCTTAATTGTGGAATTGCAACAAAATAATGGAGTTTAAGTTAAGCTATGCCGCCTGATTAAATTGATGATTATTGAGATTAAATTGTTCTATTGATTTATTGCCCAAGTGTGAGTGCCTTCTTTTTCTGTTATATCACGTTTCCAGCCAGTCGAAAATTGACATTTCTGCTTCGCTTTTAGAAATGTAACGTTCTTTGTAAACGCATTCTGTTTTTAATGTCTTGAAGAAGCTTTCAGCCACAGCGTTGTCCCAGCAATTTCCTTTACGACTCATGCTTTGGGTTACTCTACCTGAGAATGAGACAAGAATAGCTGTAAATCTTGTACAAGCATATTGTACTCCACGATCTGAGTGAAAGATTAGCTTCTCACTGATAGGCCTATTTAATACTGCCATCTGCCAAGCTCTTATCACAGTGTTCTCCGCCGTCATATCATGACTCATCGACCAACCAATTACCTTGCGATCCAAAAGATCAATAATG
>JABSPQ010000225.1 GCA_013214205.1 Flavobacteriales bacterium
ATCTCCATTTGGTGTAAATACATCTGGTATCGACAAAAAGGAGCCTGCTTCCACAACTACATATGCAGTATCAACTTCGGGGCAATAACCATCTCTTGAAATCTGCAATATTATTTCGAATGAAATCGTAGTAAAGGTTGTTAATGTGGTTGAAACGGTATCTACATTAACCTCCATTATTTCATCATCAATTAACCATGTCCATGTGTTGTAATAGTTACCATAACTTGAATCTATAAACGTAACATCAAAGGGTGTGCCTCCTGTCGATTTGCCATCTATTCTGATGTGTGCACGAATAGAATCGGGACGAGAAACAAACTCAAAAACAGTATCGGACACACACATGTTGCTATCAACTGCAATTACCCAATAAGCGGTATCGTTGTTACCAGATATATCTTCAAATACATTTGGAGTTATTGCAGAATCTGGATTTGGTAAAAACCACTGGTATGTATAATTTCCTGCTCCACCTGTAGCGCTTGAGTAAAGCACTCCATCCCACGCTTCGTAGCAAGTAACTGTATCATGGCTTAAGGCAGCTACAACTCTCGTTAATGGATCTATATAAGTAGAACTAGTTGCAATACAATCATTATCATCCGTAACAGTTACTGTATAAGTTCCACCTGGCACGTTTAAAGCAAACGTATCTGTACTTGCGGTTGGGTTGTTCCAAACAAAGCTATACGGTTCTGTTCCGCCAATTGTAGCCGTTCTAATAGTTGCAATAGAGTCTCCAATACAAAGCAACGAATCTGCTGTTGCAGTTGTTACTAATAAGTCGGGCTGAGTAATTACGGTATCTATTGTGAATGAGCATAAATCAGCGTCTATAACAGTTATAGTGATTGGGCCAGCAGAAAGGTTGTCGGTTGAAACATCTCCAACTCCTACGCCACTATCACCACCACCTGTTGACCATGTATAGCTATAAAGTGCTGCTCCGCCAGTAATATTTACCGTTGCTGCTCCATCGCTACCACCATTACAACTAACGTTTGCTACCAAAGTAAATTTAGGGTTAAGGCCACCAGGAGGAAACAGTGTTTCGTTGTTTGATGCAGTACAACCGTTGTCGTCGGTTACCACTACTGTGTGCGTTCCTGACGCCAATGTAATTGGCTTTATAATCGTTAAGTCTGTTGGTTCCCATAAGTATCTGTAACCACCAGTTCCACCATTAGGAACTGCTGTTAGTGAACCGTTATCCACTATGCAATCAGCATTTTCGGGATCAACAATAACTACTGTTAGTTCATCAGGATCAATCAACTCTACACTACATGTTATTATACAATCATGATCGTCTG
This sequence comes from Flavobacteriales bacterium, assembly GCA_013214205.1. GTDB lineage: Bacteria > Bacteroidota > Bacteroidia > DT-38 > DT-38 > DT-38. The sequence goes on from JABSPQ010000225.1 coordinate 1,317, forward strand.
TTAATATCACCTCGTAAATTCCAGCACCTAGTGTATCTACAGTTGCGGTGGTGTCTACGTTTGCATTGTTCCACAAATAGCTATAAGGACTTGTTCCTCCTGACGCTACAGTTGCTACATCACCATCGGTTCCTTCGAAACATAAAGGATCGTTTCCTGAGCAAGAAAGCTGAAGTACTGTTGGCTGCTCTACAACAAACTGGTATGTTGCGGTTACCAACCAACTATCAAAAACCGTTACATTATACGTACCTGCCGCTAAACCTGTTAAATCTTCATCGGAAGAAGCATAGCCATCTGGGCCTGTCCAATTGAATAAATAAGGTGAGCCATTACCCGGATCAATATTTTCTATACTAACTGATCCATCAGTGCCATCATAACACATAACATCTACAGCCACTCCTGTCCAAATCATGCCAGGTGCACCGTTAACTACTGTACAGCTTGTTGCTACACATAAACTATCATCTGTTACTGTTACGCAATAATTCCCGCTATCCAATGCTAGAATACCATCTGTAGTAGAATAAACATACGCACTATCGGCGTTTTCCCAATTGTAAATGTATGGTGGCGATCCTCCTACTGTGGTTGAGGACACCTCTCCATCCAAACAAGTAAGCAAACATGAAGCATGTTGATCTGTTTGAGCCGAAATGGTTAGCTCTGTTGGCTCTACAATAACGATGCTGTTTAGTGTTTCACAGCCGTTACCATCTGTTATCGTTACATTGTATGTTCCG
>JABSPQ010000226.1 GCA_013214205.1 Flavobacteriales bacterium
AAACTGCCAGTTCTCTTTCTCTATCTGTCATTTTGGGCTTGCCTCGTCCTGGAAAGCTATTGTGTTCGTACTGCGATAACTCTTTTCTCCAACGATAAAGCATATTTACCTCTATCCCTAATTCTATTGCTATTGCAGGCACATTATCTCTTGCTTCTGCTAGTGCTACTGCCTTCTCTTTGAAAGCAGAATCAAATGTTCTTCGTTTTTCCATTTTGTAAAGTTAATAATGGTGACATTCTCTTAACTAACCCTCCACTCAAATGTAGCAAGTCCAAATCGTGTATCACTCAACGATAAGGAATTCCATTCTTCTATTCTTATTGTGCTCTTCATCAGAACAAGAACTGACTGAGGTGCCACTTTCGCAATGACAATTAATAAGGGGATGGGTTTCGCCAACGGCCTCACCAATTATTCTATCTGATGAAATTTTGCGTGCACTTAAATAGTCTAATACCGATTTAAGTCTACGTTCTGTAAGTTCTAAATTATAACTTGCAGCACCTCGACAATCTGCATGAGATACTACCTTCATTTTGTAATTTGGATTAGCTTTTAAGAGGGCAACCATTGCATCAAGATCTTTCTCAATAATTTGTGTAATCTCATCCTTATTTACTTCAAATAAGTATTTGATAATGGTTTTTCCAACTTCCGCTTCTCCATCTGCATCTGCTATTGCTTTTACTTTTGCATCTGCTATTGCTTTTGCTTCTGCATCTGCTATTGCTTCTGCTTTTGCATCTGCTATTTCTTCTGATTTTGCTTCTGCATCTGCTCGATCATTTGTTTTTTCAACCACTTCTGCAATCACCTCTGTTATATCTTCTTTTTCAATTAACTTCAGATTTGCTTCAACTGTGTTTTGATTAATTGTCGTTTTAATACCAATAGAATTCTTTAGCTCTTCGTTTAAGGAAGCCGTAACAACATATTCCTTTTCCTTGGCACTTACCAGAAAATAAAACTCGCCATTAGCGTTGGTAAAAGCACTATCTATTTTAAATTGAGCATTATCCATCAACATTATTTTTACTTTATCCAATGGCTCATTGCCAAGGTTGGTAACTGTTCCTGTGATGGTTTTGCTGCGTAGGTCTTTTATGATATCAATTGCATAAATGTCGTCACTTCCCTCTCCTGTTGCTCTATTAGATGAAAAATATCCTTTGGTTAAAGCGTTATTTAATAGAATGGCAAAGTCGTCTTCAGGGCCATTTACCGGGTTACCCATATTGATTATCTCCTTGGATTTAAGCTCATCCGTTTCGGTATAAAACAGATCTAATCCTCCTAATCCCTGATGACCATTGGAGGAGAAAAGCAGCATACCTGATGAATGAATAAACGGAAATACTTCGTTTCTTTTTGTATTAATTGGCGCCCCAAGATTCTCTGGTTTCCCCCATTTACCGTCCGCTTGTTTGGATACTTTATAAAGATCGGTGCCTCCTAATCCGCCTGTCATGTTGGATACAAAATACAATGTTTTACCATCACCGGTTAAGGATGGATGCCCTACTGAATATTGACTACTGTTAAAATGAAAGGCCTGCGGCTCACTCCACTCCTTTTCGGTTTTATCGCAAAAATAAAGTTGAATCTTATTCCCGTCCTCTTCATTATCAGATCCTGTAAGATCGTTACTCGCAAACACCATGTAGGTTCCATCTTTAGAAAAGGTAACTGGCCCTTGGTTGTATTTGCCTCCGAGTTTTTTAGAAAACTCTTTAATGTCGGTTAGCTCCCCGTCTTCTTGCTTATTAGCCACTTGAATTGAAGTGAATGACAGTCCGCTATTAGAAGATCGTTTTACCATACTTGGTGCTTTTTTAGAAGAGGTAAAAACAACTTGATCTTTGTAATAAGAAGTGCCGAAATCTTGCTCTTTAGAATTCATTTCTAACAATCTGATTTTGTATCTCTCCATGTCTACCACCAGCTGCCTAATACTACCTGTGTTGCCTCGTTCGTTAGCAATACTATCTCCTACTGCATCTCTATAGCGTGCTAACCATTGCTCAGAGTCTTCATATTGCTCAACGGCTTTTAAAGCCATGGCGTATTTGTATAAATCCTCCGATTCTTTTGTGTTAACTTTATTGAGCATAGCATAGTAATGCACTGCTTTGGATCTATTGCCTAGCTGCGAATAACAATCGGCCAAGTTTCTTATGGTTGCCTCAGGCAAACTGTCTAGTGTTTCATAGATCTCAATGGCTTCACTGTATTGTAAACCATTGTAATACTCATTTCCTTTCTGGATTTTTTTGTCTTGTGCAGAAAGGTTTAATGTTAAAAAAACAGCTAGAAAAAGTATGATGTATTTTTTCATTCTATCAGAAATTTCGGGAAGATGACACTTTTTTATTGTTTTCGAAAATCAGATCGTACTTCAATAAAACCTCATGGCTGCCTTTGTTGTAGGTACCTGTTCTAAATCCAAACGACCAATCATATGCATACCCAAACTTAAATTGATCGGTGATGTTTACGCCTCCAAGAAAGCCCAATGCATCGTGTGTTCTGTACATCAACCCTGCCCACAACAACTCGTCGTATTCAAAAACTGCCGTTAGGTCAACCACTACAGGAGCCCCTTTGGTCACTCTCACAATTGTGCCCGGCTTAAAATCAAAGAGTCTGTTCATTTTGATAATTGCTCCAGATATAAAAATGTAATGTTTGGATTCGCTTCCTACTTTATTGCCAGAATTGTTGAACGTTTTATCTCCTGACAACATTCTTGGAATAGAAAAACCAGCATAAAAATCTGGGGTGTAATAATAAACTCCTGCTCCCAAATTAGGTACCGCCTTATTTTCAATATTACTTTGGTATACGAGATCTACGGCATCGTCTGTCAGCTTTAAATCGGCATAATTTGCAGTCAACAAATTCAATCCGGCTTTTAGACCAAATGCCAATTTCGCATCTTTTGCTACGTTAAATCGATATGCAAAATCAGCAAAGAAAGCTGTTCTTCTCACAGGTCCAAATGCATCGTTTAGTACTGATATTCCCGCACCAAAATTTTCATTAATAAATGGACTGTGTACAGTTATGTTTTGCGTTATAGGCGCACCTTCAAAACTTACCCATTGAGAGCGATGAAGCGCGGAAACAGATAAGGCTTCTCTACTGCCTGCATAAGCAGGATTGATTTCTAAGGTGTTAAATGACGAATGCGTAAATAATGCTTCTTGCTGAGCAGCACCAATTAACGGGACAAGCGATAATATTGCAATGACTATGGTTCGAAATATTCGTTTGGTTTCCATTGTCATTAACGTTTGATATTTACAAACCCATTAACAGGATCGTGGTTAGATGACGCTCTAAATATGTAGATATAGGATCCTTCAGGCAGATCATTACCGTTATTACGGTTGCTTCCAGCCCAATCGTTTTCATAAGGAGCCGCACTAAAAACAACGCTTCCCCAACGATTATAAACTTCTAATGAATTTTCAGGATATCCTTCCAAATCGACAATTTCAAATAGGTCGTTTACATTGTCTCCGTTTGGCGAAAAGCCTTCTGGGATCTCTATAGTGTAATCGAAACGGATTGATTCAATTACGACTACCACTGTATCGCAGCCACCGTTTTCGTCGCAGATAGAAATTTCACAAAAGTCGGTTCCTTCAAATGTTAAATCTGAATCGTAAGTAAAACAGAGTTCGTCAAGATCAGATATTTCACCTTCTAAAAATGGAGTTGTAAAATTTAAGGTAGCTAGTTCATCTCCATCTGGATCTTCAGCAAACAAACAAACCGACAACGAAATTCCTGAGGTAATAGAATATGCAATTGTATCCACAAATAACCCGATATCATTGCTAATAATAGGATACCTGTTGTTAATTAACGTGGTAACAATTGTGCTGTCGCATCCCACTTGATTGATGTATTTATCGGTGTAGATGCCAGACAAAGACCGATTTTCTCCATTGATTATAAACTCCTCGCCATTCACGCCAACAATTGTGTCGTGGCTATAATGTGCTCCTAAAACTGTAATGATAATACTGTCTGTGTTCGAACAGCCATTTAGGTCGGAACCAGTCACATGATAGGTTATGGTGGAAGATGGCATAACCACTTGCCCGTTTATTACATCATTGTCCCATACGTATGGGAAACCACCCCACCCTGTTAATGCAACAGACATCCCCTCGCATATTGTTCGGCTCACACCTGCATCAATATCGGGCAATTCTAAGATGGTTAAATTATAAGTTATTACAGAATCGCAGCCTGCAAAATTTGGGATGGTATCCATATACTGGCCTGTGCTATCCCAAAGGCTTCCCGACGGACTTATCATGCTTCCACATGCCTCAGCGGTTACACTAGATTCTGTGTCGCATGGTGATTGCGCGGTACAATTTTGATTGTAGAGCAAAGCACTTAATAGGAATATTATGGCAAATTTAGTCGATTGCCTTTTCAGAAAACTCATGAATTGTTTAATGCTATCTGTTTACAACAATCTTTGTCACTGTTTTTTGATCAACTACCACAGTGTAGGTTCCTGCAGCTAGTTTTCTCAAATCAATTTGTGCTTCATAGTTATTTATCCTCGCAGTAATTACCGCTTTTCCAGCAAGGTTATAGATAATAACTGTTGCTTGTCGTTGTTCTATAGCAATAGTAATGTAATCTGTTGCAGGGTTTGGATAGGTGCTAATTGTAGCTTCTGATGAGTTTTCGGCAATGCCAATTTCAGGATCGTTACCAATGTAAATTACAAACGATTCGATGATTTCTAGGCCCGCCTCATCTGTTGATTTAATATCAATTAGATAAATATTTTGCTCTTCAAAATCGAATACAGCATATGATTTTAATTCGTTATTCACGATTCCAAAATCCTCATAGTCTGTAAATGGACTTTCCACAATTTCGTAAGTATGGGTATCTGCGCTATCCGCATCAGTGGTAGCTAGCAAGCCAATTGTAGTTCCTACAGACAGGTTTTCTAAAATAGAATCGTTGCTCAACGTAATTGCAGTTGGGGCTTCGTTCATATCTACGATTACTGCAAAAATTACAGTATCAATATCAAATATCGAATTGTCATTTATATTGAACGCTTTAACATATAAGGTATCTATCCCTTTCCAATCCACCGTAGAAAAGTACACGTCGAATTGATGGTAATTTACAATCCCTATGAGTTCGTTGGAGGTTACCTCCCACGCTATTGAATCTAGGTAAGGATAATCTATGTGATTTAACAAATCAATTGTAGTGAAAGATTCACCAAAATTAATTTGCTGATCTTCAATTCCTGAGACGTTAATTGCTGGCACTACTTTATAGATTACGTCGATGTAGTCTGTAAATTGATTAACTGTAGAATCTACCACAGTAAATCTAATTGTGTCACTACCGTACCAGTTTGGATCTTGTACACTAATGCTCACCACATTATTACTGTCTATAGCAATCGTTAAATTATTGGTATCGGAAACAGAAAACAAAACAGTGTCGTTGTCATACTCAGTAAGGAAATCATCTAAATCAAAAGCGACAAAACTTTCATTTTGGGCAATTGTTTGTGCTACAATTCCAGAAAGGACTGGTGCATTGTCTGATGAATACCGAATTATTTGCCAAGCCGAATCGGTATACAAATCATCGGTACCAAATTCTGTAGCAATTACCAGAACTGAATCTACAAATTCGGTTCCTGTGGTAAAAGTCATGCACAGATTCCCTGCATTATTTATACTGGCTACTATATTTGCTATT
>JABSPQ010000227.1 GCA_013214205.1 Flavobacteriales bacterium
AATTCATACGGCTCTTATTATGCAGTCGGTTTTAGGTTAACTGATATCCTAACTCCCAATGATAAAACATAGTTGGATAGTGCTTAGTAATGTTTCTTAACCATTTAACAGCTAAAACTCTGCTTCCTTTGAAGCGTTTATACTTGTTCAAAATCCATTTTATGATACGATGATGAAGGTAATAAAAGACTGGTTTTAGTGAGTTTCGTTTTACTTTCCCATAGTAATTTATCCAACCCCGTATTTTGGGATTGAGCACTATAGCTAAATCTTGTAAATTACTCCTGGTTTTTCTATGAAGGTTTAAATCCCGTATACCTTTTAGAATTCGCTTCTTAGATTTTCGGCTCATCTTACAATCATATTGTAAAAAAAATACTCCCTTTCTTAATTTGGTCATTATCGGACGGAAACTGAAACCAAGGAAATCAAATTGTACTGGTAATCCTGTGAGGTTTCTTCCTGCTTTCTTGCAATACACAATTTTCGTCTTTTGCGGATGAACTTGCAGTCCACATTGCGCTAAACGATCAGTAACTCGACAAAGCACTTGCTCTGCCTCTTGTTGTGTACTACAATGAATGACCATATCATCGGCATATCGAATCATTGTAACGGAAGGAATATGGATTGAAAGCCACTTATCTATGCAATAATGTAAGTACAAATTGGATAGTAGTGGACTTATAACTCCTCCTTGCGGAGTACCTTTCCCTTTTGGGTTTACCAATGTGCCATCCTGTAGCTGGATAGGTGCTACTAACCATCTACTGATGTACATCTCAACCCAAGTTTCCGACACATCAACTTTTAGTGCTTTGAGTAATAGATCATGTTGAACATTCTCGAAAAATTCTTGGATATCCAAATCTATTACCCAACCATATTTTAGTACGTTTTTACGTACTTCTTTTATAGCATCATGTGCACTCTTGTTTGGTCTATAACCATAAGAGTTATCCATGAATTTAGCATCAATTCGTGGCTCGATATACTTCTTGATAACCTGCTGTGCGATACGATCGCTAACCGTTGGAATACCTAATGGACGTGTTTTACCACGGTCCTTCGGAATATCTACGCGTTTGACACTCAAGGGAAAGTAGCTGCCAGAAGCCAATCGATTCCAGATTTTATACAACTCCTTAGAGCGAACTTTTGCAAATTCTTCCAACGTTTGTGAATCTATCCCCGCGCTTCCTTTGTTCCTTTTCACTTGTTTATACGCATCCCAAACCATCATCCTTGTTATGGGTACTGACTTTGTTTGTTCCTTAAAAATCATCCTTACTTTTTAAGTTGTTTTTAATTATAAACTACATAATTGAACCCCTTTGCTCCACCTTCATTACAGAGGCTTCAACGCTACTACGGATTCATCCGCCACCTAAAAAAGTATTGGTAATTGCCTCACAGGTATTTCCTGCTTGGGGGTTCCCTTTTTATTCACTTCGTTTAGGCTTCCTGCGTTCCAAAATAAAGCCTGAATAAGAGTCATGCCTCCTTTATGACGGTTGCCGTATAGCCAGTAATTAGGTAGCCACTATACTCTTCTCTAAGGACTCGATATTTCTTAGATTTTGACAACAACTTGTCTTTTCGTCACTTCATCGGAAAATTCGCTTTCGCTCATCTCTCTTATTCTTACCTGACTGTTTTTATACAGCCTTTTCTTCTATCGCTTCACACACCATTGTTTCCGATGGCATATCATAGAGGTGGTTTGATTAGTTCTCCTAAAAAACCTAATCGGAAGACCTACTTCCATCTTTATTTTAGTTACGATGTCTCACGACAGCTCACAGCACACATCGAGTAGACGGGTCCGCCAGAACTAACTGACGGACTGCGCCTCTCACACCACTGTACATACGGGTCTCGTATACAGCGGTTCACTGAGCGTACTATAAAAGCTCTTTTCACCATTTACAGCTTTGTCATAATTTAAGATAAGGCTATACATAAGTATTCCTTATCGAATTTTCGACTACTCAATGTTCAGTCCTTCCTTAGCGCGTGAGTCCTCTAGATGATGGTATTAGCATTTCTAGCTCGTATCCACTAAGTACTATGACCTCTGCTGACTTCTCTGCTATATCAACTCGTGATTACAGAGACCTCCCCAGGTAATTGCATCTTCTTTCATTCGATCCCTGCCGCATCTACATAATTGACCTTTTGTTATTCTTTGGGGCTTTGCAAAGATGTGCTTGCTTACCCAATCAACCATGCCTCTTATGCGGTTCCTGTTAGTCAGTACCGAAATTTGTAGTCCTGCTTCCTTCAGTCCTGACCTCACGGTTAGCAACCTTGCAGCTTACTAATGGTTCAAGGCGTTACCCCTGCCCACAAGGGACTTGCACCCTCTAGATTAATCCCTATATTTATAAGGAAAGATGCCCATGCTGGGCACACACAAAAAATAAAGCTAATGCCCTTCGTAAACTCAGGAGGCACTATCTTTATTCAAAACGTCAGACTGTGCATTAACTATCCAATGTTAACATTCTAATTTTCCATTCACGTGTTTATTGAGTATCTTGTTTAGTAATATTTAGACTCAATTTATGGATCATAAA
>JABSPQ010000228.1 GCA_013214205.1 Flavobacteriales bacterium
AGGAGGTTTATTTAAAGATTTGAAGCAAGATTACATCGAGAACAAGCTAAATGTCAGGATATTAGCAGTTATCAATCTAATAGTATCTCTTTTGGAAAAAATAATTGAATACATTGATATTGAATATATTACACGCCAAACAATAGCAAATGTCGAAGATTTTGGATTTTTAGTGAAAACTAATAGCTTTGAATATCAGGACCTTAATTAAATCGATCTAGGTGCGAAACTTGAGTTAATAATGCAATTGACCTAGAAATAAGAAATCAAATTGAAGCCATTGATAAAGAATTAATGGAAGCCATAGCCACCAAAAATGCTGATGGGTTTAAAAAAATCATGTCTAGTGCGCTATTAGAAAAAAGCGGACAAGATGTAGATCAAATTATAGAACAATTGAGTTCTAATGTTAAGAACAAGGCATTTGATTATCTAGATAAATATTACACTTCTAATTCTAAGAAAGGCATGAATTTCACATTGTTTTCGAGCATTTCAGAAGAAAACGATTATAACTTCTCATATTCTTCCTTTTCTGATGAAAACTTTATTTCCATTATTATTCCTAAGGAGCAGAACGATGATATTTTCTTCGCTCTTTTTTATGGAAAAGTTAAATCGGAATGGAAGTTATTCTCCTTTCAAGTTGGTCAATATAAAATTGATAAAAAGACAGCTCCAGAACATTACAAAATCGCCAAAGAGCAATTCAAAAACCAATACTACATAGACGCTTTTCTGAGCACGCGTTTGGCGAAACAATGTTTAAACCCCATCAAAAGTTGGGAGTACTACAAACAGGAAGATATAATGACATTTGGAAAAGAAGTCCAAAGCAAAGTTATGGAAGAGTATACCATGCCTATAAAGCTCTCATCCATAGATACAGAACCTCAAATTTTTGACATTCTATCTATTGGGACCAAAGAAGGTTACTTCCCTATGGTTAAATATATTTCAAGTATAGAACTCAGTGATACAATTGCTTTAAAGGAAGAAAACGACTTAGTGCAAGAAAGGATTGGAGAAGTTTTTACGGGCATCGATAAAAACAAAAAATATATATTTTATAAAGCCTTAAATGAAATGCCCAACAATGAAACGCCTGTTTCCAATTATGGATTTGAGCAAAAGCTAAACTAACCCCCTTCTACCGCAAGCGTCCGCTTGTGAGTATTCAACCAATCTCATCCACCCTCACAGCACTACACCCTTCCAACAAATAACAATTATCATCCCCACCTCATAAAAAACGATATCAATAGCACCCCCATTTCAGCCACAACATTAAACCCTTAGCACTTTAAAGCTCTACTCAAACAATTCCACCTCATCAATCCGCATCGCTCCAGTGCCTTGCCTCAAATACTCAACACCTTCAACAATATTAAAAAAAGATATACTAATACAACAAACCAATAGCGAATCAGATCCATTAAAACCGCTCTCAGCCTCCAAATCTGCCGTTAAAACAATATCCTTTTTCAACGGTGTATCAAGCGGCAAAAGCTCACACTCCGCCGACCCATAATGATCTATCCCATACCATTAAAAGGCAAATACATAGCGGCGCGCTCCTCATACATAAAATCACTCAACAAACATACTACCAAACCAATAGAGAAATGTGTAGTTCCCATAGTGGCAACAATAAAATCCTTCGGATCAAATGCAGGAAATCCCAATACACACTTTGTACGATCAGCATTAATAGTTGGCGCAACATAAGGAGCTTTACAAGCCCAATAAAAATACATATTAGGGTTAAACTCGAACCCCTCCAACAAATGCCGAAATCGTCTAAAATCTATTAATCGATTTTCCTCCACCACTTCATCTTCTAAACACACCTTCCCAACCAATTCAGGGAGTCCCATTACAGCTTCATCTCCCATATAATCCCTCATCAACGAAACACAATCTTTCAACTCCTTCGCCACCTGTAAAACCCCTGCTGCTTCTTTTCTATTCAACTTCGTTTTTTGTCCTTCCATACACCTATCTACAATTTACAACCCTCCAAAGCATAGCAAATAACCCCTAGCAGAGAATCCAATGAAACAATCCAATAACAATAAACAACAATCGAAACAAAGTAAAATGGGTCATTCCTGCATTCAACCCCGCCCAAATGCTCACAGCACCCAAAGGCGCTACCCACTTCAAACTAATACTCTCCGCGTCCCTCCTCAGCGATTACGCCTACAACACAACCATTAAAAAACACCAACCAATAAACTACATCGATAACGGATCATACAAAGCAGTTGCCAGCACCCCCTACCCGCTAAACGCACTCACTCCCAAAAAAATCACACTAATAGCAAAAGCAACCCAAACCAAAGGCCCCATACCCGAAACCATGAGCCTAATAACAGCCATAGGCATCATCTTCTACCAACAAATAAACAATCAACTCTTCGAACTATCCAGTTCAAACGCACTTCGATTAGAACAAATAGCCTAAATGATAAACCAGAAAGAAGCGCAAAAGATTGGCATTTCGTTTAAACAAAAATCCAATAACTACAACAGTCCTATCCGTAAATCCAAGTTGCAAACTTGAATTTGCGGACGATCGAAATTCAAACTTTATAGTTTCCCCTCACACCTGTCGTTTAGGGCAAGCCGCAATGCAAACAAACGACTATATGTAATCCATAATAACTCCATTCTAAAAGCCAATTGCGAAGCAAAAACGAAATATCTTTTGCCCTGTCCTTCAGGTCAGGGCACAAAAAAAGCCCTTTGCTTACGCAAAGAGCTTTTTCTTAAAATTTACTAGCTATATCAGCTTAAAACTGCATCGCTTTAATTTCGCAATACTCGTGTAAACCAGCATCACCAAACTCTCTACCATTTCCTGATTCTTTGTAACCACCAAATGGAGCTTCATGATTTGGCTCACCGCCATTAATCGCACACTGACCTGCTTTAATTCTTTTAGCAATAGTTTTTGCCTTGTCCTTATCGCCAGCCCAAACCGCAGACGCCAATCCAAATGGAGTGTCATTTGCAATCTCAACCGCTTCATCAATACCAGAATACTTAATCATACAAAGTACTGGTCCAAAAATTTCCTCTTGCGCAATCGCCATGTCATTAGTAACATCAGCAAAAATTGTTGGAGCCACATAATTACCAGTAGTCATACCAGCTGGCATTTCAGTTCCACCAGTTACCAATCTTGCACCTTCCGCAATACCTTTATTGATGTACTCTAACACAGTAGCCTTTTGACCTTCAGAAGCCATTGGTCCGATAAAAATACTTGGATCATTAGGATCGCCAACCGTTAAAGCTTCAGTTTTTGCAACAGCAAGTTCAACAGCTTTATCATAAACAGACTCATGAATCACCATTCTAGTAAGTGCGTTACAAGTTTGGCCAGTATTCACCATAATATCATTAATACCGAAATCGATAGCAGCATCTAGGTCCGCTTCTTCTGTAATAATGTATGGAGACTTACCACCCAATTCTAAACAAACTCTTTTTACTGTTGGCGCAGCAGCATTGGTAACCTGCACACCAGCACCTGTGGAGCCAGTAAAAGTCACCAAATCAACATCTGGATGAGAGCTAAGTGCATTACCAATTACTCTACCACTTCCGTGAACGATATTGAAAACACCTGCTGGTAAACCAACAGCCTCACACATTTCGGCAAAAATAAATAAGTGACTTGGTGTTTGGCTTGCAGCCTTTACAATCATAGTACAACCAGCAGCAATTGCAGGAGCAACCTTGCCAATTAATTGCCAAATTGGGTAATTCCAAGGATTAATCATTGCACAAACGCCAATAGCCTCAACAGTAATTATAGAGTTACCAACTTCCTTTTCTTCTTCCATGTGCTTTGCTTTATCAGCAAACGACTCACATATAATTCCTAATGGATCTACTTGATAAGCAGCAGCATTCTGAATAGGCATGCCCAACTCGTCAACTACAGTTTGAGTTAAGTCCGCATTTCTTTTTTCCGCTTCAACCGCTAATTTTCGAAGAAAATCTTCTCTTGTAGCAGCACTAGTAACCGACCAAGTTTTAAATGCTTCCTTTGCAGCAGCAACTGCAGCATCAACATCAGCCTCATTACCTAAAGGTACACTAGCAGAAATCTCTCCAGTAGCAGGATTGATCACTTCATCCGTTCCAGTTCCATTGGGCGTAACCCATTGTCCGTTAATATAAAACTTATCGTACGTTCTCATTCTAAATATACTTTATCAATTATTATTAATTCCATTCAGTCGTAACTGGTAATCAATTAACCCTCCGACCAATCCAAATTTAGTATTTATCTTGAATTTACAACTCTTTAAAAGCTTCTTTTTTATTCAACTATTTCCTCCTAAATTCGTTACTGATTAAAGAAATTAAAAAGAATATATCGATGGATTTTGATGTTATAGTATTAGGTAGCGGCCCGGGTGGATATGTAGCAGCGATTCGAGCGTCGCAATTAGGCTTAAAAACCGCCATTGTAGAAAAGGAAAACCTAGGAGGTATTTGTCTCAACTGGGGCTGTATACCTACAAAAGCACTGCTAAAAAGCGCACAAGTTTTCGAATATTTAAATCACGCTTCGGATTACGGAATTAACGCCAAAGGCGTATCTGCCGATTTTTCTGCCATCGTAAAAAGAAGCAGAAATGTGGCCGATGGAATGAGTAAAGGCATTCAGTTTTTAATGAAAAAAAACGACATCGAAGTTATTACTGGCACAGGAACCATCACTGGAAACAATCAATTGCTGGTAGAAACCAAAGGAAATAAAGTTGAAGTAACTGCTAGTAACATTATTGTTGCCACGGGAGCAAGGTCTCGAGAATTGCCAAATATTCCTCAAGATGGCAAATTAGTAATAGGATATCGCGAAGCCCTCACCTTAAAAAAGCAACCTAAATCGATGGTCGTTATTGGCTCTGGCGCTATTGGATCTGAGTTTGCTTACTTCTATCAAACACTAGGAACAGACGTTACTTTAATAGAATACATGCCAAACATTGTTCCGGTAGAAGACAAAGATGTTTCTAGTCAACTTCAAAAATCATTCAAAAAATCGGGCATGACAGTAATGACCGGTGCCAGTGTAGAATCTGTTGAAGTAGCTGGCAACAGAGCTAGAGTAACTGTTAAAACCGATAAAGGCGAAGAAACTATTGAAACAGATTTAGTTTTATCGGCTGTAGGAATTGCTGCAAACATCGAAAACATCGGCTTAGAAAACGTTGGCGTAATAGTAGATGGCGGTAAAATTTTAACCGATGAATATTATCAAACCAACATCCCAAGCATCCATGCCATTGGCGATTGTGTTGGCGGGCAAGCTCTAGCACATGTTGCTTCGGCAGAAGGAATTATTTGCGTAGAAAAAATTGCAGGTAAAAGCCCAGAGGCATTAGATTATGGTAATATCCCAGGATGTACTTATTGTCAGCCCGAAATTGCGTCTGTTGGCTTAACAGAAGAAGCCGCTAAAAAAGAAGGACACGAATTAAAAATTGGAAAATTCCCATTTGCAGCTTCAGGAAAAGCCTCTGCATCGGGACATAAAGATGGTTTTGTAAAATTAATTTTCGATGCTAAATATGGCGAGCTACTAGGTGCTCATATGATTGGAAGCAACGTAACGGAAATGATTGCAGAAATTGTTGCCATCAGAAAATTAGAAACAACAGGGCACGAATTAATTAAAACAGTTCACCCCCATCCAACCATGAGCGAGGCAATTATGGAAGCAGCCGCAGCAGCATATGGCGAGGTAATACATCTATAAACCATCTCATTTTCGGTTAAACAAGTAACTTTATACCATGTGCGGCATAACAGGTATTGTATCATTTACAGATACTGGCGAATCATTTCATGCTAAAATCAACGATTCTGTCAGCAGTTTAAATCAGCGTGGGCCCGACTCATCTGGCACATTTAATTATGCCTTTACATCTTTGGGCCATGCTCGCCTTTCTATATTAGATACGTCGGATGCAGCAGCACAGCCTTTTTCAGATTCTACAGAAAGATACACGCTAGTTTACAACGGCGAATTTTACAACTACAAGGAACTCCGACAAGAGCTAGAGCGAGATGGAATCAGTTTTAAATCGAGTGGAGATACCGAAGTACTGCTTCAACTTTACATTAAATACAAAGAAAAAGCGCTCGATAAAATCAATGGTTTTTTCGCCTTTGCCATTTACGATAAAAAAGAAAAATCAACTTTTATTGCTAGAGATCGATTTGGAATTAAGCCTCTATTAATTTTTAAAGACGAGGACAAATTAATTTTCGCGTCGGAAATGAAGGCTTTAATGGCCTATGGAATTGAAAAGGATATTGACCACGAGGCATTGTACACCTATTTACAATTGAATTACATTCCGGCCCCGCACTCCATTTTTAAAGGCGTAAAAAAACTCACGCCGGGCAATTACATCATAATAAAAGACGAGGTTGAAGAACATAGTTTCTACAAAATATCAGATCACAGTTCAAATTATTCATCAGATTCCTACGAACAAGCTCAAAAAAAAACGATGCAATTGCTGGATGATTCTGTCCAAAAACGTTTGATTTCGGATGTGCCATTAGGTGGTTTTTTGAGCGGCGGGATAGATTCTAGTGTAATTACTGCCTTGGCCTCCAAGCACGATAATAATTTCAGCACTTTTTCCATTGGCTTTAAAGACAATCAAATGTTCGACGAAACGCATTACGCTCGTTTGGTTGCTCAAAAGTTCAAAACAAATCACACCGAATTTATTTTAACCAACGACGAACTGTACGAAAGTTTGCAATCAACATTAGATTACATCGACGAGCCGTTTGCCGATTCATCTGCTTTGGCTGTAAATTTATTAAGCAAATACACCCGCCAACATGCTAAGGTTGCTCTTTCTGGCGATGGTGCCGACGAATTATTTTCGGGCTATAACAAACACAAAGCAGAGTTTGAAGCACGAAATTTAAATTTGAGAGGTCAGTTTATTAAGCAATCTGGTTTTATTTGGGACAAAATACCACAGAGTCGTGGCAGTAAAATTGGCAATTTAGCAAGGCAACTAAGTAGGTTTAGCGAAGGTTTAAAATTGAGTTCGAAAGACCGATATTGGAAATGGGCCAGTTTTAACGACCAAAGCACAGCCGACGATTTGCTTTTAGAACCTGTAGACAAAGAGCTTTGGGAAGAACGAAAATCTAATCACTTAGAAACAATTAAATCCAATGGCGATTTTAACGATGTGCTTAGAACCGACATGCAGTTAGTTTTAACAAACGACATGCTGCACAAAGTAGATATGATGTCGATGGCAAACAGTTTAGAAGTGCGTACACCATTTTTAGATCACGAATTGGTCAACTATATTTTCACGCTGTCTCCAGATTTCAAAATCAATAGAGAAATGCGTAAGGTACTACTGCAGGATACTTTTAGATCTATTTTACCATCCGAATTATACAACAGACCCAAGAAGGGTTTTGAGGTTCCGTTACTCAATTGGTTCCAAAACGATTTAAAAGACAAAATAAATAACGAACTTCTGGAAGATTCCTTCGTTAAAGATCAAAACGTATTTAACCCAACCAAAGTACAGCAATTAAAAGCCCAACTATTTTCCAATAATCCAGGTGCAATCGAATCTCAAATATGGGGACTCATTGTATTTCAATCTTGGTGGAAAAAATGGATGGAATAACAAAACAACAAGCAAACTAAACACATCTTTATGCCTCGCGTATTAAGAATTATTAATCGGTTTAATCTAGGTGGCCCTACTTTCAATGTCACTTATCTTTCTAAGTATATGTCGGACGAGTACGAGACGATGCTTATAGGAGGTGAGAAAGAAGACTCAGAAGACAGTTCTATTTTTATTTTAGAAAACCTAGGTCTTAAGCCTGTACTCATTCCAGAAATGAAGCGAAGCATCAACCCGATTAACGACCTGAAAGCATATTACAAAATCAAGAAAATAATTAAAGATTTTAAACCTGACATTGTCCACACCCATGCCGCAAAATCGGGTGCACTAGGCCGCTTGGCTGCGTACAATTGTAATGTACCCGTAATAGTTCACACCTTCCACGGACATGTTTTTCATTCTTATTTTTCTAACGTCGTTACCAATCTATTCAAAATACTAGAACGGTATTTGGCATCAAAAAGCACATGTATTGTGGCCATTTCAGAAATTCAGAAAGAAGAAATATCTGGGATCCATAAAATTTGTCCACCCGAAAAAATGAGAGTAGTTCCTTTGGGCTTCGACTTAAAAAAGTTTCGAACCAATATGGACCAAAAGCGAACCGATTTTAGAAACAAATACAACATAAAGCCCGATGAAATTGTAATTTCCATTATTGGCCGTCTTGTTCCTATTAAAAATCACCCACTCTTTATCGAATCAATTGCAGCAATCGCTAAAAAAACCAATAAAAAAATCAAAGCACTCATCGTTGGAGATGGTCAAGAAAAAGAAAACCTACAAACTTTGTGCGCCGGTTTAAATGTTTCGTTTGTAAATGGAAGTTTCACAGATAAAAACGAAATAATAGGGTTCACATCCTGGATAAAAGAAGTAGATACCGTGTTAGCAGCTTCCGATATTATCGCGCTCACTTCTTTTAACGAGGGCACACCTGTAAGCCTTATAGAAGCTCAAGCTGCTGGCAAGCCAATTATTTCTACAAGAGTTGGAGGAATTGAGAATATAGTAGACAAAAACAGTACTGCGTTGCTTTCTTCAAGTGATAATTTGATTGAATTTGAGAAGAATTTGTCAACATTGATAGAGAATGAAAATAAAAGAACAAAAATGACTGAGGCATCGACTAACAAATCAACCGAACCCTACGAATACCGTACGTTGTGTAACAACATGGAAACACTGTACAAAGATTTATTATAGACATATACCAGATTCAAAGTTCCATTTGTGTTCTATTTAATACTTTTGTTTAAAATTTCACCCCAAGCATGAAAAGAATATATCAATATACTGGTTTAGCAATTTTGATGAGCATCTTGCTATCGTCTTGCTATATCAACCAAAGTGTGATGCTGAAAACCGATCGAGATTACACGTTTTCGGCCTTTCCGGATACAAGTAAAGAGGAATATATTATTTCGCCAAACGATGTATTTACTTTTAGACTGCTCTATAACGATGGGTTTAAAATGATCGATTTAACCACAGATGGACAAGGTCAGAGAAATAACTTACGAAATCAAGGCATTACATATTTGGTTGAATTTGACGGCATGGTAAAATTTCCTTTGCTCCGAAGAATTAACTTGGCAGGTAAAACAATTAGACAGGCAGAGTTAATGCTCGAAGAAATGTACTCGGCCTATTACGTTAAACCATACGTTGTACTTAAAGTAACGAATAGACGGGTAATGGTATTTCCTGGAAGCAGTGGAGACGCCCAAATTATAAACCTTACGTACGAAAACACGACACTAATGGAAGCGCTTGCCTTAGCTGGCGGAATTCCTTCTTCTGGTAAGGCAAAAAAAATTAAAGTAATTAGACAAAACCCCGGCAGCAAAAAAGGGCGTGATATATACCTGATAGATCTTTCAAAAATAGAAGGCATTCAACAGGGAGAATTAATTCTTCAGGCAAACGATATCATATATGTCGATCCAATACCAAACGTAGCATCACAAGCCTATCAAAACATTGCACCTTTTGTATCGTTACTAACAACATTTATATTGGTATGGTCAATCGTCGTACCAAATAATTAATGTTTGAAATCAAATTATGATTCAAAAAAGCTTTTCCAATCTAAACGATGAGTTTGATGAAGGATTATTTCTCAATATTCTAAAGAGAAGTTTACCTTGGATCTTCCTGTTTCTTTTTACGGGAATGTTTATTGCATTTTTGATAGTCAGGTATTCGCAGGAAATTTATAGTTCCGATTCTATTATTCAATTAAGCGAGAACAATCAAGCGAAGCGAATCCTTAACGTTGAAAGCATAATTGAACCAACTGGCCTATCGGGACAAATTGAACTCTTAAAATCGAATGTATTCATAAAGCGAGTACTGGAGCAACTTCCGCTCGAAATGTCATACTTTGTAAAGGGTACCTTTAAAGACAACGAACTCTATAAAAGATCGCCCTTTAATGTAAAGGCAAAAATAAAATCGGCCGAAATTTTCCATACAGATATTTCCATCCTTTTCACTAGCGAATATAACGCTAAGATTGCCTACGATCATGGAGGAACCTCGTTCAAAGGTAACTGCGACATCAGAGAATGGCTAAGCTTTCCACATTTCGATATGCAATTTTCGATACTAGATATTGAAAACATTTTGATTCAAAAAGAGAGTGATGAAAATGGTCATTATTATTTCAGAATCAACAACATAGACAACCTAACAACAGAATACACGAGCCAACTTACGGTTGATATTGCGAATCCTAGAGCACGAACTATTAAGGTAGCTTTTGTAGATAACAATGCTAAAAAGAGCGCCGACGTTGTAAGTAAAATCGCCCAGGAGTTTATACTATACGACATTGAAAAAAAGGCAGAAAGTGCGAGTAATGTTATCAATTTTATCGATGATCAGCTAAACAGTGTTTTACAAACACTTAAATCGTCGGAAACATCTATGCATGAATTTAAACGAGAAAATAAATTTCGTTCTTCCGATCAAATCAGCATGAATTTCATCAACATAATTGAAACTGCAAACACCGATTTAATTAATACCCATTTCGAACGAGAGTTAATAATAAAGATCGAAGAGGAAATTAACGATCAAAACGATAAAAGTGTTTACGATTTACTTTTACTCCTTAGTGGCGCACACTACGACGGTACAATTTCGACATTGGTTAACAACTTACACGTTTTATTAATAAAACGAGAGGAACTTTATTATTACGCCATGCCTGATAATAATAAGGTAGAATTAATTAATCATCAAATCAATGTTCAGAAAAAGCTACTTCTTCAAAGCATCAAAGGCACAATTAGGCAGTTAGAATTAGAGGAGATTGCCTTAAAAGAAAAAATAAAAAATTACGAAGACAAAATCTATAGTAAACCAACCCAAGAATTAGAATATTCTCGACTTCAAAGAATCTTCACCATCCATGAGTCCTTCTTTACAATGCTCCAAGAAAAGAAAACAGAGTATGCCATTTCTAGAGCAGGATTTGTATCAAACAACGTAATATTAAAAGAAGCCAAGGAACCAACCACACCTATTTTCCCAATTAAAACAAACATTCTCCTACTTAGCCTTGTAATCAGTTCTATTTTGGGATTCCTCTTAGTTATCGTTCGATACTTTTTACACAGCACAGTATCTAGCATACACGACATTAAAAAGCATACAAATGCAACTGTTTTAGGTGTTATCCCAGTTTATACAGAGGATATTCCTGTATCACAATTATTGGTTGACAAAAAGCCCAAATCGATGATTTCTGAGGCTTTTAGATCCATCCGAACCAACTTACATTTTATTGATAATAAGAAAGGACCAAAAGTAATTGCCATTACCTCTACTGTTTCGGGTGAGGGAAAAACATTTATTGCCATAAATCTTGCAGGCATCATAGCCTTTACCGACTTAAAGGTAATTGTGCTCGATTTAGATATGAGAAAACCTAAGATCCATGTTGGATTTGGCGTAGAAAATATAAATGGGATGAGTACTTTGCTTATTGGTAAAGACAAACTGGAAGATTGCATCAATCACAGCACCTTAGATAATCTCCATTTCATTACAGCTGGCCCTATCCCTCCTAATCCTTCCGAGCTAATCCTTAATAACAAAATGGATGAATTACTCGAAAAATTAAAAACAAAATACGATATCATAATTATGGACAACCCTCCTGTTGGCATTGTAACCGATGGATTGAGCAACATACAGAAAGCCGATTATCCTATTTATGTTTTCAGAGCCAATTACTCTAAGAGAAATTTCTCGCAAATTGTAAACCGACTTATTCACGAGCACAACATCGATAACTTATCCATTATCCTTAACAGTGTTGGTTTCCAAAAATCCGATTACAACTATGGTTACGGATATGGATACGGATACGGATATGGTTATGGATACGGATATGGCTACTACGAGGATATAGGTAAAGAAGAAAAGAAAAAAAGTTTTTTTAAGTGAAGTTTATAAATACACACATTCCCGATTTAATCGTGATTGAGCCGAGGATTTTTGCTGACGGGCGAGGCAGTTTTTTTGAATCATATAGTCAGCGTACTTTTGAAGCCAACGGAATAAACCTTGACTTTGTCCAAGACAATCAATCTAAATCGGATAAGAATGTTCTAAGAGGGCTACATTTTCAAAACGCTCCATACGATCAAGGTAAATTGGTTAGGGTTATTAAAGGAGCCGTAATAGATGTTGCCGTTGACTTAAGAAAAGACCAACCAACCTATGGACAGCATTTCAAAATTGAGCTTTCGGAAGACAACCAAAAAATGCTCATGATCCCTGCCGGTTTTGCACATGGTTTTTTAACATTGGAAGACAATACAATTTTCCATTACAAGTGTACCACGTTTTACAACAAAGAATCTGAAGACGGAATTATATGGAACGACAGCACTTTAAACATCGATTGGGGCATCGAGAACCCATCTTTATCGGATAAAGATGAAGAATTACAACATTTTGATCAATTAGTTAGCTTGTTTTAGATGCATTAGCATAATTTTGCTTTTTCGAAATTATCTATGGGGGATTTATTTTACAATACAGATTTTCTTTTTCTAATTTACTTCTCCTTCTTTATATGCACTGTTATTTTCTCAGCGCTTATCAATGGCATCTTTCTAAAATTCGCCAGAACACTTGGAATTAGAAACAACAACGACACCGTTGTTAGGTGGGATCCAAATTTAAAACCTGCTTTGGGAGGCATTACATTTTTTATCTGCTTCCTATTTTCAATTGCGTGCTATTCAATTATTTTTCCTCAAGGAGGCACCTACATTAGAGACATTCAATTTATCGGCCTTTTACTAACTGCTGTTTTAGCTTTTTTAATGGGTTTGGCAGACGACGCATACAATACCAAGCCATTACTTAAATTATTTGTACAGATTAGTTGTGGAATTATATTTATAATAACCAATACCAAAGTCCAGTTCTTTGAATCTTCCATGATAAATAACGCCATAACAATTTTTTGGGTAGTTGGCATTATGAACTCCATCAACATGCTCGACAACATGGATGCCATCACTTCTAGCGTAGGATCTATTATAATATTGGCGGCAATTGCATTCATTCTGCTTCAAAAAGATTACTCCATCGAATATCTACTTCAAAAAGATTTCTCCAGCCTTTACTTGTTAATGCTTGTTGGTGTGTTAGCCTCATTAATAGGGTTCCTGTTTTTCAACTGGCATCCATCTCGGTTATACATGGGCGATACCGGAAGTCAGTTTTTAGGAATAATTCTAGCGTTTGTAGGTATTACCTATTTCTGGAACGGATCGGATGTTGAAGGAAATAAAATCGTTTCCAAACAAATTATTTCTGGTTTGTTGATATTTATTATCCCTTTAACCGATACCGTTACCGTGATTATTAACAGATTACTTAAAAGGCAATCTCCTTTTGTTGGTGGTAAAGATCACACAACACATCATTTACATTACTTGGGCATGACGGATAGACAAATTGCGTTATGTTTTACAGGAGTTACATTAGTTTCGCTAATGTTAACTGTCTTTTTCATAAATTACATCAAGACTTGGAACAACAATATTGTTATGCTTTTCTCCGCTTATATTGCGGCTATATTTGGACTATTATACTATGCTACAAAATACAAACTCAAAGATTAAACTTTCGTAATACCAGCCATGAATAAGAACCTTACATATTTGGCTGCCCTCGCTATCGGGTCCATTTTAGTTTACAATCTATTTGTTTTTTCAATTGATAAATCGGCAGAAGACGCTAATTACGAACGTGATTTCATGTCGAGCTACAGAATATTTTCAATCAACACACCCGATACCATCAGGTTTGCTGGCGAAATTATACCCATTTTCAGAACCGATATAAAAGAAAAACTAGACAAAGAACTATTGGTTAACACCTATTGGCAATCTAATACGGTGTTGCTCTTAAAAAAAGCCAGACGTTATTTTCCAATTATCGAACCGATCCTTAAGAGAAACGGCATTCCAGAAGATTTTAAATACCTCCCCATGATAGAAAGTGGATTTAAACATGTGGTTTCTCCTGCAAAAGCCTCTGGGTTTTGGCAAATTATGGAAGCCACTGGTAAAGGAGGTGGTTTAGAAATTAACAAAATGGTTGACGAACGTTACCATTTAGAGAAAGCTACACAACTAGCATGCGATTACTTAAACAGATCTTACAGAAAGTATAAAGATTGGACTTTGGCCGCTGCATCGTACAACATCGGAATGGGTAATTTGAATAGTAATTTAAGGAAACAGAAGGTTGACAGCTATTACGATTTACTTTTAAATACAGAAACTGGTAGATACGTATATAGATTGGTTGCAATGAAAAGAATTGTGGAAAACCAAAACCAGCATGGATTCTATTTAAGAGACAAGGATCTGTACCATCAGCCAGAAACGTACGAGATAAAAGTAGATTCGAACATAGAGTTGGTAAGCTTTGCGTTCGCTAATGGAGTTAACTATAAAGTGATTAAATTATTTAACCCTTGGCTCAAAAAATCGTATTTAAATGTAGAGCAAGGTCAAAGCTACACCCTGAAACTCCCAGTACACACAGAAGATTATTATGTGCACGAAGAAAATACTGTGTTTAACAAAGTTGAGGAAGTTGTGGTGCTAAAAGATAGCATTGCCATTGATTCTTTGGCACACGACACTAATTAGCAGTTAATCCAATACTGACTTAATACAATCTGTTATTTTATCAATTAATGAAAGAATTTGAAGTAGCAAATGAGACCGAATATTTAGAGGTTATCGGAGCAAGAACCCACAACCTTAAAAATATCGACGTAAAAATCCCTAGAAATCAACTGGTTGTATTTACTGGTTTAAGTGGTAGCGGAAAATCATCGTTGGCCTTCGACACAATTTATGCGGAAGGACAAAGAAGATACATTGAGACCTTTTCATCCTACGCACGTCAATTTTTAAACAAACTCGACCGGCCAGATGTAGATAAGATTTCAGGATTATCTCCAGTTATTTCAATCGAGCAAAAATCAGTTAATAAAAACCCTAGATCTACAGTTGGTACCATTACCGAAATCTATGATTTTTTCCGATTGTTGTACGCAAGAGCGGGAGAAGCCTATTCGTACGAAACAGGAGAAAAGATGCTGAGATACAGCGAAAGGCACATCCACGAATTAATCATTAAAAAATACGATTCTAAAGAAGTTTTAATACTTGCCGCAGTTGTTAAAGGCAGAAAAGGACATTACCGCGACCTTTTCGAAAAAATAATGAAACAAGGGTTTCTTAAAGTAAGGGTAGACGGAGAAGTAATAGAGCTAACGAGAAAAATGCAATTGGATCGATTTAAAATCCATGATATTGAAATTGTTGTAGATCGAATTATTGTAGAAAAAAGAGAGACCAAAAGAATTACGGATTCAATTCAACTGGCCCTCAACTTAGGAAATGGATTGGTAAACGTTTTAGACGTTGAATCTGGGGAAACTCAATTTTTCAGTAAATTCTTAATGTGCCCTACTACAGGTATTTCATACAAAGAACCGGCACCTAACCTTTTCTCATTCAACACCCCCTATGGAGCATGTCCTAAATGCAACGGATTGGGTGAAGTATCTGAAATAGACATCAAAAAAATAATTCCCGACGATAGTTTATCAATTAAAAAAGGTGCCGTTGCCCCAATTGGCAAATTTAAAAACAGTTGGATTTTCAAACAAATTGAAGCCGTTGCCGAAAAATACGAATTCACTTTAGATACCCCATTCTCGGAAATCCCAGAAAATGCCGTTTCTATTTTACTTTATGGAGCCGATGAAGTTTTTAAAGTAAAAGAAGACCTAAATACAGAAGGGCGAAATTACATGATGAGTTTTGAAGGCATCGTTAGTTTTATAGTTAGGCACAATGAAGAAGTAACATCCAATAGCATGAGAAAATGGATGGATGGCTTTATGAACAAAGTAACATGCTCGGATTGTGGAGGTGCCAGATTAAACAAAGAAGCGTTGCATTTTAAAATAGCCGACAAAAACATTGCGGAATTGGCCACAATGGATTTGAACGATTTATCTGATTGGTTAGAAAACCTTGAGGATAGGCTAACAGATAAGCAAAACAAAATTGCTACCGAAGTATTAAAAGAAATTAGAGCAAGAATCAAATTCATTTTAGATGTTGGATTAAATTATTTGCAACTGAACCGAAGTTCTAAATCGCTTTCGGGTGGTGAGGCGCAGAGAATTCGACTAGCCACACAAATAGGATCGCTCCTTGTTAATGTATTGTACATTTTGGATGAGCCCAGTATTGGTTTACATCAGCGCGATAACAATCGACTAATCGATTCTTTAAAGAAATTAAGAGACATCGGAAACTCTGTAATTGTTGTTGAGCACGATAAAGACATGATTCTTGCAGCAGATTATATTGTAGACATTGGCCCAAGAGCTGGGAGGAATGGTGGAATGGTTGTAGCAGAAGGAGATCAAAAGACTTTTTTAGCGCAAGAATCACTTACCTCCGACTACATCAAAAATGTTAGAAGAATTGAGGTACCAAAGGAAAGAAGAGCCGGATCAGGAGAAGTACTCTCTATAAAAGGAGCTTCCGGCAACAACCTTAAAAACATTGATGTAGATTTCCCTTTGGGAAAACTAATATGTGTAACAGGAGTTTCGGGAAGTGGGAAATCTACACTAGTAAACGAAACCCTCTACCCCATTCTTAACCAATTCTTTTATCGGTCGCACAAAAAGCCAATGCCCTACGATAAAGTAGCAGGAATAGAGCATGTAGACAAAGTAATTCAGATAGACCAATCGCCCATTGGACGTACCCCAAGGTCTAATCCGGCCACTTACACAGGTGTATTTTCCGAGATCCGCAACCTGATGGCCAATTTACCCGAATCTAAAATTAGAGGATACAAACCAGGCAGATTTTCTTTTAATGTAAAAGACGGTAGGTGCGAAACATGCAGAGGTGCTGGGCTACGAACAATAGAAATGAACTTACTACCAGACGTTTACGTAAAGTGCGAAAACTGTAATGGCAATAGATACAATGAAGAAACGTTAGAGATTAAGTATAAAGGAAAGTCGATTAGCGAAATACTCAACTTAAATATTGGCGATGCAACCGACTTTTTTGAAAACATACCGTATATAAAGACTAAGCTCAATGCCATGCGAGAAGTTGGATTAGAGTATATAACTCTTGGACAACAAAGCACCACCCTATCTGGTGGGGAGGCTCAAAGAGTAAAGTTAGCTACGGAACTAGCTAAAAGAGATACTGGCAATACCTTCTACATATTAGACGAGCCCACTACAGGGTTACATTTTGAAGATATAAGAATATTACTAGAAGTATTGACAAAATTAGCTAACAGCGGTAACACTGTTTTAATTGTTGAACATAATTTAGACATAATAAAAATGGCAGATCACATAATAGATATAGGTCCAGAAGGAGGACGTTTCGGTGGAGAAGTTCTCTACCAAGGAGTTCCTGAAGGAATAGGAGAATCAGCCAACAGTCACACCGCTCGTTACTTGCTCGATGAATTAAAAATCACAAATAACAGCACATATGAAAAAGAAAGACGAAAAGATAAAGAAGGCCTTTAGAGCCAAAGATTGGAATGAAATAAAAACGGAGAACTCTTGGCAAGTATTCAAAATAATTGCTGAGTTCGTAGATGGTTTCGACACTTTATCTAAAATCGGACCTTGCGTTACCATATTTGGCAGCGCTAGAACCAAACCCGAAGAACCACAATATAAACTAGCTGAAGAAATTGCATATAAATTAACGCAAGACGGCTATGGGGTAATTACAGGTGGAGGCCCAGGAGTTATGGAAGCCGCTAATAAAGGTGCGAAAAAAGGAGGAGGGAAATCTGTAGGGCTAAATATTGAACTTCCATTCGAACAAAGTGCCAACGAATATATCGATCCAGACAAACTAATTAACTTTAATTACTTCTTTATTAGAAAATTAATGTTTGTAAAATACGCTCAAGGATTTATCGTTCTTCCAGGAGGTTTTGGAACTTTAGACGAATTATTTGAGGCATTAACACTAATTCAAACCAAAAAAATAGGCAAATTTCCCATTATCTTGGTAGGAACAGACTATTGGGAAGGTATGGTTGACTGGATCAATAAAGTGCTTGTTGAGGAACAAGGCAAAGTAAGCCCCGAAGACCTCAATCTCTTCACATTGGTTGATACGGCTGATGAAGCGATGGCACAGATTAATGATTTCTATTCCAAATACCTCCTAAAACCCAATTTTTAGAATCCATTTTGGACGTTATCGATTCACTATTAGTGCAATAAAATTTTCTTAAATAAACTTTTTTATTAAATTTGTTCAAGGATGACCAACGTTTCATTGCATTAAGCATTGAAGAATATAGTCTAACGAACATGGTGCAAAAGCTATTAAGAACAAGCATAATAGTACTGTTAGCATGCATATATGCATCTAACATGTACGCTCAAGACGGAGGAGATACGTACCTTACTGTCTTTATCAAGAGTACTTCAACGGCAACTCCTGTTGAACTAGACCCCGATATATGGAGGGGACTGGAAGGGGTTAAAGAAATTGCCACAGATAACGAACTAACATATGTATACGGTAGCGCTTCAGATATGAAGTCTGCCAAAAAACTTATGAAAGACGTTTCTAAAGCAGGCTTTAAAGACGCTCAAGTTGTAGGTATAAGTAATGGTTCTCAAATTACTGCCGAGAAAGCGGAAGAAATAATTGCAGGCGGTGGAAGCGGAATAGAAAGCGCAGCTAAAGCAGAAGAAGTAAAAGAAGTTGTAGCGGATACCGATGCATTTGAAGAAAAAGAAGAAGAGCAACTTGAGGATATTGCGAAAGAAATCAAAGAAGAAGAAATCAAAGAAGAAGAAGAAGAAGAAGAAGAGGCTGCAAAAGAGCCAGAACAGAAGGATGACCGTACAATAGAGGAAAAAGAGTCTGCACAATTATCAACCTCCATGACTTATGTGGATAAAGCTGCAATGGAAGACGCAGAAGATGAAAACAAAAGATCATCTGGAGAGAAAAACAGTGGTCTTTTTGACTTCCATGAGCAGAATATGCTAGCTGCAGAGCAAGAAAAAATGGATAAAGAAAAAATTGCAGCTGAAGAAAGAAAAGCAAGACAAGACAAAATCGCTGAATTAACAGCAAATGCTGCGCAATCAGATCAAGGAGATATTGTTGACCAAGCTGGTTTTGAAACAGTAGGAGGCAAAGAAAACCCGAGACAAATTCATCCAGTAGTAGGTGCAGGTGTTGGGTTCTTAATTTATTACGGAGATCTTACAAAATTAGCAAAGAGCTCAATTAATGGATTATCTAGAGCTGCTATAGGATACAACGTAGGTGTAAGCCAGAGATTAGGAGACATGTTTGGTGTAGGTGTTGATGTTACATTAGGTAATGTTTCTGGATCATTCAGAGAATTATCTACATTGGCTATACTAGGCGATGATGGTTCTGATTCTATTCCTGCATATACTGGGATAAAACACAATTTCCAAAGTAACATAATGGCTTTTGATGCTCAACTTATCATACATGGCGACAATAATTTAAGCAGCAAACGTGAACAAACAAGAGCTACAGCTTATGCAATAGTGGGTGTAGGTTACGTTATAGCCAAAGTTAATTTAGACCTTAAAGACAAATACGGAGCAGAATATCATTATTGGAGAGACGGGCAAATTAGATCAATTGCTCAAGACAGTTCTGGCTATATGGACAGCGATACACTTAAGCGCGATTATATATATGAAACTAGTGCTGGCAAAACAGGTTCTGTTACATTCCCTCTTGGTATAGGTGCAAAGTTTAAAGTAACCAACTCTTTAGATTGTAATATCTTCGGAAAGTATCACTTTATGTTAGGCGACGATATTGACGACTTTGTTGATGGTGGACCAGACAAGTTTTTATATGCAGGAATTAGCATTAACTACAAAATAGGTAGAGGTACTGGTTCTAAACCTGAATACAAAGGAGATATCGACGACATTTTCTATACGATGGATTCTGATGGTGACGGAGTACAAGACAGTAAAGATGAATGTCCTGACACTTATTTGGGCGAAGCAGTAGATAAAAAGGGTTGTGCTGTAAACTCAGTAATAGAGGATGAATACTCACACTCTACTAATGTAGCAAGCGACAACGATGATTTTGATGCAGATGCAAACGATAAAGAACATGCTGAGCACGAAGCTGAGTTAAAAGCGATAGCCGATGCAAAAGCAGCTAAAGAAACAGGTAAAACAAACCTTTTAGGTTCGGAAGGATCAGGTAATTCTGAAACTGCAAGCAGCGACGGCGGTAGTGATGAAATTGAATTCAAAATTCAAATCAGAACAGATACTAAAGAGATTGAATTAACACCTGGCAACTTTAAAGGCTTAAAAAATGTTGAGCTTTATAAGCAATGGGAAACATTCAAATATGTTGTAGGACACTGTAAATCTATTGAAGAAGCGCTTAAACTACAGTCGGAAGTTAGAAAACTGTATCCTAATGCATTCGCAATCGCCTTTAAAAACGGTCAGCGAACTACATTTACAGAAGCGAAACGAATACTTGGCGTAGAATAGTCAAATCCCCTTCTTTCCTATATGGAAAATTCTTTTATTTCTAAAATAAATATTGCATCTTTGCACGCCCGAATTGGGAATAGTATTAATTTAAAGCAACTTAATGGCAACAAAGATTAGATTACAAAGACATGGCAAGAAAGGAAAGCCTTTTTATTATGTTGTAGTCGCAGATAGCAGAAGCCCACGAGATGGGAAGTTTATTGAACGTTTAGGATCATACAACCCAAACACATATCCTGTTACAATCGTATTAGATACAGATCGTGCATTGCACTGGGTAAAAACAGGTGCAGAACCAACAGATACGTGTAAAACAATATTATCAATAGAAGGCGTTCTTTTAAGAAACCACTTAGATAAAGGAGTTGCTAAAGGCGCAATGACAGAGGATCAAGCAGCAGCAAAATTCGCAACATGGCTTACAGAAAAGCAAGCTAAAAACGAAGCTTCAGCAAAAGCTGGTTCTACAAAAAAGAAAAACTTTACAAAGAAATTTGGTGAGCCAGAACCTGTAGCTGCTCCAGCTGCTGAAGTTCCAAAGAAAGAAGAAGCTCCTGTAGTTGAAGCAAAAGAAGAAGCTCCTGCTGCTGAAGCAAAAGAAGAAGCTCCTGCTAAAGAGGAAGCTCCTGCTGCTGAAGAGGCTGAGAAATCTGAAGAAAAATAATATTTCTTCTCTTAAAACATGAACCAAGGAGAATATACACTACTTGGTAAAGTTTTAAAACCGCATGGAATTAAAGGCGAGCTCATTCTCAAAAGAGAAGAACTCGCCTTTAATTATTTAATACCAGAATTTATCTTCATAGAAATTAACGGGCTATATGTCCCCTACTATGTAGTTTCATATAGCGATAACGGATCTGGCCACGACATCATTAATCTAGAAGACTTATTGAGTAAAGACGACGCCAACCTTGTTGCCGGAGCACAAGTTTTTATTCCTACTACCGAAGACATTCTTAAAAACCCCAACACTGCTTCCCCTCAAAATTTAATTTCGTTTGAAGTGGTTGACCTTAACGAAGGGTTTATTGGAACAGTTGTTTCAATTATAGAAACAAAAGGCCAAAACATTCTCCAGATAGAAAAGGATGATACAGAAGTTTTAATTCCTCACACCAGAGAAATTGTAACCAACATCAATTACGACACTAAGGTTATTAACATTGAAGCCCCCGAAGGGCTAATTGGATTGTATCTATAATCCCCTCCCTCTTTCTTACCACATAATTTTATTACCTTCCCAAAATCATCAAGCAATTCAATTAATATGAGAAAGAAGTTATTTCTTTTTGCAATACTCTCCTGTTTAGTTGCAGTAATTCTAGGAGCCTTAGGAGCTCATTATGTAAAAGTATTTCTTACAATAGATCAGTTAGCATCCTATCAAACCGCAAATCGTTATCAATGGTACCATTCTTTTGCAGTACTAATTGTGTGCATAATGAATTCTGAAAATGAAAAAATACTTAATCGCATAGGCAGCATTTTCGCCGTTGGCATTGTCTTATTCTCAGGATCTATATATTTATTAGCCTTAAAAGATTACTTAAACATAGATCAGTTAAGGTTCTTAGGCCCTGTCACTCCCTTGGGAGGACTATTTTTTATTACTGGATGGGCACTACTTGCGTACACTGTTTACAAGACAATGTTTAAAACATCCGAAAGTACAGGACACTAAGGATTGACAAATTATTAATTTTGCTTCAAGTTTAACCGCTACAACCCCACACCAATGGAAAAAGGTACTCTTTCACTAAAAACACCACTAAGTCAACTTAACCTAACCAATACAGAGAATGTTCATTGGAATTTATCTCCTGATGAACTAACAGAAATATCTTTAAAACAAAATCTAGCTACCTTAACAAGTACAGATTGTTTGGCTGTAGATACTGGAGAATTCACTGGAAGATCGCCAAAAGATAGATTTGTAGTATATGATGACATTACCAGAGATACTGTATGGTGGGAAGGACTTAATCACAAATTTGATGCGGAAAAGTTCGATGGACTTTATAAAAAAATCACAGAATACCTGAGTAACAAAGAAATTTATGTTCGTGATGCTTACGCATGTTCACATGATGATTTCCGATTAAACATTAGGGTTGTAAACGAACTTCCGTGGATGAATTTATTTGCGGATAACATGTTTTTACGCCCCAACAAGGAAGAACTTGAAAATTTCGTTCCTGATTGGTCGGTAATTAGCGCTCCAAATTTTATAGCAGATCCTGAAGTAGATGGCACCAGACAACACAATTTTGCCATCATCAATTTCACAAAAAAAATAATTATAATAGGCGGAACAGCTTACACAGGCGAGATTAAAAAAGGAATATTCTCAATTCTTAATTACATTTTACCAATGGAACGAGATGTACTTTCGATGCACTGCTCGGCCAATATTGGAAAAGATAATGATACAGCCATTTTCTTTGGCTTATCAGGAACAGGTAAAACTACTTTGTCGGCAGACCCAGACAGACAGTTAATTGGAGATGACGAACACGGTTGGTCTCACGACAGCGTATTTAATTTTGAAGGAGGCTGTTATGCCAAGTGCATCAATTTAAGTGCAGAAGATGAACCTCAGATTTTCGGCGCAATCAAACGTGGTGCCTTATTGGAGAACATTGTAATGGACGAAAACAAATTGGTTGATTACTCTGATGTATCCAAAACTCAAAACACAAGAGTAAGTTACCCTATTGAATTCATCGACAACATTGCCGAAGGGTCTATTGGCGGTCCTCCAAAAAACATATTTTTCTTAACATGTGATGCATACGGAGTAATCCCAGCTGTTTCAAAACTCACAAAAGATCAAGCCATGTATCACTTTATATCTGGCTATACTGCAAAAGTTGCGGGAACAGAATCTGGTATAACCGAACCGGTTACGGTTTTTTCATCTTGTTTTGGCGAACCATTTTTAACTGTTCACCCAAGTAAGTATGCAAGCATGCTGGGCGAAAAAATCGAAAAAAGCAATGTAAACGTGTGGCTTGTAAATACAGGTTGGCAAGGTGGTGCTTACGGAGTTGGCGAACGAATGAAGCTCAAGTACACAAGAGCAATGATAAAAGCAGCGCTGAAAGGAGAACTTGATGATGTAGAATATAAGCAGCAAGCAATATTCGGATTAAACATGCCATTATCATGCCCTGGAGTTCCATCAGAATTGTTAAATCCAAGGAGAGCTTGGCCTACCCCTGAAGAGTACGATGAAAAAGCATTCGAATTGGCTGCAGCATTCGTGGATCACTTTAAAACCTACGCAAACGAAGCATTGAGCCAGATTATGAAGAGCGCACCAAAAACTAAAATTGACGCATAAATTATTGCCTCGGTTCCTTTACTTTTGTTCCTTAATCAATTAGAGCTGGACAAAGTAAGATGCATATTTTCTACACGCCTACCCTTTCTGCAAATGCTACTACGCATGTTTTAGACAAAGATGAATCTCATCATTGCATTAAAGTACTTAGACTTGGGCAAGGAGATGTGATTAAAACCATTGATGGCAAAGGAGCTTTCTACACTGCAAAAATTATTGGAGCACACGCAAAGAATTGCGAAATTCAAATTACGGAGTCCATTCAGAATTATGGTAAAAGAGATTATCATCTTCATATCGCCATTGCACCTACAAAAAACATGAGCCGTATTGAGTGGTTTGTTGAGAAAGCTACGGAATGTGGAATAGACGAAATATCCTTTATTCAGTGTAATCATTCCGAAAGAAATCATTTCAACACCAAAAGGCTTCATAAAATCCTTCTATCGGCAGTTAAGCAGTCGCAGCAAGCCTATTTACCCAAAATCAATGAAATAGTACCTGCAGAGCAGTTTTTACGCACAGAACGAAAAGGACAGCGTTTCATAGCGTCGTGCTTGTATATGAAAGACCTTAAACTGAGTAAAAAGTACAAAAATGGCGATGTTACCATTCTAATTGGTCCAGAAGGAGATTTCTCGCCTGAAGAACTTAAAATTGCTTCAGATCAAGGTTATGAGGCAATAAGTTTAGGAAAAACGAGGTTAAGAACGGAAACTGCTGCAATAGTTGCCAGCTATTCAATAAATTTACTTCATGAATAAGATCAAGTTGTTATTTGTATTAATGTGTTCCGTAGTCATTTTAGCGATGGTTCCCGCTACGCCAACTATAGAAATTGGCCTTTTAAAATACAATGGTGGCGGCGATTGGTACTCCAACCCTACTTCTCTTCCCAACTTGATTAACTTTTGTAATAAAAACTTAAAGACAAATTTAAAAGCCGATTATGTAACTGTTGAAGCTGGAAGTTCTGAAATTTTCAATTTCCCTTTCATTCATATGACTGGTCATGGCAATGTCGTTTTCTCCAATCAAGAGACTGAGAACTTGCGTAATTATTTAATTAGTGGAGGTTTCC
Source organism: Flavobacteriales bacterium (assembly GCA_013214205.1). Lineage (GTDB taxonomy): Bacteria > Bacteroidota > Bacteroidia > DT-38 > DT-38 > DT-38. Next base: position 25,287 of record JABSPQ010000228.1, read on the forward strand.
TTCATATAGACGACAATTACGGAATGGACAAATTTGTTCGTCCACAAATGCAAAAGGTTTTTCCTGAATTAGATTTTGTTGAGCTTCCTCACTCCCACCCCGTATTTCATCAACGCTATAATTTCCCAAAGGGACTTCCTAAAATTCACGAGCACGACAACAAACCAGCTCAGGCATTCGGACTAGTTTACAAGGGAAGACTGGTATGTTTTTATTCTTTCGAATCGGACCTAGGTGATGGCTGGGAAGATCAAGAAGTACACAAAGACTCTAAAGAAACTAGGCTAAAAGCGTTGCAAATGGGCGCAAATCTGATTCAGTACGCCTTCGGACCAAAATAATCTACTGTTTTAAATCAGAAATTAATTTTTTAAATGTTTGAGTTACCTGATCGCCAGTGGTCATGTTTTTCACTTTGACCATTCTATTAATATGCCCCATCTCTGTCTCTCCTACTATTGCAACCAATTCAACATTTTTACCATCGGCGTATTTCATTTGCTTTTTCATCTTGGCGCTATCTGGGTATAGTTCGCAGCTAATGCCGTTTGCTCGTAATTCAGCAACTAATCCCAAACAATATTTGGCTTCTGCATCTCCCAAATTCACGAACATAATTTGAGTTGAAACGCCCAGTTTCTCTGGAAACAAACCCTTATCCTCAAGTAAATTATAAATTCTATCTGCACCAAACGAAACACCAATTCCCGACATATCCTTGAGGCCAAAAACACCCGTTAAGTCATCGTATCTTCCTCCTCCACCTATACTCACAGGAAAATCCTCACCAACTACTTCGATAATTGTACCAGTGTAATAGTTTAATCCACGAGCCAAAGAAAAATCGAATTCAATTTTAGCCGATTTTAAACCTTGTTCATTACTTCCATCAATTACATAATTAACCTCCTCTAATCCTTTTCTTCCTTCTTCAGATGATTCTACCAAACTTGTAATTCGCGCTAAATCATCCGAGTCAGTTGACAACAATTCGTCAACCTTTTTTAACTCATCCGCACTAAAACCTTTGCCCGAAAGCTCTTTCAACACGCCTTCCAGTCCAACCTTATCAATCTTATCAATCGCCACAACCAAATCGGTCATTCGATCTTCAACACCAATGTATTGAGCCAGTCCTCTTAATATTTTTCTGTTGTTGATTTTGATAACCACATTCAGCTTTAAATCTCTAAATACCTCATCCAGAATCTGAATAATTTCCAATTCAAGCAATAGCGAATCACTGCCGATTACATCTACATCACATTGATAAAACTCTCTGTATCTGTTTTTTTGAGGTCTATCTGCTCGCCAAACTGGTTGAATTTGGAATCGTTTAAAAGGGAAAATAATATCGTTCTGATTTTGCACTACATACCTTGCAAAAGGCACTGTTAAGTCATAGCGAAGCGCTCTTTTACTGATAGATGAAAGTAACTTTTTAGAATCTTTAGCCTCCAATGCTTCCACATTTGCTTTAGCTAAATAATCATCGGAGTTCAATATTTTAAAAATTAATTGATCCCCTTCATCGCCATATTTACCTGTAAGCGTAGACAAATTCTCCATTGCAGGAGTTTGAATTTCAACATAACCATATTTCTGAATGACCGTTCTGATCGTATCAAAAATATAATTTCTTCTAGCCATCACTGCTGGCAAAAAATCTCGTGTTCCTTGTGGAGTACTTGGTTTGCTCATTCTAAATTATTCTTATTGCTTCTGGAAATACATCAAAAAAATGACTACGGTCATTCGAAGGTGATCATAATCACTACGGCGACAAATGTCGCTATTTAATGACAATTGTCATTATTTAAAGCGGAAAATAGCCTTGAAAAATACACGAAATGGATAGGACAAGCCGCAGTAGAATTAATTAACTTTGCGCCATAATTCGATAATACAACTTGCAATAATAGATGGGCGCGTTTAACAATTATTTATCCTTAGTAAAATTTAGTCACACCGTATTTGCTCTACCTTTTGCAATAATCGGCTTCCTTCTTGGCATCTCATTAACCGATGCCAACATGGACTGGAAGCTTTTGGGATTAGTAATTCTCTGCATGGTGTTTGCCAGAAGTGCCGCTATGGGATTTAACAGATACATAGATAGAGCTATCGATAGTGCTAATCCTAGAACAACAAACAGAGAAATTCCTGCAGGAATAGTAAGTCCTAAATCGGCACTAGCCTTTGTAATTGCCAATTGCATACTGTTCATTGGCACCACTTACCTCATAAACATGGCTTGCTTTTACCTTTCGCCAGTTGCACTGCTTGTTATTTTAGGCTACAGCCTATCTAAACGATACACATTTTTGTGCCATATTATTTTAGGAATTGGGTTATCTCTTTCTCCTATCGGCGCATATATTGCGGTTTCAGAAAAGTTTGCACTCATTCCAATTCTATTTTCTTTGATCGTATTATTTTGGGTAAGTGGATTCGATATTATTTATGCCTTGCAAGACAAAGGCTTTGATGAGGATCAAAAATTAAAATCGATTCCCGTTAAAATCGGATCAAAAGCGGCCTTGATTGTTTCCACATTGCTTCACGTTCTGGTGGCGGTTCTAATTATTACTGCTGGGTATTTTGCTGGTTTTGGACTTTATTACTGGATTGGAAGCGCTATTTTTATTGGACTTCTAACTTATCAGCATTTGATTATTAAACCAGATGACTTGAGCAAGATAACAATGGCTTTCTTTACTACCAACGGAATTGCATCGGTTGTGTTCGCCTCTTTTTTAGCGCTCGATTTATATCTAAACGGAAACTTATAAGCTATGAATGGAGCCCATGTAGCCATTGCTTGTTTAGCAACTTTATTTTTAGGCTACCGGTATTATTCGAAGTTTATCGCCAAAAAGATTTACCAAACAGAAGACGATTATTCTCTGGTTCCATCAGAAGAATTCCGAGACGATGTAGACTTTGTTCCAACACCCAAATACGTTTTATTTGGACATCATTTCTCTTCCATAGCAGGAGCTGCACCCATTTTAGGACCTGCTATAGCAGTTATTTGGGGATGGTTACCAGCATTGTTGTGGATTGTTCTAGGCACTATTTTCATGGGTGCTGTACACGATTTTGGTGCTCTAGTAATTTCAGCCAAACACAAGGCAGAATCAATGGGCAGCGTGGCGAAATCGGTAATCAACCCGCGATCAAGATTGCTTTTTCTAATCATTATTTTTCTTCTTGTCTTTATTGTTATCGCCGTATTTGCCTTTATTATCGCCCACTTATTTGTTGAGTATCCAGGCTCTGTGATTCCCATTAATTTCCAGATCATAATCTCCATCTTAATAGGTTGGTGGACCCATAAGAAAAAAGGTTCTTTACTGATTCCGTCCATCATTGCACTAGTCATGCTTTACGGGCTTATGTATGTAGGTTTATTATATCCAGTAAGTCTACCAGAATGGATGTTCATCGGCGGGTCGGCAAAAATGACATGGATTGTTTTGTTAATGATCTATGGATTTATTGCAGCAACGTTGCCAGTATGGATGCTACTACAACCTCGGGATTTCATTAATTCTCATCAATTAATTGTTGGATTAGGATTAATTTATTTGGGGATTTTTGTTGCTCAACCAGAATTTGATGCCCCCATGTTTCAAGTTCCAACCGATTCGGACCCTTGGTTTCCATACTTATTTATTTTTATCGCATGTGGTGCCCTATCTGGTTTTCATGCCTTGGTATCAAGTGGAACTACTTCGAAACAACTAGGGAGCTATAAAGACGCCCGATTAATTGGTTATGGCAGTATGGTGGGAGAAGCAACGCTCGCGGTAGCCGCAACAATTGCAGTTGCAGCAGGTTTTGAAAGCTCCGAAGCATGGCACCATCATTACGAGAACGTGGCACAAGCAAAGAAGTTAGGGCCCAAACTAGAGGCATTTGTAAATGGTACATCATCTTTTATCGATAGCCTTGGCATCAATATGGTTATTGAATCGAATGGGCAAACAGCCTCTTTAGCAGCTGTTTTTATTTCGGTATTGGTAATCAGCTTTGCTGCTACTTCATTAGATACAGCAGTTAGGATTCAGCGCTATATTATTGGAGAAATAGGTGGTGCATTAAAAATCCCTTCTATAAAGAACAACAGATTTGTGCAAGCAGCACTTGCTGTTTCATTTTCTTTTATTTTGATTATAACAGGAGGTTCTGCAGGAACGGGAGGATTAACATTATGGCCGTTATTTGGTTCTACCAATCAACTTTTAGGCTCGCTTGCATTACTACTTATCTCTATCTGGTTATTTAAATTAAAGCGTAATTACTGGTTTACATTGATCCCTATGATTTTCATTACCATAATCACCTTTATTGCAACAACACTTAACTTTATCAGTTACATGAATGCAGATGAACCCAAATGGTTGTTGGTTGCGATTGCATTCTTTATTGGCGTCTGTCAAGTTTGGATCATTATAGAAGGCATACTGGTATTCAAAAAAGGCGCAAAATGAATGAAACCGATCACATTTATTTGCGTAGGAAAATAGCATAAAGTACTCTCTATTTACTTAAGTTTGCCAAACATGCAAACGGGAGTTTATTTCATATATGGATAACAAAAAGGACATTTCATCAGACGATTCAAACGAAATTAGTTTCGAGGATTTTAAGCGTGATGTTCTAAATGATTTCAGAGTCGCGTGCGAAAGTCGGCACATTAGCATTTTAGGTAGAAAAGAAGTATTGAACGGCAAGGCTAAATTTGCTGTATCAAGTGATGGTAAAGAGATTGCGCAAATTGCCATGGCAAAATATTTCCAGCCAGGCGACTTTAGATCTGGATATTACCGCGATCAAACTTTTATGCTCGCTACCGACACTTCTACTTTAGAGGAATATTTCGCTCAACTTTATGCGCATACAGATATAGACAATAACCCTTCGAGTGGTGGCAGATCTATGGTTGCGCACTATGCAACAAGAAACTTAAACGACGACGGTAGCTGGAAAGATCTTACAAAAATTAAAAGCTCATCATCAGATTTTTCATGTATAGCCGGCCAAATGCCTCGATTAATGGGACAAGCTTTGGCATCCAAACTATACAGAGAAAACAAAGACTTACATCAATACACCCAATTTTCGAACACAGGAAACGAAGTAGCATTTGGCACAATTGGCGATGCAGGTACTTCCGAAGGTATGTTCTTCGAGATTATGAATGCTGCTGGCGTTAAGCAAGTGCCTATGGTAATGTCTGTTTGGGACGATGGATTTGGCATCTCGGTTCCTAAAAAATACCAGACCACCAAAGGAGATATCTCTGAAGCCATGGCTGGTTTTGAAAAAACAGACGATAGCAATGGGCTTATCATTTACAAATGCCAAGGTTGGGATTATCCTGAATTATGTAGAATTTACAAAGAAGCAGTAACGATTGCAAGACGCGACCACACCCCTATTTTAATTCATGTTGAAGAGTGTACACAACAATTAGGACATTCTAGTTCGGGTTCTCACGAGCGCTATAAAACAACCGGCGAACTTGAATGGGCAAAGGAATGGGATTGCATAAAGAAGATGAGAGAATGGATGGTAAGCATGACCATCGCCACAGAGGAAGAACTTGATGAAATTGATAAAAAGGCTAAGTCGATTGCAAGAATTGCAAGAGATTCGGCATGGAAAGCTTACACTTCTGGTATTCACAGCGAATTAGAAACGGTTTTAGGCATTTTCGGAAAACTTGAAATTCAAAGCGAACACCACGCAGAAATCAAGTCGATAAAGCAAGAAATTTCGAATCCCTTATTGGTAACAGAAAGAAAAGCTATTATAATTAGGGTTAAGAAAGTTTTAAGAATCACCCGATTAGAAGAAAGTACTGCAAGAAAAGAATTACTGGCCTGGCTCGACGAATCTAATATTGCCAATTACGACAGATTTAATTCTTATTTATATAGCAATTCAGCCGAATCGGCGTTAAATGTCAAAGCCGTTCCTCCTACTTACAATGAGGATTCAGTCATTTTAGACGGGAGAGAGATTCTAAAGAACAACTTCGACGCTATCTTATCTCAAAATCCTAAAGTATTTATATTCGGACAAGATGTAGGTGTTTTAGGAGGGGTTAATTTGAGCATGGAAGGCCTGCAAGCCAAGCATGGAAAACTCAGAATAGACGACGCTGGAATTAGAGAAGCAAGTATTATGGGCAAGGCGATTGGCACAGCTCAAAGAGGATTAAGACCAATTGCAGAGATACAGTATTTAGATTATTTAATCTACGGTTTACCTACTATGAGCGACGATATGGCATCGTTGCATTACAGAACCAAAGGCGGACAAAAGGCCCCAGTAATTATTAGAACTAGAGGCCATCGTTTAGAAGGGATTTGGCATTCGGGCTCTCCAATGGGCATGATTATCAATTCGCTTAGAGGAATGTACATCCTCGTTCCGAGGAACATGGTGCAAGCAGCAGGGTTTTACAATACCATGCTAGAATCTGACGACCCATCATTGATAATTGAGCCACTTAGTTCATACAGAATGAAGGAGAAGTTGCCTGCTAATCTTGGGCAATTTAGAATTCCATTGGGTGTACCCGAAATAATTAAGGAAGGAAGCGATATAACAGTAGTTACTTACGGTTTCTGTTGCAACATTGCTCTACAAGCTGTAAGCGAACTCGAAAAAATGGGTATTTCAATTGAAATTATCGATGTTCAAACTCTGCTTCCGTTCGATGTGTATCATTCTATCATCAACTCAATTGAAAAAACAAACAAGGTCTTATTCTTTGATGAAGATGTACCTGGAGGTGCATCGGCCTTTATGATGCAGAAAGTTTTAGAAGAACAAGGTGCCTATAAATACTTGGATAGCGAACCGAGAACTTTGGCTGCCCAAGAGCACAGACCTTCTTACGGAACGGATGGTGATTACTTCTCGAAACCAAATTCGGATAATGTTTTCGAAATTATTTATGAGATGATGCACGACGAAAACCCTGCTAAGTTTCCAATCATTTATTGAGACGTTAATAACTCTACCAGAAAACCTTTATAGGTCTCCAATCTATTTCAAGCTTTCCTTAAATTTATTGCATGAATAAAATTCTCGCAATCTTATTATTCGCATTAACCATTAGCGCCAATTGTAAAGCTGGAGAGGTATGGCAAATTACGCTGATGGTTTCTCCTTCTTTAGAAAGCATGACCGACAAGGTGGATAGGCAGTTGAACAGATTTAACAAAGCAGATATCAAGGCTGGTTTAATAAACAAGATTGATAAATACGACATGAAGTTGTCGTACAATTACGGCATTGAGTACAAACACTTCTTTAGTGAATCCACCAGCTTTTCTACAGGAGTATTTTTTGTAAATAAAGGATATCAAGATATTCACGTTCAAACAACACCAGCAACTATTTACACATTAAAAAAAGTCAATGTTCAATATGTGGAAATTCCTTTGATCCTCAATTCTCATTTCGACATTAATAAAAGATCTAGATTAATATTTTCGGTTGGTTTACATACAGGTTATAAGCTAAGCAACAGGGAAGTTCATTACTCTCTGACGAGTGAAAACGCCAGAAAAAACAGCGAGGATAAGGAAGTCATTAGAGATTTAGATTATTTCCGGCCAATGTACTTTGGTGCTAACATAGGTTTAGGAGTAAGTCTTTATCTAAAAACCAAGATGGTGTTGATTCTTCAACCTAACTACACCCATCAGTTTAACCAAGCTTTTAGAGAAGATGTAAATTTCTCTACCCTTACAAAAGCTAAATTTACATCACTATCATTCGATATGAAAATCGGTTATTATTTTAACCGAAAACTACGAAACGCTAAAAAGAAAATTTAACATTCATTAATGAATTCAAGAACCACCGAAGCATCCTCCAATTACGATCACTTAGATAAAATGAGTGTTTCGGAATTGTTGACGCACATTAACAACGAAGACAGAACAGTAGCAGAGAGCATCCAAAAAGCGATTCCTCAAATAGAGAATTTAGTAGAGCAAATTACTGTTAAAATGAGTGATGGAGGCCGTTTGTTTTACTTAGGCGCAGGCACATCTGGCAGATTAGGAATTGTAGATGCAAGTGAGTGTCCGCCTACGTTTGGAGTAAAACAGGGATTAGTAGTTGGCTTAATTGCAGGAGGTGATACCGCCATTAGAGAAGCAGTTGAATTTGCGGAAGATGATACGGAAGCCGGCTGGAAAGATTTGTCGGAATACGATATAAACGAAAACGATGTAGTAATTGGAATTGCCGCATCTGGCAGCACACCATACGTGATTGGAGCCTTAAAAAAATGCAATTCTAAAAATATTCTTACTGGCTGCATAACATGTAATGCAGGTTCGGCGTTAGCAGAAGTAGCAGCGTTTCCTATTGAAGTTGTAGTAGGTCCCGAATTCGTTACAGGAAGCACAAGAATGAAGGCCGGAACTGCTCAGAAGTTAATCCTCAATATGATTACGACTTCCGTAATGATTAAGCTTGGAAAAGTAAAAGGCAACAGAATGGTTGATATGCAATTGAGCAACGACAAACTTGTTGACCGAGGTACAAAGATGATTATGGAAACATTATCGATAGATTATAAAACAGCCAACAGCTTATTAATGGAATTTGGCAGTGTTAGAAAAGCTATTGATTCAAAAAAAAAAGAAGAATGAGATACGATGTAGTAATAATTGGAGGTGGAATTGTGGGGTTGGCAACAGCACTTCAATTATTAGAGCAAAAGCCCACTATTAAGCTCTGCATTTTAGAAAAAGAAGACGGCATTGCAAGGCATCAAACGGGCCACAATAGCGGTGTAATACACTCAGGAATTTATTACAAACCAGGAAGTCTTAAAGCCATTAATTGCATTAAGGGCTACGACATGATTCTGGATTTTTGTAAAAAGCACAACATCGATCACGACATGTGCGGCAAGGTGATTGTAGCTACTTCTGAGGCTGAGCTAACTCCCTTAGATAATATTTACAACAGAGGGATTGAAAATGGTTTACAGGGCATTAAAAAGCTAAACAAAGGTGAATTAAAAGAGATCGAACCTCATGTAAATGGAATTAGCGGGCTTTTTGTTCCTCAAACAGGTATTATCGACTACAAACAAGTTTCGGCTGTATATGCCAAACTAATTCAGGAATTAGGTGGAGAAATATTGTTGAATCACAAGGTATCTGACATCCAAGAGAAAGATGCTGAATTAAATGTGATTGCAAATGGAAACAATTTCAACACGAGACTAGTAATAAATTGTGCAGGTTTATATTCAGATAAAATGGCACGTAAAACTTTTCCCGATCTCGATATCAAAATAATTCCTTTTAGAGGAGAATACTATATGTTTAAGGACAGTGCGAAACATTTAGTGAAAAATCTAATCTACCCTGTTCCTAATCCTAACTTTCCGTTTTTAGGAGTTCATTTTACCCGAATGATAGGCGGTGAGATTGAAGCAGGCCCCAACGCCGTGTTGGCTTTTAAGAGAGAAGGCTACAACTTATCGGATGTTAATTTAGCAGAATTATTTGAATCACTAGCATGGCCTGGATTCCAGAAAGTAGCCATGAAGTATTGGAAAATTGGTTTTGGAGAAATGCACCGTTCTATTTCGAAAGCGGCATTTACCAAAGCTTTGCAAAAACTTTTACCTGAAATACAGGCGGATGATTTAACACCAGCACATGCAGGTGTAAGAGCACAAGCATGCGATAGAAATGGTAATTTGTTAGATGATTTTAGTATCTTAGAAAGAGATAAGATTATTAATGTGTGTAATGCGCCCTCTCCCGCTGCCACGTCATCGTTGGCTATTGGCGAAACTATTGCTGGCTTGGCGCTAAAACAACTGAACTAAATGGTAAGTATTGAACCGTTTTATAATTGGCGAAACATCTACGTTGCTGCAGAGGACGAGAGGTCACCTTTTTATATGGCGAAGTACAGTGAATTCGAGTTAAAAAACAGAATTTACGATCATTTAATTCATCCTCAATGGGACAACATTGGTTCGAATACACTTTACGCTAAAATTCTTTATGCAGATTATGATGACGGCTTTGCTTGCATTGAACTGATTGGTGAATGGAATGATTGCATCAACAATGACATCATGCATTTTAAAAGAAATCTGATTGATGACTTGCTTTATCAAGGAATAACAAAGTATGCGTTGATTGGTGAAAACGTATTAAATTTTCATCATTCAGATGATTGCTATTACGAAGAATGGAAGGATGAGATTGAAGATGGCTGGATTGCCTTACTTAATTTTCAAGATCATGTGTTGAACGAAATGGATTCCAATCAGATTTTAAACCACTTTGATTCCTTCGAAGAGTTTGATCATCTACCTTGGCGAACTTATCGCCCTCAACAACTTCACAATTTATTGAGTGAGTTTTTTAAGGATCCCCAGTATGTAATTGAAGAACCTATTAAACGATTAACGATTAAGAGTGAATAGTTTTAGCAGATCTGGGGTTCTCGACAATCAACTCGTTGTTAAGAATCAACTTGTTCTCGATAAAAATTTTTGAAGAAAAAAATCACTCGAACTGACATTGTTTTTTAATTCAAAAACTCATCGGATATTAATCAAACAGAGATTGATAATTCCGAAGAGGACGGGCATTAAGGTTAATGATAATTTTTAGTTGGCTATAATTTCGAACTCGATACGACGGTTGTCGTGGCGGCCTTCTTCGGTATCGTTGGTAGACATAGGCTGAACTTCGCCATAACCTGCGTACTCCAATCTGTCTTTTTTGATGCTGTTGCTAATTAGATATTGCACTACAGTTCGTGCTCTATTTTCCGAAAGTTTTTGGTTGTAAGTATCGCTACCCTTGCTATCTGTGTGCCCTCCTATTCTGATTCTTAAAGAAGGCATATCATTTAACAGCTTAACCAATTTTTGAAGCTCAGCATTTGAATCTGGTGTTAAATCGTATTTGTCGAAAGGGAAGAAAATATTTCTCAATACAATCTTCTGACCAACCGTAAAACGCTTTAAATCGATGTCTTTAATAATTTCCTTAAACCCAACATCGTTATTCGGGATATTCACATTTTCTGAGTGAAACAAATAATCTTCTTTATTTACCGAAATCCCATAATTTCGTCCAGCGGGCAGCGAAACTAAATATTTTCCTGATGTTCCATTCGACCTAAAGGTTGCCACTCTTTCGTTTTTAGCATTATCTATAATTTCGATTGTCGCCTCTAGCGGCTCACCAGTAGCCTTATCAGAAATAACACCTTTTAAAATTGTAAGGTTACTGGTTCTAATTTTGATTTTCTTGGCAATTACTTTCTCCTTTACCGGACTAGCTAGACTGGCCAATAAATTATCTTCTCCGTTAAGTATAGGCTCTTTCTCTGGCCCTAAAAACGTGATAACATAAATATCCATCACTCCAAAGCCATCCTTTTTAATTGACGCATAGTAACCTGTTTTACCACTGCCACCAATTACAAAAAAGTTGTCGTCGTGTGCACTATTAATTGGATATCCAATATTCTCTGGCACGCCCCATTGTTTGTTTTTGTAAGTCAACTTAAAAATATCATAACCCCCCATTGTATTGTGCCCCTTAGAACTAAAGTACAATGTTCTTCCATCGGGATGCATGTATACACAGTCCTCATCGTACTCTGTATTTATATTTGGCCCCAAGTTTCTGGCAGGGCCCCATTTCTCCTTATCCTCGTCCCAAAAACTCATATAGATATCATGCATGCCGTATGAATCCTCTATTTTATCACTAACGAAATACAGTATTTTAGAATCGAATGAATAACAGGCAGACGTTTCGTGAAACTCCGTATTGATGTTCTTTCCCAATTTTTCGGTCGAGACCACTCAGTTCCTTTCAGCTTACATTCATACAAATCGCCATGACCAACCTTGTCATCAATATAAATCATCATCCTTTGCCCGTCGGGGGATAAACCTACACTAGCATCGTGGCCAGTGGTGTTAATTGGTTTGCTAATATTCTCAAGCGCTGTCCACTCCCCATCCACGTGATGTGAGATATAAACATCCTCCATATAATCATTTATACCCTCGTCTTTTTTACCACCTGTTGTTGCCGGTCTTCGCGAGGTAATCATCATCACAGATTCGTCGGCAGTAATTACGGGTGCATATTCTTGAAACGACGTATTAATAGATGCTCCAATATTATCGATAAACACCCTTACAGGATTTTTTATGAGCTCTATTCCCGTCTTACATTCTTCTATATTCTTAGTTACCTTGGCTCTTCTGTTATTCGAAACTTTATCGGTATAAGTTTCTTGGTATTTCTCGAAGTGCTTAATCGCATCATCCAATTGCAGATTACAATGGTATGCTTGGCCTAAGTAATAAAGTATGTCGGGATGAATATTGGGGTTTAACTTATAAGCACTTTGCAAATAGCTTAAGCATCTCTTATCTCTTTTTAGCAGCACGTAAGTTCTACCAATCTTAAAATTAAGTTTCGCATTGCTAGGGTTAAACAAAAAGGCAATTAAATAATGCTTAATGGCATTTTTATAACCAGGAAAACCGTAGAGAAATTGCATATCGCCTTGCTTAATTTCCTTAACTGCTTCCTTAAATCCAGCTTTATCATCGGGGAAATTATCCTTTAAAAAATTCACGTTTTGTGAGTAACACTGAAGTGCTAAACATAAGGTGACAAATATTAAAAGTAATTTCTTCATCTTTTATAGATCACAGCTTTGTTTGATGTAGGACTCACTGTTTTCAACTCCATATTCCCTTGCCTTCTCCCAATCGTCGCATGCCCCCTGTGCATTCCTTAGCATTTCCTTAGCAATTCCTCTATTTAAATAAGCATAGCCGTAATCAGAATCTAATTGAAGCGCCTTGTTACAATCTTGGATGGCACCTCGATAATCCTTCAACTTTAACTTGGCCGCTGCTCGGTTATTATATGCAAAGGCATATTTAGAATCGGCAGCAATAACCTTTGTAAAATCCTGAATTGCTCCTTCATAATCTTTGGCTTCAAACTTTGCACTTCCTCTATTATTGATAGCAATTTTGTAAGCAGGTTTCAATTTAATGGCCTTGGAATATGCGACTATTGCCTCATCAAATTTTTCTAATCTTTTTAAAGCACTACCCAGATTGTTATAAGTAAAAGCCATTTTACTATTAAAACCAACTGCCATTTTATAATCCCGTACAGCGCCCTCAAAATCATCTTTCATTCGTTTGGCACTGCCCCTATCGTTATAGGCATGAGCGTACTTTTTTTTGTTTTCAATTGCTTTGGTGTAATCGGCAATTGCACCATCATAATCTTGTTTTCCAAACTTTAAAACAGCCCTGTAATAGTACGATTCTGAATGAGTCGCATCAATCCCAACAGACTTCCCAAAATCTTCAATAGCGCCGTCATCATCATCCAATTCAGATCTTACTCTTCCTCTTTGATAATAAGCCAAATGGTTTGAATCGGGATTGAGATTTAATACGAAGTCAAAATCAGTTTTTGCCTTTTCAAAATTATGGAGTTCGTTGTTTGATAGACCCCTGTTATAGGCCGCGTTTACAAAAACTGAATCTGAATCTAATGCTGCCGTAAAGCTAACAATGGCCGATTTGTAATCGCCTTCATTAAAACTTACAATACCATCGTTATAAAGTTTTTCCGCAGCCGAATTAATGGTATCACCAGCATATTTTACGGTGTCCATCGCTTCCTCAATTGCTTGCTGTGTTATAGTATCCTGCGAATAACCAAATAAGTAACACATTGAGAACAAGACCACCAAGTAATACTTGTTTTTCATAAAACAAACATATAAAATTTTACCACACCTTACTAACTTTCAATTTACTCAATCTTAACAATTTCATTTATCATGCCAAAACTTTTATGAATGAATTTCGTTTCCCTACCTTTAGTTCCAAACATAATTCAATTTATAAAACATGGCAAAAAAGTCTATCCTCAATACCAAATCATTAGCATTTTTAGAAAAATACATCAATAATCCTTCTCCTACAGGCTTTGAAGCCGAAGGGCAGAAAATGTGGTTGAAATACATTACCCCGTATATCGACGAACACATGGTTGATAATTATGGTACGGTAGTAGGTGTGATTAATCCTAAGGAAAAATTCAAGGTTGTGATTGAAGCACATTCCGATGAAATTTCTTGGTATGTCAATTACATTTCTGATGATGGATTTATTTACGTGTGCAGAAACGGTGGCTCTGATCATCAAATTGCACCCTCGAAAAGAGTAAACATCCACACGGATAAAAGTATAGTAAAGGCTGTGTTTGGCTGGCCTGCTATCCATACAAGACATGGCGGTAAGGAAGAAACTCCAACGTTGACCAACATATTTTTAGACTGCGGCTGTACGACTAAAAAGGAAGTAGAAGCATTAGGTGTTTACGTTGGTTGCGTAATTACATATGAAGATGAATTTATGATTTTGAATAAAAATAAATTTGTTGGAAGGGCTTTAGATAACCGGGCTGGCGGTTTTATGATTGCAGAGGTTGCACGACTTTTAAAGGAAACGAAAACGAAACTACCTTTTGGGCTTTACATCGTTAATGCTGTTCAAGAAGAAGTTGGTTTACGAGGTGCCGAAATGATCGTTAATAAAATCAAGCCAGATGTAGCCATTATTACTGACGTAACGCACGACACGAACACACCGATGATTAAAAAGATTGTTCAGGGTGATATTAAAATGGGAGCAGGCCCTTCTATTACAAGTGGCCCAGCTGTACAACGAAATTTAGAAAAGTTGATTAAGGATACTGCGGATAAACACAAGATTCCTTTTCAACGTTCAGCTGCCTCTAGAGCAACGGGAACAGATACAGATGCTTTCGCTTTTAACGGAGAAGGTGTTGTTTCTGCATTGATTTCTTTACCACTTAGATATATGCATACTACCGTAGAAACTGTGCATAGAGATGACGTTGAAAATGTAATAAAATTGATATTTGAAACATTAAAGAATATCAAGAAAAACCACAATTTTAAGTACCTATAATCTTATCATTTCTATATGAATTACTTAGCTCATCTTTATCTTTCTGGGGATGATGAAGGGCTGCTTATAGGAAATTATGTGGCCGATGCAATGAAAGGCATTAAGGTGTCGAGCTTTAGTGCCGACATTCAACAAGGGATTGCGCTTCATCGGCATATCGACAGTTTTACAGATCATAATGATCATGTGCGAGAAAGTAAGAAACGGCTTTTTGAGAAGTACAAGCATTATGCTGCTGTGATTGTTGATGTGTATTACGATCATTTTCTTGCTAAAAATTGGACCAACTACTCTGATGAACCTTTGGTTGAATACGAGCAAAGGATGTATGATTTACTGACGTTTAATAAGATGGTTTTGCCAAGGGATGCAATTTATTTTCTGAAGTATATGATGGATCAGAACCTGTTGTCTAATTATGCCAATTTAGAAACAATTGGAAATAGCTTATCTGGTTTATCGAGAAGAACAAAGTTTAAATCGAATATGGAATATGCTGTTACTGATTTGGAAGAGGGCTATGATTTATTTCAGGCTGATTTCGAATTATTTTTTCCTGAATTGGAGGCAAGCGTAGCAGAGTTTATATTAAAATCTAAGTTTAAAGTTTAAAGTATTAAGTGTAAAGCTTTCTTACTTAACATTTTAAACTTTACACTTCTCCTTAACCTTTCTTGAATAACGTTGACAATTACTAGTAAGGAAAACTTTTATTCGTATTCTCGAATTTCATCGGCATATTTTTCTACAGGGAAGTAGTAACGAAAATCGGCTGTAAGGAAGCTCCCAAGGAGGCTAAACTTCTCTCTATTACCAACTGTTGTATGGGTAAGGTAGGCGTTGTAATAATTTGAGAATGGCCTTTTATAGGTTGCTCCAAAATAGAATTTCCCTTTATTTCTGGTTCTGTAATCAAACCCTACATTTGCAACCACACCTGGTAGTACCCACGATTTTCTTTGCGCATCTAACACAAAGTTTGTATCTGTTGTGGCAACACTAGATGGATACCATTCGACAGCAATGCCGAGCGAATTGTTCATGTATATATTTTCAAAGAGCCTGATATATACCAATGCTGTTAGCGGAATTTCGTAACTAACGATGCCGAAAATAGATTGATTGATAAAGTTTTCTCCTTCTAGTTTTACTTCGTATCGTCTTTTGATAAAGTTAATGCCCGATTCTACCGAAAATTTCTTGGTGTAATCTCTACGAAATACCATTCCTACAGAATGACCAAAGAGTCTTTCTATTGAATATTCTACGGCATCTACATGAATGCTTTTTATTGGATCGTCGAGTAAATTACCCGAGATAACTGGCTTAAATTGAATTCCAAATACATTGGAAGGGTATTGTTGAGCAACCGCACTGTTTTGAAGAGCGATTAGGATAGAAATACATAATATGATAATGCTTGATTTGTTTACCATGAAGTAGTGACTGCTTTTATGTATTACCCTTAAATTTTGATTAACCCTAGTTTCGATAATCTATTTCCATTTAATGCTGCATCCTATACTCGGTTTTTGCAGATCGTTAACTGGCTCTCCTGCTAAAACTGCATCAAACACAGCTCTAATTTCGGCACCAGTAACAGGCTCTCCGCTTCCAGGTCGAGAGCCATCTAATTGGCCTCGATAGATACATTTTAAACCTCCATCAAAAACACTAAAATCGGGGGTACAAACTGCGTCGTAGGCTTTGGCAACATCTTGAGTTTCGTCGTATAAATATGGAAATGTAAAGCCATATTGTTGTGCAAATTCTTTCATTTTTTCAGGCGAATCTTGCGGATAGTTATCTACGTCGTTTGAACTTATGGCTATAACGGCAAACCCTTTGGATTCGAAATTGTTTGCCAATTGCACCAACTCCTCCATTATGTGAATAACGTAGGGACAGTGGTTGCAGATAAACATAACGAGTAATCCCTTGTCGACTTTTATATCTGAGAGGCTTAAGTTTTCGCCTGTAATTGTGTTCGGTAAATCGAATTGAGGTGCTTTAAAGCCTAGTGAAATCGGTGTAGTTTCTGCAGCTGCCATGTATAAATGTTTATGCGAAGATATGTTTTTTCCTTATTCGCTACAGTTAGAGAGCAGGACGAAGAAATTATCTTATTAGAGAAGTGCACCTTTGTTGCCTCTATATTCTGCTCCATCGCATCCAGTAGCGTCTATTATATAATAGTAAACACCAACAGCAGCCTCTTTACCGTTTTCTGTTATACCGTCCCAGCCTTCTTCTACTCCTGTCCATTCGTATGTTTTTTGACCTCTTGTATTGAAAATAGATCCTGTAAGTTCGCATATATTAACATGAGTCGTTACAAATTTGTCATTGAAACCATCTCCATTTGGTGAGAACACATCTGGAATGGCGAAATATTCACGTGCTTCCACAACAATATGCTTAGATGCCTCATCTATACAAAAGCCATTGCGTGAAACTTCTAAAATAATCTCAAATTCAGTGTCGCGATAAACTTCACAAGGATGGTTTAATGTTTCCTGATCGGTTGCTATAGATTCTCCATCTATAAACCATGAGTTTTGATTGTAATCTCCATGGCTAGTATCAATAAATACTACATCAAAAGGTATTAATCCAAATGCATTTCCACCCTTTATTCGAATAAATGCTCTAATAGAATCTGGTCGAGGAACAAACTCGTAAATCATATATGACTTACAACCACTATCGTCTGTGGCGATTACCCAATAAGCGCTTGTGTTACTACCTGTTATTCCTGTTACTTGGTTCGAAGTTCCACTAAATGCATTCCATTCGAATGTGCACGAACCTGACCCTCCACTTATAGATGCATAAAGCACGCCATCGCTTGCTTCGTAGCAGGTAACGGTATCGTGAGTAAGCGTTGCAATAACAGGAGGACTACATTGGCCAAATACTATTGAGTTTGCCAATGTGAATACAATGGATAATAAAATAATAATTTGATAAATCCTTTTGAATGGGCTAGGTACTAACATTTGGAGATGGATGAGCGTTTAGTCTAACGTAAATTAAAACATTGTGACAACTAATTTACATTATCTGTCACAATGTTCAATTACATTTTTCATAAAGTACTTACTACCTAATTATTGTAACGTGACCTTTATTTCCGAGGTATTCTTTACCCTCACAGCCTATTGCATCAATTAAGTAAAAGTAAACTCCATCAGGTACTTCTTCACCAGCAAACGTTCTACCGTCCCATCCTGTTTCTACTCCTTCCCATGCAGATAATTTTTCACCCCATCTATTAAAAATCTGTCCGGTTAACGAGCAAATGTTAATATAAGAAACCATGAATTTCTCGTTGAATTCATCGCCGTTTGGCGTAAATACATCCGGAATTGACAAAAATGAACCTGCTTCAACTAATACAATTAGTGTATCTGTACTGGTACAATAACCATTTCTAGATACTTCCAAAATATATTCGAATGAAATTGTTGTTTGAGTTACAAGCGTATTCGTTATAGTATCCTCACCAACCTCTTCAACCAAGCCGTCTAAATACCATATTATAGTATTGTAGTAATCGAAATGGCTCGAATCTACAAGCTTAACATCAAAAGGTGTAGAACCAAATGGCTCGCCCACTAATCTAATATGTGCTCGGATAGAATCTGGTCGTAATATATATTCGAACAAAGTATCGATAACACATTCGTTGCCATCTCTAATTATTACCCAGTAAGCACTATCGTTTAAATTATCGCCACTTATGTTCGATACCGAATTATCTGAAGCGTATGTTGTGTCGCCAGTAAACCATTCGTATGAAAACGAACCAGCTCCGCCTGTTGCATAGGCATATAACACAGCATTCTCAGCTTCATAACAAGTAACTGTGTCGTGATCTAACGATGCTACAATAGGCGTTAATGGGTCTATATATGCAGAGCTTATATCCGTACAACCTTTTATATCGGTTGCTGTAACGTTGTATGTATTTCCGCCTAAACCAGTAGCGGTATCCGTTACAGATGTGTTATCGTCATCCCAAGCATAGGTATAGGCACTTCCATTTCCTCCAACTGAAGACGCATATACTTGACCAGTTTCTCCTCCATAACAAAGGATGAAACCATCAACTGCAGAAGTAATCATTGTATCTGGTTCTGCAACTATCGTATCATGTCCGTTATCGCATTTAAGAATATCTACAACGGTTATCGAAATATCATTTGCCGATAAGCCCGTAATAGTAAATATACCTTCATCATCCTGACTTTCAACAGTAGAGACTCCACCTGTTATCCATTCGTAAGAATAAGGTGTTGTGCCTCCAGTAATTTCTACTTCAACCTCTCCATCACTAAGACCATAACATGAAACACTGTCCATTAAAATGAATCTAACTGTAGGTGATAATGGATTTGCTAGCGCCTCTTCTGCAGTTGCAGTACAACCATTATCGTCGGTAACAACAACTTCGTGATTTTCATTTGTTAAGTTGGTTGGTGTAGCAACACTGTTGGTAATAGGCGACCATGCATAAATGTAATCTCCCGCAACAGTTCCGCCCACAGGGTAAGCAGTTAATGTTCCGTTTTGCTCTCCACACTCTGAAGGCACGCCATCATCTAATGCAACTGATAACGCTGGAGGATCGGTAAGTGTAGTAGTACACATTTCAACACAACCATTTGCATCGGTTACAGTTACTGTATAAGTACCAGATCCTAAACTATCAGCTGTTGCAGTTGTTTGCGAATCTGAATCGCTCCAAATGTAACTGTATCCTGCTGTTCCATCAGATGCAACAACGGATGCAGAACCATCTGTTGCTCCAAAACACTGTGGGTCAACAAAGTCACACTGAGCATCTAAAGGTGCTGCAGGCTCTGTTATTATATATGAATCTGTAAACTCTTCACCCAAGAAATCTGAAATCGTTACTGAATAAGTTCCAGCAGGTAAATCAGTTAATATTGAATCGGCAAGACTAGGACTTGGTAAAGCAGGATCCCACGTAAAAATGTAAGGAGGACCATTACCTCTTATTACCATGGATAAATCTATCGATCCTGCTTCATCTCCAAAACAAGGATTATGAACTAAGATTGGCTCCCATGTTTGAGCAGGGTAGCCCAATACTTCTACGCAATCGTTTGCTTTACAACCATTGGCATCTGTAACAGTTGCGCAATAGATGTTATTATTTAAGCCAAAGATGGTATCATTTACAGAACTGCCATTATCCCATTCATAAGTGTAATCTGCTGGTAAAAGACCTGCACCACCTGAAGCAACTACTTTAACCTCTCCTTCAAAGCAAATGTCTTCGCAATTTGCATGAGTATTTACACTTGCATTGGCAAATACTTCTGCTGGATCAACTAAATTAATTGTACGCGTTATGGTACACAAATTAGCATCTGATATTATTACATCGTAAGTACCAGCGGTTAAACCTGTAAGGTTTTGATCAACTCCACTAGGTGTCCATAAATAGGTGTACGAACTACTATTACCACCTGTAGGGTTTGTTAAACTTGTTGTACCATCGGAAGCTTCAAAACAAAGTGGATCGGTACCGCTAATTTCAGTATCAATCTCTGTTGGCTCTACCAATTGAGTTGTTTGAGCGCCTGTACACATATTGTCATCTGTTACAGTAATTATATAATCTACTGTACCTGTAACATCCACATTACTCTGACTTGCTCCCCAAAGCACATCATTCCAATTGTAAGTGAATCCTGTTGGATCTCCCGTTCCGCCTGTTGCAACGGCTAACAGCTCACCAAATGAATCTGGTCCAAAACAACTAGGGTTTGTTGGAGAAGTTACAACTGTAACAGCATCTGGTTCGGTAATTATTAAGATTTGAGTAGCCTGACAACCATCTACGTCCGTTATTGTAACTTCTAATGGTGAATCGATTATGCTAAGACCTGTTGCCGAATACAAACCAGTACCAAGAGCAGTAGTGCCTCCTACTGGTGTTCCGCCAGACCATGTAATCGCAAAATCAATATTGCCCGAAACAATCTCGATTTCTCCGAATGCATCACTTTCTCCATTACATGAAACCATGCCATTGTCGTTCCAAACTATTTGCGGTGCACCTGGATCACTAATGCTAACAGGTACTTCTAAGAAACATAAGTTTGCATCAAATACCGTTACAATATAGTTCCCTACTGCTAACCCTGTAGCCAAAGAGTTTGTTCCACTACCACCAGCTGCATCCCATAAATATGTGTATGGGGCTAATCCTCCACTTACTTGGTCAACAGTAGATGTATCTATCCAAGCCGTACCATTTGCATCACCACAAGTGGCTGGTGTTGTTAACTCGGTAGCAGCAACAATCAAAGGATCTGTTAGAGTTTCATCGTCAACAGCAGTACATCCTTGCGAATCAGTAACAGTAACATCAGTTAAACCTTCGTCTAAGCCAGAAATACTATCATCTGTTGTCAAAAGATCAGACCAGAGATAAGTATATATAGGTGTGCCACCTGAAACAGTAGTTTCCATTGTACCATCCATTGCACTATTACAAGTGGGATCTACTGGATTTATTATTGTAATTACTAACAAAGAAGGATCGAATAATTCGAATTCATCGCTATCTGTACATCCCTTATCATCTGTAACAGTAACGGTATACAAACCAGACGCAACAACACCTATATTGTTGCGTTCTGTACCAACGGTTCCACTCCACTCATAAGTATACCCCCCAGCAACAGTACCACCGCTACCAACAGCCGTTAAGTTTCCATCGCTAGATCCGAAACAAAGTGGATCAACACCATCTGCAATTACAACTACTACAGTTGGTTCTTCTAAATCAAAATCAGTTTCTGCAGTACATCCGCGAACATCTTTAATGACAATACCATGCAAGCCTGCAGCCAAATCAGATTCTGTATATATTCCTGAATTTTGATTGGGTATTGTTCCGGAAGTCGCCGTTGTAATAGAATAATCGGGGGTTCCTCCACTGTACGTAAATGTTATAGAACCGTTTGCATCGCCATTACATAATGGCTCTATATGGCTTGCATAAACAATATCTAAAACCAATGGTTCGGTTAAGTTTACTGTACATGTACCTGTTAATGTAGGTGTGCCTTCGTCGGTAACTGTTACGGTATAATCAGGAGAAAACAAGTCGCATAAATTTGCTGTTGACTGATGTGTTCCTCCTAATCCTAGACCTCCTTGAAAATCATTGCTGCTATTATCCCATGCAACAGAAAAGGATGTTCCACTGGCCAAATTACCAATAGTAACTGTAGCTTGTCCATCGCAAACGCCAGGACAAGACGGTTCCACATCTACAACTATAGAACACGTAGGTGCTACCGGACACCAAATATCTACTGTTGCGGTTGCTGTACATGAATTATCGTCGGTTGCTGTAACAGTATATGTTACGAAACTATTAGAACCTGTTAAGCCCGATATTGCAGCGTCAGTTTCATCTGCATTGCTCCACACATAATCAGGTGGACCTGCGCCTGGTTGAAAATCAATAAGCCTAATAGACCAATCGTCTAAAACACCATCGTTCATTTCTCCATTAACCATCACTAATTGCCATATTCCATTCGGATCACAACCTGTTAATGGACCGCCAATTTCGTCAAGAGCTCCACCTTCTGGCACATAAGACCCATCGGTAAAATCTCCATTGGCACCAGTAATATCAGTTCCTGCTCCAATAGTAAAACATACATCGGTAAAAGTGTCTCCACCAGGATTATTAGCAGATTTCAATTCTAATGTTCCTCCACATGGAGAAATCAATGTCATTGATACTTTTTCTATTTTATCTTTAGGAACTGTAGACACATCAATACAGACCTGTGCCACGGTTGATTCATCCGTTAAAGCCAACGCCAAGTCTGATACAGTAATATCAAAAGTAGTAGTAGCTTTTCCTGTAATATCACCACCTACACCATCAAAATCAGTAGGAGTTACCACGTCTAAATATGTTCCGCCACTAATCCATGCAACAGAAGCAGTTCCATCATTATCGCCACAAACTGTTTCGTTTATACTTGATGTATTGATGATTATTTCCTCAGGATCGGTTAATACTGCTTCTGCGGTACTAGTACAATTATTAGCGTCCATAACAGTTACAGTGTAAGTTAGACCAGGAGCTTGGGCACCAGCAAGTGCTTTATCGCTACTATCTACTGAGGCACCACCGCCCCAATTCCATGTAAATGGCGCTAAACCACCAGTAACCGAACCATGAACTTCCCCATCAAGAATACCAGGACAACTAGGATCTACAACATGATCTACAAGTGCAGTAACACCTCCAGGAGGAATTACAATGTATTCGCATGTGGATGTAACATCAGCATTATCGGTTACAGTAACGGTATGCGTACCTATACATAAATTATAATCATCGGCTGTTCCTAAATCAGGAAGACCACCTGTAGCGTTAAACCCTGACGACCAAACAACAGACAGCGGTTCGGTAGTTGTACATGGAGGTAAAAACACTTGAACTTGTAGATCGGCACCAGCCTGACCAGCTGGCCCACCTGTACCACAGGCGCCTCCACATATTAATGGTTTTATTTCAGTAATAATACAACTTAAACTAGGTGGAGGAGGAACTAATATAACTCCTTCATCTCCTTGTTCTGCACACCAATTAACACCGGCTGCTTGACTTCCATATTTTGAACCGCCTCCTTCGTCCCAATACATACCTGCAATACCACCAGTAACATCGGTAGTTGCTCCAGCGGGCGCCATAATTACACCACCACCACCACCACCA
>JABSPQ010000023.1 GCA_013214205.1 Flavobacteriales bacterium
AATGAGCACAAAACAATGCATTCTATCGTTCTGTAAGATAACGAACTCCAGCAGTTCTTAATTCTTTTTTCTTTCGATGCAAGATCTATTTTATCTCCTCCTTCAATTGTCGTTCTTAATAACTGTCCAATCTCCAGATGTATCATTTATACTCTAGGAAACTCTTGTCGCTACCTCTTAGCTTGAATTATAAATAAAATAAGCAATTAGTGGGTTTCATACTAGCTTATTGTAACTCTTTATTCTCTACTTCAACGAAAATTTAATTTCTTTCTCTTGAAAGAAAGTAATTACTTTTCCATAAAAATCAACATAGTAACATTTTGAAAAATTGTCACTTGTATAGCCGTCACCAATATTTCCAATGGCATCAAACGAATAACTTAGCACCAATTCATCTTCGTCCTTTAACGTTGTGTAAATATTCATTTCACCATCTCTAACACCTGCTGTGCTATCAATTGCAATCTCTGTTTTTACAAAAAACAAGACTCCATAAAAGGTAAACTCAAATATTCCAATTCCTAATACAGAAGGCTCACATCCTATTTCTTCTTGTGAAAAAGCTAAATGCAATTTTTCCAAATTTTCAGCTGCCTTCATTTTTAACGCGTTGAACCGAGTTCGTTGATTAGATAAACTCTGTAACTCTTGCGGTATATTGAATTGTCTCATTTCTTAATAGATTAACTGTTAATTAATAATTACCATTTGGTGTTTTCCATTCAACACTTGTGCCACACAAACACAACTGTCTAATTGACAGATTATTCATCTTTACAAATGTTAGTATTTTCTAATTAAAATCATTTTTGCCATTTCAAGTGCATCCTTTTGTCAATTACAAAGTGGACCATTGATTATAGGCCTATTGTTACCATAATTTATTAACCCAGTATTTTTCTTTTAAAGTTCGTTTTGCCTGTGCTGCTATTTTGAGTTTTTCCGTTTTCGTAAGTAGCTTTGAAATAATGTTGTTTGAGTTACCAGGATCAAGAACTCTCCTCCCAACAAAATCCTTACTCAGATATTCAAGTACACGAGTAAAGTTCAATGCAGGCTGATTTTTACCTTTTCCATATAGAGTTTCAAGTACAATCAATTCAAGATAAATAGAAGGGAAATCTAATTTGTAATTATCACGCCAAATCTTAGTAGCCAATATCTCAGTTTCCCTACCAGACTTCTTAACCATTTCAATATGAAGATCGATGTTCGTTTGCGTTCTTGATTTATCTCCTTTTCTAACGTATATAGTATGCCAATTATCTACTTCTGGTTGCTTCTTAGCAGGAACCAAATCAATTTTGAATTCATTTATATAAATTCTAATAGATACGTTCTGTTTTCGTCTTTTTGATATACCTAATTGCTTTTTATTCTTTCCAAGAAAGTCATAAAGAGAATAATATATCTTTTTCAATGTTCCTTTTTTAGAATTCTTTAATGAGATTAGTAAATCTAAATCAGCTTTCCCTTTAAGAGCAGTCCCTTTGGCTGTTGAGCCAGAAACTTTTATTCCAGAATTGTTAGTACCAGACAGCCCCCCATCCGCCCACAAGTTTATTGCCTGTAACAGAGGCTTCAACCTTGGGTCTGTTTTCTTTAATGGTTTTAACTTTTTTTGTCTTACTATCTTTAAAATGTGGCTATCTCCTTCCATAGTATGTGTTTTAAATTACCTTAATCACTTCTAGGTATTTTAATGACTCCATTACCCTAGCGTACAGAGTAAAATGAGTACGTGCATGATTCAATCGTTCATGAGGATTTAGGTTTTCATTAGTAAATGCCACAAAGTTCTGCTCGGTTGTGTTTTTAAGATATTGAGCAAGAACTTCCTTATCGAAACTCCCGTCTTTATTGTTAATAATAATTAGATCATATCCATCGTACAACCTCAATTCCTCAATTACTCGGTAACTAGTATTATCAAAATTTAATTGAATAAAGACCCTTTTCAATTCAGTTTCTGACTCCTGATTACTGCTAAGAATTAACAATTTGCTTTCTTTACGAAGACGAGTGTCTAGTTCATTCGATTTGATTATGGAAATAACACTGTTCCTTTTAGCCTCAACAATTTCAGTAATTTCTTTTTCAATCTTTTTTTTAGTAAAAGATGTCATCCCAAACCATAATAGGACAAAGGCTAGAGCAGCTGTTGGCAGACCGAAATATGTAATGATGGAGTACTTAGAATGCAAATCGTCAAACTGTTTCTTCTGATCTTCTTTTTCTTCTTTAAACACTATATCAATATTATTTTTCAATTCTATTATTTTGTTTTCGTACAATATTTTCAATGTATTCTCATACTCCTCCAAGTTCTTAACTCGCCTTTCTAAATCTTCCTCTGATTGTATTGTTTGTGAATAAGAATTTAAACCCCCAAGAGTTAGTATTATTAAGGCTATTAATCGCCAGTTAAGTAATTTCATTATCATTTTATTAGTGTTTTATTTTTGAATTAATTCTTTGAATTTGTGTAGCTCTTCATCATGAAATACGTACATGCTAGATTGATATATTCTTTTAGTAACTCCTACAATTAGTAATAACGGTTTTTTTGTTTTTACATCAGAATCAAGACTTATTTCATTCATCGTTTTTAAGTCTTTCTTACTATAGTCTGTTTTCCCATTAGGATGTGTATGCCATTCCCCAACGTAATTTATCCTTCCTTCCGAGGACTTATACACTTCTGCAATTTTCTTATTTAAACTACTCGGATACCGTGTAAATCTATCTGTCTTACTATCAAATTCTACAGGAACTACCATTTCACTTATAACTATTCTTTGACCTTTCTTAGAAGACTGACCTAAAAAAATGCCCCCGAATTCTTTAGGATAATAATGAATACCCATTTTTTGAATTTCCTGAA
>JABSPQ010000229.1 GCA_013214205.1 Flavobacteriales bacterium
CCCCTTCTGGTGCTTTTTCTGAAATAATAAAATTGTGGCATATTCTAAATATTGAATTCAAACACACCTTAAACAATTTTCAACCCATTTCGTTGTACAAACAAGCCTGACTTTTTCATCAAGCCCTAGATAAGAGCCGGGTGAATTTATCATGACTTATTACATTGTCTGTAATATCTGATAACCCTGTACACGTTACCTGAAAAGAACTGGCCATTAAGCCCTCTTGCTAAATCTGCAATAAGTTTTCAACATCCATATGTAAATTTATCATTTATAACTGCGTAACATGAGTTACTAATTCCAATTTTCAGATAGCAGCGTGGCCCATGTATTTACCAACCAGCAAATCCACAATTACAATATTGCCTATCCTAACAGTCCAGATTATTTCGGTTTCAGTTCCAAATTGTTTTTCAACCATCTGAACAATTATTTCTGCCTGTTTGTAAGTCACATCAGTCGATATAATACTATCTCCTTCAATTTCTAAAGCATCTTGTTTAAAAGCAATACTGCCCATTAACAAATTGTCGTCAACCAACTTTAGATGATCTACTATTTGTAATTCGCTAAAATCAAGTTTTAGATGCTTTTTAGCTCTTGCCAATTTTTTGAAATGCTTTTTCGCTTTAACTGTTTTCTTATTGGAGTTGTTAGATCCAAGCTCCTCAATAAACACATCCTCGCTTACAAATAGCTGTTGAGCCATTTTAGCACTTTGCTTTCTAAATCTCTTCCTAACGTCCTTATTAGTAATCATCTCCACCAAGTTGGCGTAATCCATTAGTTTATGCATGCCTCGTTGCTCAAAGGCTCTTAAATTCGTATTAGGGATGGTATCTGCCACAAAGTAATTGTGTAAATTCTCAAAAACGATGGTGTCGTAGCTTTGATGATGAACTTCCGTTATAACAACAGGCTCTTCCATTCTTGCCGTGCAGCTATACATTAGCAGCATCGTTACAGAAGCGAATAAAAGCAAGATGTAAGTATTTGTCTTTCTCATAACTATTCTTGTTTAAACCGAATCATTGAGATTAAATTATTCTCGTATACAGTTTCTAATACTTTGATGTTTTTAAGACTCGACAACGGCATGGTCATTTTGTCTATAAAGTCCTCTTTGTTATACATCTCAACACCAATTTCATTTTTGCCCAACACTTCAAAAATTCTCGCATTGTTACTTAGTATCTGATCCAGTTGATTTCTTCGTCTGTCCCAATCCGTTTCTTTCGAAGTAGAAAAAAGGTGCAGCATTAAGGCATAGTCATCAGATTTAAGTTTGATCACCTCTTTAACCTTGTGCTTGCTAATGTTCCTTTTTATCGTTTCGGTATAGTAATAAGGCATCTTTACTACAAACTCTATATAAGAAGTATCCGAAACATAGCTAAAGCAGCCGGTGCTATCGCATTTAATAACGCTTGGCGATTCGCCTATATTGGTCATCACAATTTCGATGGGCTGCCCTCCTATTAGTTCAGAATTGTCTTCGCTCACAAAACAAAACTGATAAGTAAAGTCGCTTTTAAAAGCTTCTCCAAATAAATTAATAGATGTCCAAATTGTTATTCCCATAACCACACAAATTGCGAGTATTATAATACCCCACGATTTTTTCTTTGCCTTTTTATTCTTCTCTCTAAAATCTAACCAATTGTCGAAGCCCACATATTCGCTAAGCATATCAAGCATGTCGATTCTTGGCAACTTTTCATTTTCTACTTTAAGATGGGTATAGAACCATTTTTCACTTATCCTTCCCTTTACCCTCTCAGCCAAATCAATATTTAGCTTTTCAATATCCTTGCCCTTCCAATCTTCTATCCGGTTGCTCGAGACAATGTGATTTTCTCGAACCCTCTCGGATACTTTGTTCTTTAACTGGCGATAAAATTGTTGTTCTATTTCGGACACGAAAATTAAGCTATTGCTGGTTTGTCAAGGGTTTATTTTACTGTAAAACGATTGTAAACACTTTACAAACCCCATACAGTACTATTCTTTGCAATTCGAGGTTGTTTACACGAACTTCGAGAAGCAGTAATTAGAATACCGCAAATTAAGTGAATTATTAATTGTTTTAAACCTGATTAAAAATGAAAAGAACCCACCGCCTCCAATTTATCTCCTTCTTTATCATCTTGATTTCTTTTGTTTTTTCGTCGTGCGACGACAACGGAAAAATAGTTGAAGTAGCCCCTTCATTTTATAAATACATTAACTCTTATACTTATGGAACTATTTCGAGAGGTTCTGATATAAGTGTTCAATTCGTGGGTGCCGCCATCGATCATCCAGATGTTAATCAAACCTTAGAAATTTCACCTTTCACTTTCGATCCTCCTATAGAAGGTGTGGCTGTTTGGTCGAGTACTAGAACAGTTAAATTTCTTCCTAACAAAATTCTGCCATCAGGTAAAACCTACTTGGCCACATTTGATTTAAGAGTTGTTTTAGAAAACCTATCGGATACCGTTGGTGATTTCCAATTTAATTTCAGAACAAAAAAACAAGCATTTTCAGTTGAGTTTGAAGGATTAACAAACATTAATCAGAACCAAATTGAATTGATGAAGTTGGTGGGCATCGTGCAGGTTGCCGATATAGAAGCTCCTGAATTAATCGAAAAAATGATTTCCGCAGAATTAGACGGATCAGGAATGAAGATAAAATGGCAGCACTTAACTGCCCAAAACGAACACACTTTTACAATAGATAGTATTAAGCGAACTAACGATCCTCAAAGCCTGGTTGTGGAATGGGATGGCGGCCATATAGGTGTTGAGGTTAGTGGTTCGAGGCCGTTCGGCGTGCTTGCATTAGGCGATTTCAAGCACGTCGGTACTGCCGTTGTCAATAAAGGAACTCAAGAAATTAGATTAGAATTCTCTGATCCTATTAAGAGAAACCAAAACTTAAAAGGATTAATTAGAGTTGGAAGTCACGACATTTCTACAATGGTTGAAGGAAATATCATTCGGGTTTTTCCTAAAATAAGATTAATTGGTAATGTAGAAGTTGTAATAGAAGCTGGTATTCAAAACATCTTAGGTCACAAATTGCAGTTTGCCACGTCCGATTCTGCTTTGTTTATCGAAGCCAAACCTCAATTAAGATTAACCGACAAAGGTGTAATTATTCCTAAGTCGGATATTCTGCCTTTTAGTTTCGATGCAATCAATTTAAATACTGTAGATGTTAGAATTGTAAAAGTGTTGGAAAAGAACATTCCTCAATTTTTGCAAAACAACTCGGTAAGCGGCTCGCATGAAATGTACCGTGTAGGCGATTTGATTCTCAAAAAAACCATAGCACTGAATACCAACAAGCAACTCGATCTGAAATCGTGGAACAAGCACACCATAGATTTAAGCGAGTTAGTCGACGCTGAGCCCGGGGCTATCTATGAGGTGAGCCTCGGTTTCCGAAAATCCTATTCTTTATACACTTGCACCGATTCTGTTTCCGCTAAGGACTCAGATGATATGTTGTCGCTCAACTCCTACTGGTACGATTCGGGCGAGTTTGAGGAAACCGAAAATAGCTTTTGGGATTACTTCTACGAAAACGAGCCATATAACTGGGAGGATAGAAATAACCCTTGCAAAAACAGGTACTACCATTCGGGCAAAGTTGTTACCCGAAATGTGTTGGCATCTAGCTTGGGAATAATCGCGAAGAAAGGCAACAACGATAAAATGTTAGTGGTAGTAACCAATATTGGTACAACTGCCCCAATGGCAAATATTCAGATAGAGATCTACAACTTTCAGCAAAAGCTCATTAAAAAGGCATTCACCAATAGCCAAGGAAAAGCTGAGTTTGAAGTAAAAGGAAATCCGTTTTTGTTGATTGCTAAAAGAGGAAGCGAAAGAGGTTATTTAAAACTCGACAATGGTTCGTCGCTTTCTTTAAGTCGTTTTGATATTGCTGGTTCAAAATATGTAAAGGGTCTTAAAGGATTTATTTACACAGAAAGAGGTGTTTGGCGTCCAGGTGATTCACTCTATGTAAATTTCATTTTAGAAGACAAGCTCAAAAATCTTCCAGAAGGCCATCCCGTAATTTTTAAACTTTACAATCCTAAGGGGCAATTGGTGAAAACCATCATGAAAAAAGATCATGAAAATGGTATTTACACCTTCCATACCGCCACTAAAGAGGCCGACCTTACAGGAAATTACAGGGCATTAATTATTGCTGGCGGAGCTTCGTTTAGTAAAAACCTGCAAGTGGAAACCATTATGCCTAATAGGTTAAAGCTCTCCCTCGATTTTGGTGTGGATTATTTATCACTAGAATCTGCCGACATTTCTACAGAGTTAGACGTAAAATGGCTGCATGGTTCGGTAGCCAAAAACTTAGATGCAAAGGTGGAAGTTATGCTTACCCCTACAAAAACTAAGTTTGATAAGTACAGCGAGTTCGTTTTCGACGATCCTTCTAAACCTAGATTCAACGAAAAGAAAACGGTTTTCGACGGTACGCTTGATGAAAATGGAAAAGCGCAGATCTTCCCGAAGCTTAAGGCGAATGGTTCTCCCGCAGGTATGTTGATGGCGAATTTTAAAACTAGGGCATTTGAACCAGGTGGAAATTTCTCTTCCGACAGATTCAGCATTCCTTATCACCCTTACGATACTTATGTGGGCATTAGACTTCCTACTGGTGATAGATCAAGAGGGATGTTGCTTACCGATACTTCTCACGCAGTACAAGTAGTTCGACTTACCAAGGATGGCAAGCCAAGGCAAGATGGTGTTGTTACCGTGAAACTTTACAAGTTGAGCTGGAGATGGTGGTGGGACAGCAATAGAAACAACGTCAACTTTTTTGGACGCTATCACACGCAGCCTATCCAAGAAGGCAAAGTGACGATAAAAGGTGGTGAGGCCAAATGGAATTTAAAGATTAAGTACCCAGATTGGGGCCGTTATTTAGTACAAGCTTGCGACGAAGACGGACATTGCACCGGGAAGGTTATATATATGGATTGGCCTGGTTGGGCTGGTCGCGGCCGAGAAAAAAAATCGGAAGGCGCCAGTATGCTCACCTTTACCAGCGAGAAAACGTTGTACAATGTTGGCGAAGAAATCACACTTACAATTCCTACAAGTAGCAAAGGCCGCGCATTGGTTAGCATCGAAAGTGGATCGGAAGTTTTAGAATCCTACTGGGTAGAAACGGAGAAAGGAACAACCAAGTTTTCTTTTAAAGCCAAAAGCAATATGGCTCCAAACGTGTATGCACATGTAACATTATTACAACCACATGCACAAACCAAAAACGATTTACCCATCAGAATGTATGGCGTAATTCCGATTACAATAGTAGATAAAGAAACTGTGCTTCAACCAGTTTTAACCATGGCTGATGAGTTGGAACCAGAGCAAAAAGTTTCGCTAAAAATATCGGAGAAAAACGGCAGAGAAATGTCGTATACCATTGCCATTGTTGATGAAGGTTTGTTAGATCTAACCAGATTTAGAACTCCACAGCCTTGGGATTATTTCTATCAACGACAAGCGCTAAGTGTAAAAACATGGGATTTATTCGATCACATTCTTGGTGCCGACAAAGAGAAAACCAAAAGCATGTTGAGCATTGGTGGCGATGGTAGCATTAATGCCGACGAAGGCAGCAAGCAAAACCGTTTTCGACCAGTGGTTAAATTCTTAGGGCCATTTACCCTAAAGCCAGGCGAAACAAAAAAGCACAGCTACAAAATGCCAAATTACATTGGCTCGGTTAAAACCATGGTGGTGGCAGCTTATAAAGGTTCGTATGGATCAACATCCAAAACCACTCCAGTTAAAAAGCCTTTAATGGTATTGGCAACGCTTCCAAGAGTTTTAGGGCCGCAGGAAGAAATTGCTTTACCAATCACAGTGTTTGCAATGGAGGATAACATAAAGAAGGTAAAAGTAACTGTTGAAGGAAACGAGTTGCTTAAAGTGAATGGCGAATCGAGCACCGAATTAACCTTTACTCAAACTGGCGATCAGGTTACATTCTTTAAGATGAAAGTTGGCGAAAAGATTGGAACAGGTACTGTGAAAATTGTGGTTACCTCAGGAAAAGAACGGGCATTATACTATGTAGATGTTGTTGTTCGTACTCCTAATCCTCGTGTAGTAGATCTCGATAACAAAACAATAACAAGTGGTGCATCGTGGAAAGGCTCATTGACAAAAACAGGATTAGAAGGAACCAATGAGGCTACAATAGAAATATCTGCCATGCCTCCATTCAATCTTTCTAGTAGGTTAAGTTATTTAATGCGCTATCCTCACGGCTGTATTGAGCAAACCACTTCTTCTGTTTTTCCACAGTTGTATTTAAAGGATGTGGTTCATTTAACTAAACGACAAAAAGAAAGAACCGCCAGAAATATTGGTTATGGAATCTCTAGGCTTACCAGATTCCAATGTGCAGATGGTGGACTCTCTTACTGGCCTGGACAGTACCATTCCAATGAATGGGGAACCAACTACGCTGGAAACTTCTTGTTAGAAGCAAAAAAAGCAGGATACACTGTTCCGCCAGAATTGTTGAATGGCTGGAAAAAATATCAAAAGAAAAAGGCCAATGCTTGGGCCGAAGGTGATAGATCATCTGAAATAATACAAGCAAATCGACTCTATCTTTTAGCCCTTGCTGGCGACCCGCAACTAGGTGCCATGAACAGATTGCAGCTAAAAGAAAACTTGAACAACACAGCAAAATGGTCGTTGGCAGCCGCCTACCACCTAGCTGTTAGAACCGATGTTTCAAGGGAGATTTCCCGAGGAGTTTCGATTGAAGTACCAGACTACACGGAACTTTCGTATACGTTTGGATCTAGATATCGCGACAAAGCAATTATACTGCAATCGGCAGGAATAATTGGAGCACACGCAGAAGCCGAAAAACTAATTGGCGAGATAACTTCAAAGTTAAATGGACAAACTTGGCTCAGTACACAAACTTCTGCCTACACACTTACTGCGTTGCTAAAGTATTTTAGCGACGAAAAAACCTCGGGAAAACTCTCGTTTAAGTATCGCTTGGATAAGGGCGAATGGACGGATGTTGAAACCAACAAAGGGATCTGGACGCTGAATCTAAACTTGGATTTAGAAGACCTGAAACACATCGAAATTCTGAATAAGAAGGATAAGCCGGTATATGCGCAAGTAATGCGAGAAGGGATTCCGCTAATTGGCGACTCTACAGAAACGGCTAGTAAGTTAGAGCTGAGTGTTACTTACATAGACATGGAAGGAGACTTTATTGATCCAAGGAGTATTGAACAAGGCACTGATTTTATGGCTGTGGTTCGTGTTACAAATCCCGATAGATATTTAAACTATAAGGAAATGGCACTTACTCAAATCTTTCCATCAGGCTGGGAAATTCATAACGGAAGATTGGAAGATGTGAACTGGATGGACAAATCGGATGTACCTACTTATGAGGATATTCGAGATGATCGGATTTATTCCTACTTCAATATATATAGAAAGAAAACCAAGGTATATACAGTAATGCTCAATGCAGCTTACTTGGGCAAATACTATCTGCCTTCGGTATATGTAGAAGCCATGTACGATAAAACCATTAATGCCCGTACTGGAGGCCAATGGGTTGAAGTAACTAAGAAAGACAAAACATCTAAATAATATAACACAAGCAGATACAAGGATGATTAGAAGACATAAGAAATATTATTACATAAGTTTATTCATAGGCATGATGACTTGGTATTACTTATGTCTTCCATCACCCCTATTTGTCGATCCTATCTCTACAGTTTTAGAAGATAGAAATGGGAATTTATTAGGAGCCCGAATTGCGAAAGATGAACAATGGAGATTTCCGTTAAACAATAATGTTCCCGAAAAATTCAAGACTGCCATCATTCAGTTTGAAGACAAAAGGTTTTACAGTCACCCTGGATTTGACCCCTTGGCATTTGGTAGAGCGATGGTGCTAAATATAAAACAACGAAGGGTTGTTAGCGGTGGTAGCACACTTTCCATGCAAGTAATTAGACTTTCTCGGAAAGGACAATCTCGATCATATTTCGAAAAGATAATCGAATTGATTTTAGCCACACGATTGGAGATAACTTATAGCAAAGAAGAAATTCTTGCGCTGTATGCAGCCTATGCTCCATTTGGTGGTAATGTTGTTGGGCTAGATGCGGCGGCTTGGAAGTATTTTGGAAGAGAAGTTGACCAACTCTCATGGTCGGAATCTGCCATACTTGCCGTTCTCCCCAATGCACCTAGTTTAATTCACCCTGGTAAAAACAGAGACTTACTAAAAGCTAAAAGAGACAGATTGCTGGCAAAGCTTTATGATAAAGATTTAATCGATTCGCTCACGTACGTTTTAGCGAAAGAAGAAATCTTACCAGAAAAACCACATCGACTCCCCTCCTATGCATCTCATCTTTTAGAGCGAGTTAAAAGAGAAGCACGTGGAGTTAACAAAGGGCGTGTAAGCAGTACACTCGACATTAATGTGCAAAATCATGTGAGTAAAATTGCGTCGAGGCATCATTATCGATTGAGCCAAAATGGAATTGAAAACCTCGCTGCTGTTGTAGTAGATGTTAAAACCAACCAAGTGGTAGCCTACATTGGCAACACACCATTTGGGAAGAGTTCCACAGGCGCAGCAGTAGATATTGTAACTGCAAGAAGAAGCTCGGGAAGCATACTTAAACCATTTCTGTATGCAGCATCACTTAGCGAAGGGGAATTGTTGCCCCACTCGCTTATTCCAGATGTGCCGAGTTTCTACTCTGGATATTCTCCAAAGAATTTCGATCAAAAGTATTCGGGTGCAGTTCCTGCGAATGAGGCACTTTATAAATCATTGAATGTGCCAGCAGTAAAAATGTTGGCTCAGTTTGGAGTACTCAGATTTCATTCTGTTTTAAATAACATTGGATTAACCACAATAGATCGTCCTGCTAGCGACTATGGTTTGAGTTTAATATTAGGAGGTGCAGAAACGTCGTTGTGGGATTTGGCTGGAACCTATGCAGGAATGGCAAGGGTGCTGAACAACTTTGGAAACAACAGCGGAAAATATGAAGTGAACAATTATGCTCCGTTAACTTATGTGCAACCAGAAGCTAAAGTGGATGCAGAATTAACGTTGGTAAACGAGGGAGAATTATCTGCTGGTGCAATATGGCACACCTTCGAAGCAATGGTAGAAGTGAAGCGCCCAGGTACGGAACATTATTGGAAAGACTTTTCGTCGAAAGGAAAAATAGCATGGAAAACAGGAACCAGTTTTGGTTTTAGAGATGCGTGGGCGGTGGGTGTTACTCCCGATTATGTTGTAGCGGTTTGGTGCGGAAATGCTGATGGCGAAGGCAGACCAGAACTAATAGGTGTTCAGGCAGCCGCCCCTTTTATGTTCGATATTTTTGATTACCTCAGTAAAAACAATTTCTGGTTCGATCCGCCTTACGACGAAATGACGGAGATAATTGTTTGCAAGGAAAGTGGTTTCAAGGCAAAGGAAATCTGCGAAAACAAAGACACCATTCTGATTTACCAAGCCGGGAATAAAACCAAACCTTGCCCGTATCACGAAATTGCTAACCTCGATGAATCAGAAAAATGGAGGGTAAATAGCGAGTGTGTTTCGCCGATTAACATGGTTAAAAAATCATATTTTGTTTTGCCTCCAGTTATGGAATGGTATTACAAAACACACCATCCCTCCTATGCTACTTTGCCAGATTATAAAGAAGAATGTTTGGCAAATTCAGAATCAGGAAAAAGCAATCGATCAATGCAATTGATTTATCCTCGAACAAATACTAGAATTGCCATACCAACTAATCTTGATGAAAGCAAGAGTAGAGCAGTATTTGAAGTGTCGCACAGAAACCCCGAAACTATAATTTATTGGCATTTAGACGACACTTACCTCGGACAAACCAAGCGTTTTCACGAGCAGGCTGTAAACCCGCCAATAGGCAAACACCTATTAACCTTGGTAGACGAACACGGAGAAGTGCTTCAAAGAAGCTTTGAAATTTATTAATCATTAAACCGAAATAAACCACCTAACAACAACACAATGGAAAAACAGAAATTCTCGATAGCAAAGAGGTTGAACAGTTTTAGCTATGCATTCAACGGCATTAAAATCCTTTTAACAGGAGAATACAATGCCCGAATACATGTGCTAGCAGCAATCGCAGCAATAGTTTTAAGCTCCCTATTACAAATATCCAAATTCGAATGGATCGCGATAATCTTTGCTATTGGGTTTGTTTTTTCCATGGAGTTAATCAATACCTCCTTAGAAAGACTAGCCGATCAAGTTTCAAAATTAGAACGCCAACTCATCAAACAATCCAAAGATTTAGCAGCAGCTGGAGTGTTGGTGAGTGCCATCGTGGCAATTGCTACTGCAGCAATCATATTCATCCCCCGAATTATTAGCCTATGATAGCGATAAAAGGAAATGAGCAAGAGTTTAATCAAACTCTATTTATGGGTGGCATGTGCTTGTTGTGCCTTTCAATTTCAATACTGCGGTGCATCATCACCGAAACCAGTGTCTTCTTATTCCTAAATTGGAATCTATTCCTCGCTTTTATTCCATGGTTGTTGAGCAGCATAATGAGGAGAAGTCCATTGTTACAAGAGCGGAAATTAGCGTTGATCCTTTTAGTAGCCTCCTGGCTTTTATTCTTCCCTAACGCTCCATACATCCTCACAGATTTATTTCATTTAAAAGCTAGAAGTACTATTCCGGTTTGGTTCGATTTAGTATTAATTATGTCGTTTGCATGGACAGGTTTCCTTTTTGGTTTCATTAGTTTGTGGGACATCGAAAAGATTTTATCAAAATTTACAGCCAAACAAAATATTCCTATTATCTCAGGAGTCTTACTGTTCGTAAGCAGCTTCGGAATTTACATTGGTCGCTATTTACGCTGGAACAGTTGGGATGTAATACAAGAACCTTTAGGCTTACTCCACGACATTGGCGAAAGAATTGTAAACCCTTGGGACCACCCTACTACTTGGGGCATGACAATTTTTATGGGCATTTTACTCAACATGATTTATTGGTCGCTTAGATTAATTAAAGGCATTAAGTAGGATAGCAATTGATTACCAGAAATAAAAAATGTGTTCTCGATACAACCATGACGCAACCGTCATGGTCACTCGAACTGGCATTTTGAATTTCCAAATCACTGTCAGTTCGAGTGATCCACCATCTGATGGGTAGTATCGAAAACACAATGATTTTAACACCTAATTCAATATTAACTCTAAAACCACTAAATGATAAACGCGAAGAAAAGAACCAAATATTTAGTAAGTATTACATTACTTGTGTTGATGAGCGCATGCGATGTAACTATCAATGAATACCACATTACCAACGAAAATGTGGTTGATAGCAAACCTCAAATTGAAATAAAAGAAACCCCACCTATATTAAAAAGCGATTTAGATAATCTATATATTGATGATTCGAAAAGTGCTCACTTAGATTCTTGCGGAACTCAATTTTTTGAATTCGAATCGCAGAAATGCTTTCTAATAAAATTTAAAGCCTACCCAGACGATTACGCTTGGGAAATGTTAGACTCTTTAACAAGGGTAAATGAAAACATAATAATACAATCCAAATTCGATAGTGAAGTTTACTTCTCCGACAATTCGTTCAGCGAGTTTTTCAATTCGGTTGTTGTGTACACCGGACTTAGCGACGACTGTATAAGTAGCTTTTTATTATACAACCTAACTAAAGATGGTTGCATAATAGACAAGTTAGAGCTTGCAAAAAAATGCTATTGGGATGGCTACTATCAAGAAATATCGAGCATTATCACCAACGATTCGTTGATTGAAGTAGTGGATAAAAGAATAATTGGCAATTTAGAAACCAAAGATCCTTTTGAAAACTACAAAGCCACCACCACCCTGTCGTTTTACCACATAAACAACAAAGGAAAATTTGATTTGATAGCCTCCAATATTGAGGAAGTCGCAGGGTATCAAAATCAATTCGACGGATATTTCGCCCTACCATAAATGCTAATTATTTTTAAGTAAATACCATTACCTCTCTAAATTGTATCTTTAGGGAATGGAACGAAACTTGTACTAACATGCAATTCTCGTTTTATTCCCGTTATAACAAGCATGAGATACAATATATTTATTGTCGTACTATTAGCAATAGCGCTATGCGGAAACGCATACGGACAAAATTTATGTGTATTAAAAGATGCTGATGCAACCCAAAGAAAATTTAAACAATTACCAGAAGAAAGCTTTGCTCAAAGAGCGTTAAAAGGCGATTCTGCATTTAACATATCCATCTGCTATCTCAACGATAGTAACGTTATATGGCAAATATGGATGTTGATTGCGAAAGATTATTACAAGTCGTCGGTTGTTGCTAAAAGCAAAAAATACGATAAGGAAAAGGCATTATTAAATTACAAGATTGGTGTTTCGTGCTTCTATTTGCAAGAGTATCGCCAAGCCAACACATGGCTAAACAGTGCCATCAAAAAAAAACACAACAAGGATTTACAGTATTACTTTCTAGCCTATACCAATTACAAATTGAAAAAATATGAAGATGCATTAGACTGGATCATTATGTATATCGAGACCCAAAACGAGCCTTATAAATCCGTCGAAATATTTGATGTATGTACTTTAAAAACCGAATTAATAAAAAAATGAAAAACATTTCCTTCCTCTTTTTGATAGCTCTTATCTGCAGTTGCAACATGGAAAAGCCGCCTTCATTTTTACCTTATTTAATTTGGCCCGACGAAGAAAAGGACAGTTTTAGAATGTTTTATTCTATAGGCGACAACGCGGCTACAAAAATTATGGCAACTCAAGCTGTTAGTTATTCCGAAGATTCTGTAGTAACGCTAGAATACCTTATTCTTCGAGAAGACACCATTCCAATTAACAAAAGCCAAGAAAACTGGTATCCAGATAATAGCATGGAATTGATGTCTAATTCATTTTATGAATTTGATGATGCCACTGGTTTTGTAGAGGTTAAAGGAATTGCGCAAGCAGAAACCAAATGGGATTTAAAAAGCGATTTTACTTTTGAATTTAATTATAAATTTATAACAGATCCTGGAATGTCGATGACAACACACTCTACTTTTAATATTAGTAAGGCCGAAATAGATTCCATCTTTGATAGTAAAACCGATTGCATGGTATTGAATTCAATAACCAATACGAATTTGCGTTTTACTGATGATAGAAAAGATACAATCATAACAAGCTCCACAATCAGAATTTATAAAAAGAACAAAGGATTGGTCTATTTTTCAAATAATAACGGTGTAAAATCTACCGCTTATCAAATAGTAATTTTGTAAGAAAATACTCATAACCATTTGATTTAACTCTGATTACACCGATAGTAAATTATAATTAGGTATCTTTATAACCAACATAAATATAAAAAGCGAATAAATACAATCAATTGAAACCACTTGCCACCCTCTTTATTTCATTCCTTTTTCTAGTAAACAACTGCCTTGGTCAAATAAATAAAACAGATCAAAAAATTGAGCAATACTATATAGATAACAAGTTCTATAAAATCTTAAGTTTCAAGCAAAGAAATAATACTGAACTATCGGCAAGATCACTCTTTTATAAAGGGATGTCGGCTTTTATGTTAAAACACGATGCAGAAGCATTGGCTTTTTATAACGCCAGTATAAGCAAAGACAATCAAGTTAGTATTACCCATTATCAAAGGGGAATTACCCTTGTATTTTTAAAAGATAACCATAAGGCAATCGAAGCTTTTAATAAAGCAATAGCCCTTGATCCTAAAGAACCCAAATACCACATTGTAAGAGGCGATGCTTTTTTGAAAAAGCATAGCTTAGATAGTGCTCTACTTAATTACCAAACCGCTTCTAAACTTCCCAACTGCTCGCCAAGCGTTTTTATGGATATAGGCTATACTTATGGTGAATTGGGATTGTATGAAAAATCGAGAAGTGCCTATGCAACTGCTTTAAAGTATTTTCAGCCAAACACAAAAGAATACGATAACATAAATTACAACATTGGCTTTGCACAGCAAATGAATGAAGATTACATGGATGCAAAGGCCACTTATGAATTGTACTTATTAAAGCATCCTAACGACTTTGGAGCAATGGCCAAGCTAATTCAAATCAATTACGAATTGAATAACATCGAGACGGTTACTTACTTACAGAAAAAATTATACAGCGCTTACGGAAATAAACAACTCCGTGGTGAGATGAGAGACAAATATTGTATCGATCAGTTTTATTGGAACAATCACCTTGTTTTTGGATACGAATACTTTGAAAACAGCCACACCAATTCTGTTGAGGTAAGTCATATTTTTCAAATAATAGACAAAAACGAAAATCTGATTTGCGAATTACAATTAGAACTTGATTCGCTAAATAACAACAGCGAAAAAGAAAATACATATTACCTGTGCATCGTAAAAGACGACCTTCATCAAAAATTCGGGAAGCTTCCTTTTAATGATAATTTCGATTACTCAGTTTTGAAATCGGCTATCATTAACATTTTAAATGACGAGGCAGAACCAACGGAAGAATTAGAGGGATATGCAGAATGGTGCAGATATCTCAATAAAGATTATCATTTTGGATACGACGGTAGCTCTTTTGTAAATGCGGTTGTTGCCTCCAGTGTTCCTTTCGAATTCGGTTGGATCAAAGAAAATTTCCCAGAGATTAATTATAAGTCGCAAGCCTTATTTTTCCACGAAGGCAAACCATTCGACATTTTGGTTTTTGAAGATGAGGATGGAAAAAGGCTCGAATTCTATTTCGATATTTCTGCGTTTCACGAGCGGGAAAAGTAAGTGATTCTTTTGACTCGCCCCTGCCCTCTGTCCTTCACCCGACGTTGGCGGTCTTGCAAAGAGGGAGACTAAAAAAAGATTTAGGCATTTCTATAATATCGTTTAAGTGAGATATTTGATTAGTCCAACGAAATGCTTTTTGCCTGATCCTTCAGGTTCAGGATAAAAAGATTAAGAAACCAGCCCCTCGTAAAGCGCCTTCGTTTGCTCTATAGTTCTGGTAGTGCTAAGTCTCGTAGCAATTCTATGCTTTGCATTTTTGCCAAGTTCCTTACAAAATTCTCTATCGTTGTAAAGGCGAACAATCGCATCAGTCATATCCTGGCTATCAAAAGTTTTTGTTACCAAACCACTTTCTTCGTGCACCAACAATTCTACATTACCCGGTATGTCTGTAATAATAGGAGTAACGCCCAACGACATCGCTTCTAACACCGACTTAGTAATCGACTCACCTGTGATAGACGAAAGACAGAAAACATCACTCGCGGCAACAATATTAAGCACATCCTTTCTAAAACCTAAAATGTGAATCCTATCTGCTTTATCGCCCTGCTTAATAATATTCAGATTCTCTTCCACATCCATATCGCCACCAACCAGCAACAAATGAATATTAAGTTCCTTTGGCAAACTGTTAATAGACGCCAATAAATAAGGAATCCCCTTCATCTTTCTGTTGTTCGCTACATTAATAAGTAGAAAAGCATCCTCCGGAATCCCAATTTCCTTTTTAATATCAATTGGAGCATAACCCTCGTACCAAGCCAAATCGTGGCCCTTATTGATAACAATAGTTTTGCTTTTGTCAAAAAACAACTGATCATGCAAATGCTGCTCTACCCCTACCGAATTACAAAAAATCTTGTCTACCCTTGGGTGTAAAAACTTCAAATAAGCAGTTGGATCGTACCAATGGATATTATCGCTGTAGCCTCTATATAGTACCACCTTTACAGGCAAGTTTTTGGCAGCTCTAATTCCGTTTACAATCGAGAAGTTATTAAAGAGGTGCACCACATCGTAAGCCTCATTAATCAATGCCTCTCTAATTCTTTTAATTTCCTTTCTATCCAGCTTTTTCTTCGGGTGAAAATCAATCACCTTAATACCTGCCGCTTCAAATTCGGGAACAATAGCACAATTAGGAACCGTCATTACATCAATTTCGAAACCCAGTTTTGCCAGTCCAATAAAAATATAAGCTTCCGGTCGCGAAATGTGATAATCATTGTAATCACTTATTACCAGAACTTTAATAGCTTTTTTATTCTCTCCGTTTTCCATGCAGTTAACCAATTGATGACACAAAGGTATTTATTTACGGCCTAGTTTTTGTTATCATCACAACAACATAATCAACTTCGAAAAGTTAACGTACAAAGAAGTACGTAGTTGATTGTGAAAACCTCGTATAGTTTCCTAACGATAACAGGAGTTTCGATGCGAATAAATACGTAATCTGCCTATGGTACACAATAAAAACGCTTTTATAGCACCTCTTGCGTAACCGATTGACGCTGTGAAACGTTTACTTTTTTATAAACTAAGGATATGCAATTAAATAACAACACCAACATTAACCAAAGCAATACAATTTCGACTGACATGGAAGCGAACTCGTTCGAATCTGTTGTAACAAACAATACTAGATTATTTCACTTATCATTTATGATGCTTAATGGCATTGTGTGGGGAGGAATTGTTTACGGAATTTTCTTCTTGGGTTAGTCTCAAGAACAGCTTTGTTTTTATGAAGGATCGCTCCTTCGTTGAAAATTAATATTTCCAATTTTTCAATTGATTTTGATACAACGCAATTTAAAATCAATATTTCTTATGATTGGGAAATAATACCTTCCGATTAATCAATCAATTCACAAATTCGTTTTAAATTTGAACCTTGAATTTCTCTTTAATGAGAAACTATTCTTGCAGATCAAATTAACATGAATAAAACAGGCGTTCTTCTCGTAAATATTGGTACACCCGATAGCCCCACCGAGGCCGATGTAAAAATCTATCTAAAAGAGTTTCTTAACGATCCAGAAGTAATAGACATAGGCGCCATTAAAAGGTATTTTTTGGTTAATTGGCTCATCGTGCCTTTTAGGGCCAAAGCATCGGCTAAGCTTTATAAAGAAATCTGGACACCCGAAGGCTCTCCTTTACTTATTCATAGCAACAATGTAAAAAACAAACTACAAGGTGCTTTAGGAGACAATTACATTGTAGGACTTGGTATGTGCTACAGAAATCCGAATATTAGAGATACCATTGCCGAATTCACTAAGCAGAAAGTAGATAAAATAATTGTAGTGCCCATGTATCCGCAATATGCGGTATCTAGTACTGGTGCTTCTATCGTTAATGTAAAGAATGCCATTAAAGCACAAAATGTAAAAGCCGAGCTGGTTTTTATCGATCAGTTTTACGATAGAACAGATTTTCAAGAGGCGCTTTTAGCAAAGGCCAAGCAACACGATTTAACCAAGTACGATTATTTTGTTTTTAGTTTCCACGGAATTCCCGAAAGACAAATCACCAAAATGGACAAATCAGGTTGTTGCAATTTCAGCAAGGAATGCTGTAGTAGCATCACCGAAAAAAACAAACATTGTTACCGAGCAACTTGTCACCAAACGGCGAGAACCTTATCCGAACAATTAGGAATACCAGCAGAAAAATATTCAATTACATTCCAATCCAGATTGGGTAGAGATCCATGGATCCGGCCATACACCGATTTTGAATTTGAAGATCTTGGTAAAAAAGGAATTAAAAAGGTGTTGGCCTTCTCTCCTGCTTTTATTGCCGATTGCCTAGAAACTGTTTACGAAATAGGAACAGAAATAGACGAATTGTTTAAGGAGAACGGCGGTGGAGATGTAACATTGGTGGAAAGTTTAAACGACAGCGACAAATGGATTGATGTGTTGAAAAACATGGTGATCGAAAAATCTTAAAATATTATGGAAGGAAAAAGATCTATTTACTATGCGCTTGGCCAGTTGGCTTATGCCATTGCAAAAGCTGATGGAAAAGTACAGATGGTAGAACGTGAAGAGCTAACACATATAATATCTGAAGCGCTAGGCGATCATAATTTTGATTTTGGCGTAGCCGAAATTATTTTTCATGTATTGGATAAAGACGACATGGATTTTGAGATGGCATACAGCATGGCCTTAGCAGATTTGGAAGAGCACAAGGTTTGGTTAAACCCCGATATTAAAGCCGACTTTATTAAGGTTGTCGAGAAAATTGCCCTTTCGTATGGCGGAGTTCATGAGAATGAGAGAAAATTAATCAAGCGCTTTAAAAAAGACATCGAAGCGATTTAGT
This sequence comes from Flavobacteriales bacterium, assembly GCA_013214205.1. Lineage (GTDB taxonomy): Bacteria > Bacteroidota > Bacteroidia > DT-38 > DT-38 > DT-38. The sequence continues at coordinate 18,259 of JABSPQ010000229.1, forward strand.
GAGGTAGCTTCTTTTTAAGAACTGCGTAACAGAATACCCCTGCCAAAGCGGAAATCAATGCCAAGATCATAATAGAATTACCTGAACCAATTAACGCATAAATTGGCTCTGGGCAAGCACCTACAAGTGCCCAACCAAATCCGAAGATTATACCGCCTGTAATATTGCCAACCTTATTAAATGGTTTAGGCTGCGGATCGATTATTTCGCCAGAAACTGATTTAATTTTAAATCTCTTAATTATTAACTCATGTTACGCATCGTTAAGGCACTTTTGCTAAATTGGATGTTAATAACTGTTGTACTTCGGTTGTTGCTTTTTTCATTGCCATAATATTTATGTAGCGTTTTAGGCAAAAATGATTTTTACTCTTCCTCATTTTAATCAATTCAAACCGATTGAAAGCTCCGACAGAAGCTATAAAATGGCTTTTTTGTGTAGTGGTGGTTCTTGATGGTGATTTTGCAAAGCACGTATTGGATTTGATCCACTTATGATACTCTTCTACTTTCCATCTC
>JABSPQ010000230.1 GCA_013214205.1 Flavobacteriales bacterium
AGGTTATGTTGGTAGAGAATTAACCGAAATTTTATTCCTTGATGGATTACACTTAGTCACATCGATAAGAAACAATATGAAGAATGTTCTGATGGACACTAAAAGACAAAATATTATTGCGTAAACGATCTGTAATTAAAACCGTTAATGACGAACTAAAGAACATGTGTCAGATCGAGCACTCAAGGCATAGATCCTTTTCAAGATTCATTTCAAATACTATTTCTGCATTGATAGCATATTCGTTTTTTCCTAAAAAACCCGCAATTAAATATCAACCTGTCGAATCTACACAATTATCTGTTTTTTAGAATCAAACTCAGGTTTGTACGAAATTCACAGCTATCCTTGGCTCATTCTCAGGTAAAGTAACCCAGAGTATGAGTCGTAAAGGAAATTGCTGGGATAATGCTGTGGCCGAAAGTTTTTTCAAGACGTTAAAATCAGAATGCGTTTACAGAGAATGTTGCACTTCTAAAAGCGAAGCAGAAATGTCAATTTTCGACTGGCTGGAAACGTGATATAACAGAAAAAGAAGGCACTCCCACTTAGGCAACAAATCAATCGAACAATTTAATCTCAATAATCATCAATTTAATCAGGCGGCATAGCTTAACTTAAACTCCATTATTTTGTTGCAATTCCACAGCTCAACTACAATATCTTACAAGAAGTAACCAAACAGATTATCATCCTTATTTACGTAAGTAAAATCAAGGTTGTGACTTTTCATCCTTGCGATGAGTGGTTCGTAGTCCGCACTGTCCGAAAGTTCAATACCAATAAAGGCTGGCCCACTTTCGCGCTGGTTCGTTTTAGAGTACTCAAAACGGACAATATCGTCGTTGGGTCCTAGCACTTCGTCTAAAAATTCGCTTAACGCCCCTGCCCTTTGAGGAAATTTCAGTATGAAATAATGCATCAATCCTTCATAAATCAACGATTTCTCCTTAATTTCTTGCATCCTTGTAATGTCGTTGTTGCTTCCGCTAACTATGCAAACCACATTCTTACCTTTAATATCTTCCTTATAATCTTCGAGAGCAGAAATTGTTAACGCACCTGCTGGTTCTACAACAATTGCATCTTCATTATAAAGCTTAAGGATATTGGTACAGATCCTTCCTTCGGGTACTAAGGTCATCTCATCAATTACTTCCTTGCAAATTTCTAAAGTCAAATCTCCTACCGACAATACTGCCGCACCATCAACAAACTTGTCGATTTTATCGAGCACCACAAGCTTACCCTGCTCCAACGATTCTTTCATTGCTGGTGCTCCTAGTGGCTCCACGCCAATTATTTTTGTATTAGGACTAATTTCTTTAAAGTACGAACCAACTCCACTAGCTAAGCCGCCTCCGCCTACTGGAACAAATAAATAATCAATTTCATCCTTAATATCATTCAGTATTTCCACACCTACGGTGGCTTGTCCCTGAATTACTTTTTTATCGTTAAAAGGATGAACGAAAAGCTTTCCACTTTCCTTTACATCTACCATTGCGGCAGCAAAAGCATCATCGAATGTGTCTCCCTTCAAAATTACCTCCACCATGTCTTTACCAAACATTTTGGCCTGCTTCACTTTTTGATCTGGTGTAGTAATGGGCATATAAATTTTCCCCTTCACTCCCATTCTAGCACACGACCATGCCACTCCTTGAGAATGATTACCTGCACTGGCACATATTACCCCTTTCGCTAATTCTTCGGGCGACGCTGTGCTCATTTTATTGTATGCTCCACGTAATTTGTACGATCTAACATGCTGCAGGTCCTCTCTTTTTAAGTGAACAGTGCAATTGTACCTTTCAGATAGGTTATTGTTCACAGTCAACGGCGTATGCTCTACTACGCCTTTTAATTGATGATCGGCTTTGATGATATCCTGGATATCTATGATTTTGCTCATAATTTCGTTTTGATTCCTGTGAAATTTTGGGATACAAAGATAAAAAAAGGAGATCACTTATCAGTGACCTCCTTTCTTATTGAAATTTTTGATTTATTAGCTTTCCTTATTCTCAGGACGAAGTGATCTAACAGCTCTACCTGCAGTCCACATTTCAGAATCGTATAATGCTTTCAATTCTACTTCTAAGCTTTCTCTGTAATCAGGTTTACTGTTTGTATCGATAGAGATTTGCGCTTGCTCACCTGACTCCACGCTGTCGTACAATTCTTCAAATACTGGCTTAACAGCATCGTGGAATTTATCTTTCCAATCTAAAGCACCTCTTTGCGCTGTAGTAGAACAGTTGGCGTACATCCAATCCATTCCGTTTTCTGCAACTAAAGGATATAATGACTGAGTAGCTTCTTCAACTGTTTCATTAAACGCTTCAGAAGGAGAATGACCTCTTGATCTTAATACTTCGTATTGAGCTTGGAATATGCCTTGAATAGCTCCCATCAATGTGCCTCTTTCTCCTGTTAAATCAGAGAATACTTCTTTTTTGAAGTCTGTTTGAAACAAATAACCAGAACCAACTGCAATTCCCATTGCTTTAGCTCTTTCTTCTGCTCTACCCGTAGCATCTTGAAAGACAGCATAGCTCGAGTTTAATCCTTTACCAGCAACAAATAATCTTCTTAAACTAGTACCTGATCCTTTAGGAGCAATTAAGATAACATCTATGTCATCTGGAGGAATAATTCCTGTTCTTTCTTTGTATGTGATTCCAAATCCATGAGAGAAATACAATGCTTTACCAGCAGTTAAATATTTTTTAACTGTAGGCCATAAAGTAATTTGAGCTGCATCAGAAAGTAAATAACAAATAATTGTTCCTTTTTCTACTGCTTCTTCAATCTCAAATAAATCCTTTCCTTCAACAAAACCATCAGCAACAGCTTTGTCCCAAGATTTAGAATTTTTTCTTTGACCAACAATTACGTTAATTCCATTATCTCTTTGGTTAAGGGCTTGCCCTGGACCTTGAACTCCATAACCGATTACAGCTACTGTTTCATCTTTTAATACTTCTTGTGCTTTAGATACTGGAAACTCCTCTCTAGTTACCACGTTTTCATCTACTCCGCCAAAATTTATTACTGCCATTATTGTTGTTTTAAAATTTAAATTACTCCTTCCGGTAGGAAGTCACTCATTCCTTCTTCGTTCTTTAATATTGCTATTCTTCCCGATTGAATGAACTCTAGAATATTATAGGGCTCTAAAATATAAAACAAAGAGGTTATATCCTCTTTGCTTCCCGTTTTTTCTATTACCATAAACTTAGCTGAAGCATGTGCCACTCTGGCATTGTTGCTATCTGCTATTTTTTGCAACTTCTCATTTGCTGCTTTGTTTTTTACTTGCATCTTAAAAAATGCAATCTCGTTAAAGATGATGTCTTTGTCTTCACTAATAAAAACTTTATATACCTCAATAACTTTATTCAACTGCTGTTGCAATCTATTCACCATTTGCTCGGTACAATTAACAACAACTGTAAACCTTGAGATTCCTTTTCTTTCTGTTTCAGATACAGTAAGACTCTCTATGTTGATTTTTCTACGTGTAAAAACAATCGTGATTCGGTTTAAGATCCCTGCAGAATTTTGTACAAAGGCCGATATCGTGTATTTATTTTTCTTGTTCATGATAACAATTCTTTCTCTTCTTATTTAAGTCTAATGTCTCTTACAGCTGCACCAGTAGGTATCATCGGGAAAACATCCTCTTCTTGTTCTACCATGATTTCTAGCATGTAAGCACCTTTATACTTCAGCATAGTTTCTATCGCGGCATCTAAATCTTTTCTTTCGGTTACCTTCTGAGCCGGAATTCCGTATCCCTTACTGATTATAGTAAACTCTGGATTAACCAGGTTAACAAAAGAATATCTTTTCTCGAAGAACATCCCTTGCCATTGCCTAACCATACCTAAGAAACTATTATTCAGAATAACGATTTTAACATCAGCGTTTTCTTGGGCGATTGTTCCAAGCTCTTGAATGTTCATTTGAAATCCACCATCACCAGATATAGAAATAACTGTTCTGTTAGGTGCACCAGTTTTAACACCGAAAGCTGCTGGTAAAGAAAAACCCATTGTACCCAATCCTCCAGAGGTAACGAAACTATCTGTTTGAGCAAATTTGTAGTATCTAGCAGCCATCATTTGGTGCTGACCAACATCTGGGACAATAACAGCTTTACCTTTGGTTTGCTCGCTTAATCTGCGAATTACCTCAGCCATTTTTATCTCTCCTTTCTTAGGATGTGTTTCCTTGCTAATTACTTGTTTGAATTCTTTATCGTAACAATCAACAAATTTCTGGTGCCACTTGGTATGCTTTTTCTCTTTAACCTTAGCCAACAATTGAGTCATGGCTCTTTTAGCATCACTAAGAATAGTTACTGTAGGCTTCATTATTTTACCAACCTCAGCCGCATCTATCTCAACATGAATGATTTTCGCGTTTGGCAAAAATTTAGACACATCACCAGTTACCCTGTCATCGAAGCGCATACCTACCGCCAAAACTAAATCGGCTTCGTCGCTCAAATAATTTGGTCCATAATTGCCATGCATTCCCAACATACCAACATACAAAGGGTGACTCGTAGGAAACACAGACAATCCGTGAAGCGTTGATGCAACAGGAATTCCTGTTTTCTCTGCAAATTTTCTAACTACTTTTTCAGCTTTCGAAATCAATACACCATTGCCAACAAACATCATTGGCGATTTCGCTTTGTTAATTAGCTTGGCAGCTTCCTCAACGCTAGTTCCAATTCCGTTTTTAAATGGATTGTAGCTTTTAAGGTCTTTGTATTCTTGTGGCGCAAATTTAAATTTTTGAAACTGCGCATTTTTAGTAACATCAATTAACACAGGACCTGGCTTACCAGAGTTCGCAATGTAAAATGCTTTAGCAATTACCTGTGGAATTTCTTCTGCGTTGGTTATTTGAAAGTTCCATTTTGTAACTGGCATGGTAACACCGATTACATCGGTTTCTTGAAATGCATCCATTCCCAATAAATGATCTGCTACTTGCCCAGTAATACATACCATAGGAATCGAATCTAGCATTGCATCGGCAATACCAGTTACCAAGTTTGTTGCACCAGGACCAGATGTAGCAAAACAAACACCAGCATGACCTTTCATTTTTGCATATCCTTCCGCAGCATGCGTTGCACCTTGCTCATGTCGGACAAGAATGTGTCTTAGTTTATCCTTGTAATTGTATAATGCATCATAAATTGGCATAATTGCACCACCCGGATATCCAAATATGGTATCTACTCCTTCGTGTATTAATGCTTCTAGAATCGCTTCCGATCCTAACATTTCTTTCTTCCTAGGCTTTGTAGCCTTTTTTGTATCCGCTGTCTTTCCCATGACTCGTTTTTCTTTACTACTTATTCATCCGTAACACATCCCTCCGACGCCGAAGAAACTAGTTTCGCATACTTGAACAAAACTCCTTTTGTGAATTTCAATCCTGGTTTTACCCAATTCTTTCTTCTCTCATCAATTTCTGCATCCGAAACATCCAAGGTTAATTTATTGTCTTTTGCATCGATGGTAATTTTATCTCCATCTTCAATCAATGCTAGTAAACCACCCTCTTGCGCTTCTGGCGTAATGTGTCCTACAACAAATCCGTGCGTTCCTCCCGAGAATCTACCATCGGTAATCAACGCAACATCGTTACCCAAACCTTTCCCCATTATCATTGAAGTTGGTTTCAACATCTCTCTCATTCCAGGGCCGCCTTTAGGACCTTCGTAACGGATTACAATTACATTGCCCGCTTCAATTTCGCCAGCGCCTATAGCTTTATTTACTAATTCCTCAGAATTGTAAACCTTGGCAGTGCCTTCAAAAATCTCACCTTCCTTACCAGTAATCTTAGCCACAGAACCTTCTACAGCCAAATTGCCATAAAGAATTTGTAAATGCCCAGTAGATTTAATTGGTTCCGTTAACGGTCTAATTAAATCCTGACCTTCTGGAAGACCCGGTAAATCTGCTAAATTTTCTGCTAGCGTTTTTCCAGTTACCGTCATGCAGTCTCCGTTAATTCTGCCTTCTGCCAACAACATTTTTAATACTGCAGGTACGCCACCAATAGCATGAAGATCTTCCATCAAGTATTTACCACTAGGTTTAAGATCAGCAATAAAAGGAGTTTTGTCGCTAATTCTTTGGAAGTCGTCAATGGTAACTTTTACATCCACCGATTTCGCCATTGCAATCAAATGCATTACTGCGTTGGTAGAGCCACCCAAAATCATAACTAGTGTTATTGCATTTTCAAATGCCTCCTTAGTCATTATGTCTTTTGGCAGAATGTTCAATTTCAACAGATTCAACATCGCTGCACCTGTGTCCTTACATTCTTTCAACTTTTCGTCGCTTACAGCAGGATTAGAAGAACTGTAAGGCAAACTCATTCCCAATGCCTCAATTGCCGACGACATAGTGTTTGCAGTATACATACCACCACAAGCACCAGCACCTGGGCAAGCATTTTTAATAATTTCTTTAAAATCTTCGGGAGTTAAATCTCCTGCCATCTTTTCGCCAAGTGCTTCAAATGAAGAAACGATGTCTAATGTTCTGTCTTTATATTTTCCCGATCTTATAGTACCACCATAAGTCATAATGCCCGGTCTGTTCAATCTGCCTAAAGCAATAATTGCACCCGGCATGTTTTTGTCGCAACCAGCAACTGCAATAATTCCATCGTACCACATGGCTCCTGCCACAGTTTCAATAGAATCTGCTATAATATCTCTGGATGGTAACGAGTAAGACATTCCGGCCGTTCCCATAGAAATTCCGTCGCTTACCCCAATATTATTAAAGATTAAGCCAACAAGGCCAGCTTCAATTACACCTTTCTTAATGTCTTTAGATAGATCATTTAGGTGCATATTACATGTATTCCCTTCGTAGCCAGAACTGGCAATTCCGATCTGAGCTTTATCAAAATCCTCATCCGTAAGCCCCACCCCGTGTAGCATTGCTTGCGCTGCTGGTTGGGTTTCGTCTTGCGTTAAGGTTGCACTATATTTGTTTAACTTTTTACTCATCTCTTCTGGTTAATCTATTATATGCTTATTCTATAAAAAGAGCACAAAAATAAGTTGGTAGGGGTTGAACAGAAAATTAAAATTAAATACATTCCCGATGTCCAAATGCATTTATATGTAAAATCCACCTGATTTTATATATAAATCAGGCGATTCAAATCTTATTTAAATACGACACCTAACCTCTTAAAAGTCGTTTTTTAGCTTTGGCCTGAATGATTTCCGCGACTGGTTTCTTCTCAATTTTACTTTCTAACCACGATATGATGTCGAAATAAATGAATGCTCTCTTCTCGTAGGTACTGTGAATCAGCTTCAACAACCTAAACCTAAGCCCTTCAAACTCAGTTATCAATTCCTTCTCTCCCAAATCGCTTTGCAGTTTCTTTAAAAAGCCCAATATGTTTTGCTGATACATGTGTAAGTCGTCTTTCTTTAAAAGGAAACGATAAACCGATTTCACATAATAATCGAGCAATTCGGTATTTCCCAATTCAAAATGACTGATTAGATTCAGGATCCGAGAGAAACAATGGATATCCTCCCTTAAATCCACGTTTTTCATATTTATGATTTTATTCAACCACAAAATCGCCTCAGCAAACTTATCGGCACCAAAATACAAACAGGCAATCTTATAATAGAAAACCAATGTGTGGTGCTGATCCAATTTATCGATAAACTTATCGAGCCCATCTTCAAGAGAAGCAATCAATGAGATGCCCTCATGAAATTGCCCCATCATAAAATACTTATTGATCTCGTGGATATAGTAATACTTAAACAAGATCAAATCGATATTTTGAGTTAGCGGCAAAGTTTTACTCTTCGCAATCGCATTCAATTTATTTTGAGTAACCACAAACTCCTCGTACTTAACCAGCTTAAACTGGGCAACCAACAAGTTGTTCATTCCCTTAATATAAAGCTCCAACCTGTTGCCAATCATATCTGGCGAGCCATCAAAAAGTGTCAACACCTTTACAGCATAGTCATAACCTTGCGGAAAGTCCTGAATAAAAAAATAGTACCCTATAAAGGCATTGTACAAATAAATCTTTTCATCAAACGACAACTCCTCCTCCACATACTCTGGAATGGTATCGTTGAAATAACTTCTAACATCATTAAAATCTTCCTCGTTTCGGATAAACCCAATTTTCTGATAATAAAAGTTTAATTTGGTGGCTAGGTACGAAAACGAATTGATGTTATTTATCTTCCTATTCACTTCTTGAAGTTCCCGAATCACTTCATCTACGCGCTCCTCATAACTATCTTGAACCAATTGTGTAGAAATCCGCTGCTCCCATCTCAAAATATCCATCATCAAGGATAAATTTTCATTGTGCTCGGCCAACCCTTTTGCTTTCAAAATCAGTTTATCTGCTTGGCCATACAAGCATTTATTGTACAAAATCTGAGTCTTATCAATCAAGTCCCTAATCTCAACATCAATAATTTTAGAAGAATTTAAAGACCTTATACTATTAAGTAATTGAGTGTATAAGTGCGACTTAAGATTTGATAACTGCTCTGGTCTAATACTTTTTTCACGACGCAAAATGGCGTCATCGTCGAATACTTTTTGTTTTTCCAATAAATTGAAAAGCTTGATAAATTTCATGTCGTCGCTCCCACTCAATCGGGACACATGAAGCTTAAAATGACGTTTTTCACTTTTGGTTAAGCTCTTTATTAACTGAAATAAAGCATCTGATTTCTTCTTAGACATCGTATTAATAAATTTTTAAAAACCCTTAATTCATATATAAAATCAGGATAATTACTCAAATATCGAACATTTAGGCGTCGTAATGTCTTATTTTTTTGATTTTATCATAGGTCTTTAAAAATCTATTTTTGAATCAAAGAAATCATAATAAGTATGTCTAAGAAGATCGACATTTTTGATACTACATTGAGAGACGGGGAACAAGTCCCGGGAAATCAATTGAACACTGAGGAGAAAGTTATCTTGGCAAAAGCCTTGGAAAATTTGGGCGTCGATATAATCGAAGCTGGGTTTCCAGTGTCTAGCCCAGGAGATTTCAACTCTGTAGTAGAGATATCAAAGATAGTTAAAGATGTAACGGTTTGCGCACTATCCCGAGCAATAAAAAAGGATATTGATGTAGCTGGCGATGCATTGAAGTATTGTAAAAGAGGTAGAATCCACACTGGGATAGGAACTTCGCACTTACATTTAACGACCAAGCTAAAGATTTCTCAAGAAGAAGCTATAAGAAGAGGCAGTGAAGCTGTTGCTTATGCTAAACGATATGTTGAAGATGTTGAGTTTTACGCAGAAGATGCTGGACGAACTGATAATGTTTTCTTGGCTCAAATTATTGAAGCCGTAATTGCCGCTGGTGCAACTGTTGTAAACATACCCGATACTACAGGTTATTGTTTGCCTGAAGAGTATGGTGCTAAGATTAAGTTTTTGATGGAGAATGTGAAAAACATTCACAAAGCAACTATATCTACACATTGCCACAACGACCTTGGATTGGCTACTGCAAATTCTATTATGGGCGTTCAAATGGGTGCCGGACAAATAGAATGCACGATTGCTGGTATTGGCGAAAGAGCTGGTAACACGGCTTTGGAAGAAATAGTAATGATTATGGAAAGCAGAAAGGATTTACCTTTTTCTACCAACATAGATACAACGAAATTATTCCCTACTAGCGAATTAACTAAGGAGCTAATGGGGCTTACTATACAGCCTAACAAAGCAATTGTTGGTGCTAATGCATTTGCACATTCATCAGGAATTCACCAAGATGGTGTACTGAAAAACAGAGAAAATTACGAGATCATCGATCCGTTATCTGTTGGAGTGTCGGAATCGTCTATTATATTAACTGCAAGAAGCGGTAGAGCAGCATTAAAATTCAGGCTAAGTAAAATGGGCTACGAATTAGAGACTGCATCTCTAGATAAATCTTATTTAGAGTTTTTAACATTAGCAGACGAACTTAAAGTTGTTAATGATAACGACCTTGAGATGATGATGAAGGGTGTAAAGGCAGCTAGCTAGTCCATTTCACCTTAGAAAGAATACCAACAAAATTTACTAATTAATAACAGGCAAGTATTATGAGTGCTAAAACAATTTTCGAAAAAATTTGGGATAGCCATGTGGTCAAAAGCATTCCAGATGGACCAGATGTGTTGTATATCGACAAACACCTTATTCACGAGGTAACAACTCCTCAAGCGTTTGAAGGATTAAAGAATAGAGGCCTACCTGTATTTAGAAAAGAGCACATCTTAGCTACTACAGATCATAATATTCCTACAAAAGATCAGCACCTTCCTATTAAAGAAGCGCTTTCGAGAAAGCAAGTTGAAGCATTAAGAGAAAACTGTAAGGAGCACGATATCGAATTGTTTGATCTTGGTCATAAAAACCAAGGGATTATTCATGTAATAGGGCCACAATTAGGCGTAACTCAACCAGGTCGTACTATTGTTTGTGGAGACAGTCATACTTCTACTCACGGTGCATTGGGAGCTATTGCTTTCGGAATTGGAACCAGTGAAGTTGAGCAGGTTTTTGCTACTCAATGTGTGTTGCAACCACGACCTAAAAGCATGCGGGTTGAAGTAAACGGCGTTTTAAGTAAAGGCGTTACTTCTAAAGATATTATCCTTCACATTATTTCTAAAATAAGCACTAGTGGTGGCACGGGATACTTTGTTGAGTATTGCGGTACTGCTGTAGAAGGCCTATCAATGGAAGCTAGAATGACCATTTGTAACATGAGTATTGAAATGGGTGCAAGAGGCGGAATTATTGCTCCTGATCAAATTACTTTTGATTATTTAGAAGGACGTGAGTTCTCTCCTAAAGGAGCAGAATGGGATTCGGAAGTTGCTAGATGGAAAGCTTTATGTACCGACGCAGGGGCTACTTACGACAAAACACACATTTTTAAAGCTGAGGATATTGAGCCTTACATTACTTATGGTACCAACCCTAGTATGGGAATTAGCATTACTGGCAATGTACCTACCCTAGATTCTATCGAAGATGAAAGCGAAAGAAATGCAATGGAAAAAGCATTGGATTATATGGCGCTAGAAGGTGGACAAGAACTTTTGGGTAAAGAGGTTGATTACGTTTTTATTGGAAGCTGCACCAACTCTAGAATAGAAGATTTAAGAGCAGCAGCGGCAATTATTAAAGGCAAACAAAAAGCTGACAACATTACAGCATGGATTGTACCCGGATCGAAAGACGTTGAACGTTTGGCGCAAGAAGAAGGCTTAGACAAAATTTTTGCTGACGCTGGATTCGAATTAAGAGAACCTGGTTGCTCTGCTTGTTTAGGAATGAACGAGGATAAGGTGCCAAGAGGTAAATATTGTGTTTCTACATCTAACAGGAACTTTGAAGGCCGACAAGGTCCTGGTTCAAGAACTTTCTTGGCTAGTCCTCTTACTGCAGCAGCTACAGCGATTACAGGAAAAATTACTGACGTACGAACTTTGATGAATTAAGAACGATGGAAAAATTAAATAAAGTAAATTCAAAATTTGTTGTACTTCCTAATGAGAATTTGGATACAGATCAAATTATTCCTTCAAGATTTTTGAAGGCGACTACAAGAGAAGCTTTTGGCGACAATCTTTTTAGAGATTGGAGATATGACTTAGAAGGCAAAATGATTGAAGATTTTGTTTTGAATAACGACAACAGCGATGCTGAAATTTTAGTAGCTGGTAAAAACTTCGGTTGCGGTTCTAGTAGAGAACATGCTGCTTGGGCCATTTTCGATTATGGTTTCAGAGTTGTTATTTCTAGCTTTTACGCAGATATTTTTAAAAGCAACGCTTTAAACAATGGTCTTTTGCCAGTTCAGGTTTCAGAAGATTTTTTAGCTCAAATTTTTGCAGCGCAAGAAGCAAACGCAGATGAAATTATTAATGTAGATTTAGAAACTCAAACGGTTTCAATAGCTTCTACAGGAGCACAAGAAAATTTTGAAATTAACGGATACAAAAAGGATTGTCTATTGAATGGTTTTGATGACATAGATTACTTAATCAACATTAAAGAGGAAATTATCGCTTTCGAAAACGCTAGATAAATGAAAAAGAAAATCGCAGTATTGCCAGGTGATGGCATAGGACCAGAGATTGTAGACCAAGCATTAAATGTATTGTATGCAATCGAAAAAAAGTATGACCACGAATTTACTTTGTCTAAAGGGTTAATTGGTGCTGTTGCTATCGACGAAACTGGCACTCCCCTTCCAACCGAAACATTAGATCTTTGTTTGGATTCAGATGCTATTTTATTCGGCGCTATTGGCGATCCTAAATATGATAATGATCCTAAGGCTAAAGTTAGACCAGAACAAGGTTTACTTGCTATTAGAAAAGCATTGGGACTTTACGCTAACATTAGACCTGTTGTTAATTTCGAAATTTTAAAAGGGAAATCGCCTTTAAAGGATGAAATCGTTGAAGGTGTTGATTTAATTATCATAAGAGAGTTAACTGGCGGTTTATATTTTGGCGAACCAAGAGAAAGAAGAGAGAATGGCACTGTAGCAATTGATACTTGTGTTTATTCTAAAATGGAAATTATTCGAATTGTAAAAGTAGCTTTTGGCTATGCAATGAGAAGAAAGAAAAAGCTTTGTGTGGTTGACAAAGCAAACGTTTTAGAAACATCTAGACTTTGGAGAGAAACGGTTCAAGAAATGATACCAGATTATCCTGAGGTTGAAGTAGAATTTATGTTTGTAGATAATGCTGCAATGAAATTGATTGTTAACCCAAGATCGTTTGACGTAATGGTAACGGAGAATTTATTTGGAGATATTTTATCTGATGAAGCAAGTGTAATTACTGGCTCAATTGGTTTGCTTCCTTCTGCTTCTTCTGGCGATTTAACAGCGCTGTACGAACCCGTACACGGTTCGTACCCACAAGCAACAGGCAAAGGAATTGCGAACCCTGTGGCTACTATTTTATCTTTAGCTATGTTGCTGGAAGATTCTTTCGGGTTATCTGACGAAGCTGCTGATATTAGAGCTGGCGTTGACCATGTTTTAGGCGCTGGAATTTGCACAGAAGACATTAATCCTACCACCAACTATTCTACCTCGGTTGTTGGCAACGCAATTGCCGAATACATTGGTAATAACGGTGTGGTTGATGTAGACAAAATTACGTCTGCTGCTTCGGTACCAGTTTAATTTTACTCAGAGTTTACTCGTTCGGTACATTTATGTACTTTACAAATTCGTTATAACAAAATAGGGGTATAATTGCCTCTATTTGTTTTTAACAAACTAGGTAACCATAGAGATAGGCTTGTTCGTAAGAGCAACTATAAGAAACATCCATGATACGAATAGGATTATTATTTACTTTTCTTTTAATATTTAATACGGCATTTTCGCAAAAAGTGGCTAAAAACTACATGAAACGAAGTGGCCGGTTTGCCTATGGTATAGGGTTTCAATACGATTACAACAGTGTTTACCTACCCCGAGTGCTTCTATCTTTAGATATTGAACAAAGTGTTAACACGCCACTATTCTACCATTCGTCAGATTTTTCGACCTCACTAACAAGTCATATTTCGGCTTTGTATCATGTTAATTTTAAAAACTTCGATTCTTCTTTCCATTATATTACTGCACCTGTGTTTTTTGAATTTAACATAGGGCACTTGGCTTCCAAAAACTTTTTTAGCGATCAAGGTTTGGCTATTGGTGGTGGATATGGAATTGTGTCTAAAGGGCTCGACATCGATCATGGTGGTGTGTTTACACTTGCATGGAGGTCGTGGTTGAAAAGACAATCGCTAAGTACGCGATACATTATGATAGTGGGACAAAATTACAAATACTACACGCTAGCCTTTATGATAAACTTTGGAGCTTATCTTGAAAACGTTAGAAAAATGAATAGGGTAACTCGGTTTACTGGAGGATAACTTTAACGAATCCCTCTCTTTTTCTTAATGTTCTCGTAGGATTCGCTGATCTTTTGAAATTTCTCTTTCGCAGCTTTTTGATGTTCCTCACCTAGATGACTTACTTTATCGGGATGAAACTTAGTAGCCATTTTACGATAGGCACGCTTAACATCTAAATCTGTGCATTCAGGATCAAGTTCCAATACTTTGTAATCTCTATCCACACTTTTAACAAACATGGCTTTGATAGATTCAAAATCCAATCGAGAAATTCCCATGTAGTTTGAAATGGTAACAATAATATCGATTTCCGAATTGTCGATACTTCCATCTGCTTGCGCAATTCCAAAAAGGTAATGCATTAATTGAGTTCGAGCAGCATAGTCCATATTAGCTTTAATTTGTAGGCAGACATCTTGAAGTGGAATATCTTGTTTTAAGATTTCCTTCAACAACAGCATTTGCTCTGTAGTAGTATCTGCGCCAAACTGCCTTGTAAAAAAGTCTTTAACGAAAGTCAATTCACTTTTCAAAACCTTTCCATCTGCCTTCATAACAGCAGCAGATAGTACAAGTAAACTAGCGGCAAAATCGCCAGGTGTTGTTCTTGCTCTCGATCGGGTTCCGTATGGTCGTTCTGTATCGGTTTCATCCTTACCAGAAATGGCATTATCTATCATGGAACCCATGAAATAACCAAACATAGCACCTATAGGGCCACCCATTGCCCAACCTAATCCACCACCGATAAACTTTACAAACTTTGCCATAATATTTTTTATTCTATGTCAAAAGTAAACATAGCTACTTAATTCTTTATTCTATTTTAACACCAATCACACATACATCATCTACTTGCTCCTGACTTCCTCTCCAATCCTCGAATGCTTTGTCAATTACATTTTTCTGTTCTACCATCGATTTATCCTGACAGCTCAACAATAATTTTCTAAATGCCTTTGCTTTAAATTTCTTATCACCTGCCCCTCCAAACTGATCTACAAAACCATCTGTAAAAAGACATATAGCGTCACCCACCTCTAAATCAGAAGAATGCGTGTTGCAAGGTGTGGTTTTATCGTATTTACCAATTGGTTGCTTGTTGGCCTTTGTCTCAAAAATTTCTCCGTTCCTCACAATCCAAAGGGGATTATGAGAACCAGTATATTCTAATTTTTTCCTTCCAAAGCACACAATGAAATGTCCATTCCGTCCCTCACACCTTCCTCCGATTTATCAAACTCTTCGAGTAGCAATTCTAAAGTTTTATCTAAAATCTGTCCGGGTACCGACAAACCAAACTCCCTAACAGCCCTATTTAAAGCATTGTTACAAACTACACTTACCATGGCTCCTGGCACGCCATGCCCAGTACAATCCGCCGCTGCAAAAAGCACTTAATGCCCTGTGGTTCCATTAGCTTGCGAAGCTTTATCAAAGTTCCCTTTGGAGTCCGATGCTTTAGCAAAGTCTCCTTCGGAGTCCGTAGCCTTAGCGAAGGACTCTAGCCAATAAAAATCTCCGGCTACAACATCTTTAGGTTTATAGAGTATAAACGATTCCTTTAAATATTCCTTAACAACTCCTGGGGGTGGTAAAATGGCAGTTTGAATTCTTTTCGCATAGGCTATACTGTCGATTATTTCCTTGTGAGCTCCTTCAATTTCTTCCTTTTGCTTTTCTACTTCAGCCTTTTGCTCTCTTATTTCTACCGTTGCCATTTCTACTTCTGCCTCTAATTCTTTCTGACGTTCTATAAATTGTGCTGTTCTTAATCTAGCATATCCAAACAGCGAAAATACTGCAATCCCCCCATAACCAACACGTTACCACCATGCATGCCACCAAGAAGGAAGCATACTAAATTTATATGCAAAAGCTTCACCCCAGTCTCCACTTTCTCCTTTTCCTTTTTCTTTTCCTTTTACTCGAAATGTATAATCTCCGTATGGGATATTTCTATAATCTGCATTCGATTCTTCGCTTGCTACACTCCACCCGTCTTTTAAACCATCCATGATGTAGCTGTACTGTATTTTGTGAGGTGCAGCCCAATCGATTGCCGAGAAATAGAATGTTAAGTGATTTTTGCTGTATGGAATTTCTAAATTGAGCGGATAGTTAGAAAAGCTCTGGATTGAATCGAATTTTATCTCGTTGCTTAAACTGTCGGAAATACTTCGATAATCAATATATTCTCCACTAATTTCCAACCAATTAAGATGCATTGTGGGCGGTGCGTCGGAAGCAGAAAACCTATTCAGGTCAATCATTTCAACTCCTTTTCCTGTTCCCCACCAAATTCTATTTTTACTATCAATGCAAGCACTTCTCGGATAAAAACCGGAACCCTTTAGACCATCTTTTGATGTGAAATTCTTGATTAAAATCTTGTCATCTATAAATTCAAGTTTACTCAATCCAAATTTTGTACCCAACCCATTATCACCTTTTCCGTCTTCTATAATAGACTGAACGGCATTGCTTATCAGTCCTTCTTTTTCCGTTAGGTGAGTAAAAACTTTACCATCAAAACGACTTACACCACCGCCAATACCTCCAATACATTACCTTTTCTATCGCACTTTATCGTCCAAGCATTATTAAGGTTCAAGCCTTCTTTTGCTGAATAGATTGTAAAAAACCTGCCATCAAACTTCATTATCCCTCTACCATATGTAGAAAACCACATATTGCCTTTGGTATCTTCAGTAATATCCCAAATGCTTTCACTTATTTGCTTTCCCTCGTTGTAATAATGGGTAAAGAATTTGCCATCGAATTTCGAAATTCCCGGATAACCAGCAAACCACATATTCCCCTTACTGTCTTCAAAAACCGAAGCAATATTACGAGCCCTTAATCCATTGCCGTCCCAATAAAAAGTAAAACTTTTCCCGTCGAAACGCGCTACTCCTTCTCCTGCTGTACCAAACCAAATTCCACCTTTCGAATCTTCGCATATCGAACGCACGAAATAATCGCTGAACCCTTGCCCCAAACCATAATGCGAAAACATCTCACCATCATACATATCTACTCCACCCCCTGCTGTACCGATCCATACGTTGCCATTGCTGTCTTCGAATATAGAATTAGCAACGATGTCGGTTAGCCCTTGTCTCTCTGTAAATCTGGCAAACGAATTGTCTCTAATTCTGCTTAGGCCTCCACCCCATGTTCCAAACCACAAAGCACCGTCGCTATCTTCTAGAATAGATCTTACGGAGTTATAGCTCAAGCCTTCGTTCCTCGCTATAATTTGTAAACGAATTCCCATTAAATTTACTTACTTCGTGCTCATTTGTACCAATCCAAATATTGCCGTTAACGTCCTCGTGCATTGTAATTACATAATTACCGCACAAACCATCGTTTGTTGTATAATGCGTAAATGATGAACCATTATAACTACAGATTCCACCACCAGTTCCAAACCATAATTTTCCGTCGCTAGCTTTTAATATTTTATTAACGGTGTTATTGATTAGTCCTTCGTTAGTCGTAATACTCGAAAAGTGATCACCATCAAAACGACTTACGCCATAATCTGTACCAAACCATAAATCACCTTTATCGTCCTCAAATATTGTTCTTACATAATTGCTAATTAGACCCTCTTTAGTAGTATAATGCGTAAAGAACTCGCCATCGTATTTGGTAACGCCACCACCACTGGTGCCAAACCACATATTACCTTTCTTATCTTCAATTATTGCCAACACCACTCTTCCACTCATGCCGTCACGCAGACCCAAAAAGGTACTAGAATCTCCATCAAACACACAAATCCCGTATTTATCTTGTCCTGCTCCGTACCAAATATTCCCTTTACTATCTTCAAAAATTACGGTAACTTCAATTGCGCTCAACCTGTTTGTCGAACGGTATTTGGTAAAATATTCACCATCATATTTAGCAACCCCCTGATCCCACGTTCCGAACCAAATGTTCCCTTTCGAATCTTCCATTATGTCGTTGATGTACGACATCGGTAGACCTTGATCGACATCCAAATTTTGCATATCGTTAATAGAATTATCCTTAAACAACAATCTCAAGGCTTTCTGAAGTTTGGGTTCTCTAATTCTAACGGGGTTCTTAATTGCTTTTACAGCCTTACCTGTAGGGATTTTATTGCCTTCGTGGTCTTCTAGGAAAAATTTGGATTGTCGTTCATCTGGATGATTAATTTTTAAATTTCTGAGATCAGACGGGATCACTATCAAGTTATCCGAAACCTTTTTGATGTTGGGATGAGCAACGGTGGTAATTGCAGGTGCTCTTAAAACTGATACTGCAGGTGCTCGCAAATATTCGACCCGCTCTCCTTCAACTTCAAACGGAACACCTGTTTGCAAGGTATCTCCCCAGGTGTTAATAATGGGCTGAATAGGCAAACTACTAACAGGCAATACATCATATCCTTTATTGGTGTTTTAGGGATATGTTTTAGGCTGCGGAAACGACGCCGGAGGTTCGGATGTGTGATCGGTACCAGAATCACCGCAGGCAGCAACAAACAATGTTAAAACAATAAAAATCAGTCTTCTAGTCAATGCGGTATGATTTGTGGGTACAGTAAATTTAGACCATTATAGATAGCCACCAAATGTTTATCTTTAAGAATGCTAACCAAGCATATAAGCGAATTTTAAACGCCTTTTTTTGTGATCATTATAATCAGAAAAATATTTCTTTTTACTTCTTTCCTATTCATTTCACTGGTTGGGTTTGCTCAAGAAGAAATGCTGGCAGATTCTCTGGAAACAGATTCGCTAGAGACATTGGAAGAGGAAGAAGCTTATGTTAATCCGCTTTACATACGACATACCAATTACATTGGAGAGATTGTTTCCTACCAAAGTTTGTTCTACAACGGACAATTATACAACGACCGAATAGAAAAAAAGAAGGGAATGATTTTAAATAATCGCATTAAAACGATTACAAAATCAGAATACCGCTGGACTGACGATTTTGAAGCAGATGAATGGTATAAAAACAGTACCCAATATTACAATGAGGCTGGAAACCTGACCAGAATCAATTACCGAGAACGAGATAGAAAAGGACGAATTAACCGGTATGCTGAAGAGTACAATTATAAGTACAAAACAAACTGTTTGGGTAATCTTATAAAGAAAATCGTTTTTAGAAACGATACTTTTTATGAGGAGAAAATAATTGCGATAGACAGCTTATGCAGAATCTACAAAATTGATGAACCCTACGCAGACAGACATGTTGATAGTTATTATTTCAACTTCGATAAGGTTTTAACTCGTTCTGTAACGCTTGGAGGTAAATACGATTATTATTACGAATATGAATACGACAAGCAGAATAACCTAGAGAAGTTCACCACCAGAAACAAAGATCACCACATTATTAGCATAGAGTCCTATAAGAATAATACGGCTGGCCAAGTTGTTAAAAAGAAGGTTCAGGGCTATGATTTTAAGGCGCTGCTCAACTCTGCCTATGTATACAACAAAGCAGGTTTTTTACTTTCGGAAACCAGAAGTTGGGTATCGGGAAAAACAAAATTGAAAGGCACAATCACATACGAATACGACGACCTTAATAACGTTATTAGAAAAGTCGACGATATTTCAAATCAGCTGGTGCGGCAAAAAGCTGACAAGATGACTTCAATGTATCTTGTGGAAGCTAAAAATGAACAGCGAAAGGATATTCCGCCTACGGTTACTACTTATGAGTATCAAGACGAATCGGATGTTATTCTTCGAACGATTGTAGATCAACACATCGCCAAAAGGAAACTACTTTATGAGTATGAGTATTATCCTCCCCTTCAACCGTTGGAGGAAGAAGAGGAGGATGTTTACCTCAAAGAACCTGGAGAAGATTAATTACTTAATCATATCAAGGCTGCGCTTGATAAAGCTATTAAGCGCCTCTCCTTTTAATAAATTTTGAGAAAGCATTGCTAAATCGCTAGTTTGCTTAATCAAGGCTTTTTGCTTTTTAGAATCTTTTTCCTTTAGCATTTTACCTACTATTTCGTGGTTAGAATTGATAACGAGGTTGTACATTTCTGGCATAGCTCCCATCATCATCATTCCGCCGCCGCCCATTTTTTGCTGCTCTTTCATTCTGCGCATAAACTCAGGCTCAGTAATAATAAATGGCTGCTCCTTCTCGCTCATGCTTTCAAACGAAACAGTAAACTTTTCTTTAGGAACTACCTCTTCAATAATTGGCTTTAATTTTTCTTCGTCTTTTTCAGAAAGTTTCGAAGGTACTTCTTCATCTTTCTTAATAAGCTTTTCAACGGTATCAGAATCAACTCTAACAAAAGTTGTATCGGCATTGTTAGATTCTAACTTGCTAAGTAAATGACTAGTTAAAGGTGAATCCATCACCAAAACATCATACCCTTTAGCTTTAGCAGATTCGATGTAAGAATACTGCTCATCAACATTACTTGTGTACAAGCAAACCACTTTTTTGTCTTTGTCGGTTTGATTAGGCGTAATTTTTTTCAAGTACTCCTCCATTGTGTGGTACTCGCCAGCAGTGTTTTTGAACAAGCAAAACTTAGATGCTTTATCATTGAATTTCTCCTCAGAAAGCATTCCGTATTCAATAAATACCTTAATGTCGTCCCACTTAGACTCGAAATCCTTTCTGTCTTTTTTGAAAAGACTTTCAAGTTTGTCAGCTACCTTTTTAGTAATGTGGTTAGAGATTTTTTTAACGCTTGCATCCGATTGTAAATAAGATCTAGAAACATTCAAAGGAATGTCTGGAGAATCTAATACACCATGTAACAACATTAAGAAATCAGGAACAATCCCTTCAACAGAATCTGTAACAAAAACTTGGTTACAATACAATTGAATTTTGTCTTTCTGAACCTCCATGCTGTTGTTTAGCTTAGGGAAGTAAAGAATTCCAGTAAGATTAAACGGAAAGTCTACATTAAGATGAATGTGGAATAAAGGCTCTTCAAAATTAGATGGATACAATTCGTGGTAAAACGATCTATAGTCTACATCTGTTAATTTAGAAGGTGTTTGTGTCCAAGCTGGTTTAGGGTTATTAATGATGTTATCCGTAACAATTGTTTCTTCTTTAGCATCATCGCCTTCACCCGTTTTCTTAGTTTCTTCGTTGGTACCAAACTTAATATCAACAGGTAAAAATTTACAGTATTTACTAAGCAAGCCTTGAATTCTATTTTTGTCTAAAAACTCTATGCTGTCCTCTTCATTAACATGAAGAATAATATCTGTACCTCTATCCTTACGATCGTGCTCTACCATTTCGTAATTAGGACTTCCGTCGCATGTCCAATGAGCAGCTTTAACAGTTTTCTTATAAGATTTTGTGATAATCTCAACTTTTTCTGCCACCATAAAAGCAGAATAGAAGCCTAATCCAAAATGACCAATGATGTTTGCTCCATCACCTTTGTCTTTAAATTTCTTAACGAACTCTTCTGCGCCAGAAAAAGCAATTTCGTTGATGTATTTGTCAACTTCATCTGCCGACATACCAAGACCGTTATCCTTAATAGTAATTGTTTTAGCCTTTTCATCTAAAACTACCTCTACTCTTAATTCTCCTATATCTCCTTTAATCTTATCGATTGAAGAAAGTGTCTTTAATTTTTGTGTCGCGTCTATCGCGTTTGCAACCAATTCTCTTAGAAAAATCTCCTGATCGGAGTACAAGAATTTTTTGATAATTGGAAAGATATTTTCCGCTTGAACATTAATATTCCCTTTAGCCATTGTTTTTGTTTTAATTTAAGAACCTCCATGTCAAACTGCATGCCATGCACGTAATACTGACAATATGACGCATTGTCACTCCCACACATCGTTGTAAAGCAATATTTCTTACATTTAACGCCACTAATAAAATAATTCATGGGTATTTTCAGAGCAGAGAACATAGATCTTTTTAAGTCTTATGGCGAGGTTGGCATTTTAAAAACATTAGGTATCGAATTTACAAGCGCAGACAATGATGTGTTGAAGGCAAAAATGCCTGTAGATGACCGTACAAAACAACCTATGGGCATTTTACATGGAGGTGCTTCCATTGTATTGGCAGAATCTTTAGGAAGCGTTGCATCTGGTTTGTCCATTGACTTAGAAAAATATTACGCTGTTGGCTCGGAAGTAAATGGAAACCACATAAGACCTGTAACTTCAGGATATGTTTATGGTGAGGCCAGAGCGGTACATATTGGGAAAAAAACTCATGTTTGGACAATTAATATTACGAACGAAGAAGGAAAGTTGGTTTGCATTTCGCGCTTAACAACAACTATAATCGAAAAATAATATGTGGACAGAAGAAAATAATAAACTGAGTAGAACTTTTAAGTTTAAAAACTTTTCTGAAGCTTGGGGCTTTATGAATCAAGTGGCTTTAATTGCCGAAAAGTTAAACCATCACCCCGAATGGAGTAATGTTTACAATACTGTCGACATTACATTGTGTACACATTCTGCTGGAAACACAGTAACGGATATGGACAGAAAATTTGCTGAGTTGGTAGATAAAATATGAAGATTGAAGTAAATAAGGTTGTAGAGCTTAAAGGGCATAGTTCGTCTGTTTACTGTATTGAACCTGGTCATATTCCTCAAACTATTTTTAGTGGTGGCGGCGACAAGATTGTTGCAGAATGGGATTTGAATGAAGGAATCGCAAAAGGGTTTTCTATAAAGCTCGATGTTCAAGTTTATGCGCTCTGTCATATTCAAAATTTGGAAATCCTAGTAATTGGACATGGCAAAGGAGGCTTGCATATTATTGACCTGAAAGAAAAAAAGGAGATCAAATATTTAACTTATCACCAAGCAACAATTTTCGATTTAAAATATTCCAAAGTAAATGGTGCCTTATACTGTGCTAGTAATGATGGAAGCATCTCTGTTTGGAACACAAACGATTTCAGCCTAAAAAAACACATCCCGATTTGTCACGAAAAAATTAGGAGCATCAATTTAAGCCCCGACGAAAAAGAAGTAGCTTTTGCATGTGGTGATGGCACTGTTAGGATATACAATACAATGAGTTTTGTGGAAAAGGCCATTTTAAAAGGGCACGAATCGGCTGCCAATTGCGTGGTTTATCATCCAAATAATAAATTGGTGGTTACCGGCGGGAAGGATGCTCACATTCGTTTTTGGGACAGGGAGCAAGATTACAAAGAAGTTAGGGCAATACCAGCGCACAACTACGCTGTTTACTCTTTAGATTTCAGCCCGAATGGCAAGTTTATGGCTTCTGCTAGTCGAGATAAAACAATTAAAATTTGGGACGTTTCTACTTTCGAAATGCTAAAAAGAATTGATAGAAAGGAGTTTGATTCACACGCTTATTCTGTTAACAAGCTTTATTGGGGCGATTTCAAAGATTACCTAGTTACTGCCAGCGACGACAGAAAAATTATGGTTTGGGACGTAAAGGAAGTTGGGAGCGATTCTAATTACGATTGTAATGTAGAGTCTTAAAGAAGACTTTTTCTGCTGTATTAAAGTCAATAATAAACTTAATCGCCAATCATTTTTTCTTTCTTGTCTTACTCTTAAATCCTATTTTCTTTCGAGGCTTTGGGCTTTCTTGCTTCTCAATCAGTTCGTCTAAATAACTAAAGACCAGTTCAATGTTTTATCATAGTTTTCCAATTTCTTCTTTATTGCCTCAATGTCTACTTTCAGCGACAAATCATTCGTTTGCATGTCTTCCTTTTTCCAAAAACACGCATAATCTGAATGTTAATTGTAACTGCACGGTCACTTTTTAAAATCCCTGAAAGCATTGATATGCCTTCTCTTGTAAACGCTTTAGGTAAATATTTAGAATGCCTACCTCTCTTTAAGATTCCAATTGGCATCTTAAAGAACTCGCTTAACCAATCTTATATCTTTTCAAATACCCTCTAAGCTCTAAAACTATGCTCTTTCGAAATAGTTTAAGTTGAATACCATCAATCTCTTTATCGCCATGAGTGATGGCTTCAAAGTAATAATCTACACTGTCGATGAAATCATCTTTGCCCGTTGCTTTTTCCAGATAAGCATTGAAATCCTTTTTCTTTTTCTTCGAGCATTCCAAAAAGTGAATTGGGCCTTGTGTTAACAGTAATATATTAATATGGTCTAAAGCCAATGCTTTTTCCAACGCTGGCAAATACAATGCATAAAACTCCTTGCGATCCATCCCCTCTTTCTACTTGAAATAAACTTTTAAAATCGACTAATTATATGTTGGTAGAAAAGAATAGTCTCTAGAATAATACAACATCTGCTCCGTGAAGTCTTCAGGATAAGTAACCTTAATGTCAATGATTTTACGATTGTCCATAACAGGCGATAACTTAGGATTGATAAACCCACCATAAGGAGCAATACCCAGTTTCTCGAACCTTTCCAGTACTTCCTTATGCAGTTCTTGGTCTACCTTAACAGCATACGTTTCAATTAAACGCTTGCCCTCTTCCCCATCAGCTTCAGAAATTAACTTTTGAATCTGCTTCAACTCTTCTTTAAAGATGTCGTTTAGTTTTAAGTAATCGTTGATTTTGAAATACGTTTTTCCATCCTTCTTAACCCTTTCTATCACGTTCTCCTCCTGCCCCATTTCAAAAGCCCAAGCTGCCACCAGCTGACGGTTTCTCATGTGTGCCTCCTCAATGTCGTTGCCAAGTTTAATACGAGTTAATTGCGTCATCATACCACCACGGATGTAACTATCAAATGCCACCTTGCCCACTTCAAAATTTGGCATTACGCCTATGTCTATTAATTTTTGATCGAAGAAAAAGCACAACCCAACCAAATCGGCACGGGCTTCCTCTAAAGAAGAATAATAGTTTTTTAAAGATTTTTTAGGATTGGCTCCTTTATTAATTTTCCCAGACGCATGACCAATCACCTCGTGCATATCTACATGTAGGAAATGTGCCAAACTTGAGTATTCTTTAGACCTAGCAATTTCCTCTTCGGAATAAGCAAACTCTGCCAACGCACTGCTAGTGGATTCATTGGCGGCACCATCGTAAGCATCAACAATGTTTCCTAATGTTACTGATTTAGAACCATGGTTGGCTCTAATCCAACTAGAGTTTGGTAAGTTAATGCCAATTGCAGAAGTTGGGTGCGACTCGCCGCCTTGGACAACAACTGTAATTACTTTAGCAGAAATACCTTTAACATTCTCTTTTCGATGTTCGGGTAAAATTGGCATATGATCCTCGAACCATTGTGCTTCTTTACTAATTGCCTGAATTCTTTTTGTGGCTTCCATATCCCTGATAGATACAACCGATTCGAACGAACCTCTATACCCTAATGGATCACCATAAACTTCAATAAAACCATTCACAAAATCTATTCGAGACGCTGTGTCCTTTACCCACTCAATGTTGTATTCGTCGAAAGTACGGAGGCTCCCTGTTTCGTAATACGTAACCAATTTGTCAATTACCAATTGCTGCTGATCGTTTTCGGCAACTGTGCTGGCCTTCTTTAACCAATGTACAATTTGCTCAATCGACTTGCTGTACATACCACCCACTTTCCATTCCTTCTCTACCATCTCGCCATCCACTCGCATCAATTTTGAGTTTAAACCATATGAAATAGGTGTAGGATCAGCCGTATCCGTCATGCTGCGATAATAATTTTCGACATCGTCCTGATCAACTCCTTCATAGAAGTTATTGGCAGATTCAACCACCATATCAACGTCACCATTTAAGTTAACGCCTTTTGCATCTAAGTTTAAATCAAAAATAATGGAAGTCAGTTTCGTTTTTAAAGAATCAATCGAACTCCCTTCCTGAACAGGAAAAAGCGTAGAATCACTGCCGTCAATTAAGGCAGATAAATACACCATATTGAAATTCGCTTCTAATTTGTCAGTTGAGTAATGATGATGAATCCCGTTAGAAAACCAAAAACGTTTGGTGTACTCCATAAAAGCGTTAAATTCCTGTGCTTCTTTGTCGCCGTTGTAAGAATTAATTATTGCCTCTAATGATCTCCTAACATAAAGATTGTGCTTATATCGCTGATCGTAAATCATATCGCGACCACATAGTGCAGCTTGATATAGGTAATAGCACAATTCCTTTTCTTGCAAACTCAACTCCTCAAACCCTGTAATTGTGTATCGGATCACTTTTAAATCGGAAAATTGCTCGCTAAAATATTTAAAGTCTGATTCTGTTTTGGCCTCTGGTACTGGCGCATCTCCGCATGCCGCAATTGCAGAAATTAATACAAGCACAGCAGTTCTATTGATCCACGTTTTCATAACGAATGGTTTGTTGGTTATTATGAAAGATAAAAGTAAGATTTTCTAGTGTGAATGTTGCCTAATTCCTTTTGGCACCTTTCCATTATCCTCCTTCCGTTTTTCTACTGTTTCATAAGAGAAAACAAGGTCGTCTAAGTTAGGTTGCCCAGCGTTTACCCATGCCGTATACCAAAAGCTCGCTACATTGTAAATTGAAAGTCGGAAACGTCGCTCTACCATACCGTTCATCAAATCATTGTAGGCAGCAACATAGTCATCCGAATATGTTTTAATGTTACTGGCTCCTCTTTGAATTACCCCGTATTTATGATCGCTGCTAAATGAATCATTGAGTTGACTTTCCAGCAATAAAACAGAATCTTTTGCACCAAAACTTTGCTGAATTGTTTCCCATGACGCATCAAGCGGGCGTTCCAAATAAATGGCCCTACCAACAATTCTGTCGTATTTATCAGCCATTAACTCCGGAATTCGGGTTTCCCATAATCCATGAATCCCCTTTTGGTTGGTCATCTGCCCGTTGTAATTTTCGGTGGTGTGCAATGGCACATGAGAATCCGCCACGTAATGCCCTATGTTGGTAGACCAATACATGATGCTATTTACATCCTTTTCTTGAAAGGCTCTAGTAAGAAAATATAAGCAGAGCTGAATATTCCAAGGTAAAACCCCATAGGCTTTCAAGGTGTCCTCGGTAAACTTTTCTACCGCTTCTTTCCATCTTTTAGGAATTACCTCGAATGGTTTGGTAAGGTGATAATGATCTACATCTATGTAGTGTTTACACGCTTCACCCTCGGTAGAATACCTTCTTTTATCAGGATCAACGGCATGTTCGGTAAGGTAATCTATGTTGTCTTTGTATAAACCAACCATTTCGGGAGGCAGTGAAAACACAGCCATTCGATTAATCTGTCGATGAGAATGAAATCCCCATCCAAAAGAAAACAATGGAATATTACTAAGGAATAGTATTGTGAGAAATGAGAAAAGTGAGAAACGCAATTTGTGAGAATTAGGAGAAGTTTAGATCATGTTTTTCAGCGCATCGTCCACCATAACAGGTACAACGTTGGCCTCATTCAACTCTAAACAATATCGAACATCTTTTTCAAGATCCAATCGTTGGAGTCTATTTCTGTGTGATGTATTTTCAAGAAATCCATACAAATCATCCTTAGCTAAAGCATAAAGGTGTTTTGCAGCAATGGTCGAGTCACATTCGGATTCGTACAAGTCAGTTTTCATTAATTCAGCTGCCAAAGCACCTGCAAACAATGTATCTTCCATGTTAAACCTACCACGGTATCCAGCGCAAAAAACAACGACATGTTTGTCTTGTTCCGTAATCCATTTTGACAAAGCATTCAAGTTTAAGAACGACCCCATCGCAATGATGTCTGACCCTTTAGAAGCCTCTATTGCTCTTGTTCCATTTGTAGTAGATAGCACCAATGTTTTACCTTCTACTTGTTCTTTCATATAAGAGAACGGAGAATTGCCAAATTCAAAACCTTCTACAATCTCGCCACCTCTTTCGGCGCCAACGATGTACCCTTTGTTTAAGTACTCTCTAGCTTCATCTACAGAGGCAACAGGAATGATTTTCTCAACTCCATTATCGAAAGCAGTACAAATTGCAGAAGTAGCGCGCAAAACGTCTACCACAACTGTGATACAATTTTCTTGATGAAATAAGGAATACAGTTTAGGCGTATAGCATACCTCTAACTGTCGTTTCTCGCTTAAACTCATTGCTTGTATTTTGATTTATTTAACAAATGGAAGTTTGACCACTACTGCTTCCAAAAGTTTGTCTCTTACGGATACAAAAATAGTGGAGTTTTCGTTAGCAAACTCACTTTTCACATATCCCATTCCAATGCCTTGCTTTAAAGTAGGCGACATTGTGCCCGAAGTTACTTTTCCTATTGGGTTTCCATCTTTGTCTTTTAGCTCATAATCGTGGCGTGGAATACCTCTATCAATCATTTTAAAACCTACCAATGCATTTTTCCTACCTGCTTCTTTTTCAGCCTTTAAGTTGATTGAGTTTACAAATTCTTTTGAAAACTTAGTTACCCAACTTAATCCTGCCTCCAATGGCGAAGTAGTTTCATCGATATCGTTGCCATAAAGATTGTAGCCTTTTTCTAACCTTAAAGTATCTCTGGCAGCCAATCCGATAGCCCGTAATCCCTTACTTGAACCAACTTCAAACATCTTGTCCCAAATAGTATCGGCGTCTTCTTTCTGAAAATAAATTTCGAATCCTCCTGCCCCGGTGTATCCAGTTGCACTAACCAAAACATTTTTGCAAGAGGCAAACACACCCTTTTTAAAAGTGTAGTATTTCATGCCTGCCAAATCTAAATCGGTAAGCGATTGAAGTATTTCTGCCGCTTTAGGCCCTTGTACAGCCAACAAAGCAGTGTTGTCGGAGATGTTAAACATATCGCAACTGGCGGTATTGTGCGATTTAATCCAATCCCAATCTTTATCTAAATTGGCTGCATTAACAACCATCATGTATACCTGATCTTCAATACGGTACACCAACATATCATCGATAATACCACCTGATATATTGGGCATGTAGCCATACTGAATTTGTCCGATTGCCAAAGTAGAAACATCATTAGAACTCACTCGCTGTAGCAAGTCCAATGCGTATTCGCCTTTAAAAACAAACTCGCCCATGTGCGACACATCAAAAACACCAGCGGTTTCTCTTACCACTTTGTGCTCTTCGTTGATGCTGGTATATTGAATGGGCATGTTGTAGCCTGCGAATTCAACAATCTTGGCGCCTAAGGCTTCATGTTGCTTTATAAAAGGTGTGTTTTTTGCGCTCATATTATGCTTTTAACAAGGAGTTAAAACTGTTTAGGTAAACCTCTTTTTGCGATTCGGTTGAATATTTTTCTACAACTGTTTTTCTGGCTGCTGCTCCCATTTTTTCTCGTAACTCTCTGGAGTCGATGAGCAAAGATATTCTTTCTACCCATTCCTCTTTGGTATCGGCCAATACTCCATTTTCGCCATCTTTAATTATTTCGTTGTTTACGCCAACTGGCGACATTACTGTTGGGATGCTTAAAGCCATATATTGAAGCCCCTTTAATCCACATTTACCGCTCGACCATTCGTCGTTTGGTAATGGCATAATGCCAATATCGAAGCTCGAAAGCTCCTTAATTTCGTCTTCTTTATTCCAACCAATTCCTTTGATGCCGAGTTCTTCATTCACGTAATTCTTATCACCGATTACCTTTATTTCAATTTGATCACCGTATTTCAATTTCAATTCTTTTAAGAAAGGCAAAGCGTATTCAAAATGCTGAATGGTGGTTATGCTTCCGCTCCAACCCAAACAAATTTTATCGTTTTGTTGCTCTATCTTTTTATACTCTTCTGTATCAATTGTGGTAGGCACAATAACAATATTGTCGTTTACCTGCTTGGCATAGTCTGCCAAATACTGATTGCCAGCAAAAATTAAATCCGATACTTCAATAATTTCTTTGGTCTTATTTGGATTTTTAAGCCAATTCCATTTTTTATTGGCGTCCGAAACATTCGAGATCCAAATGGAATCGTCGAAATCGTAAATAACTTTGGCGCTCGATTTACTAAATCGTTTTTCGAAGAAGGTAGTTCCTGTTAAAAATGCTTCGCGTTGAATGTAAATGACATCATAGCTGGATGCGTTTAAAACATTGCCCATCCTAATCAAAAAGCCATTGAGGATAATGAGCAACTTTTGAATTACATGTCCCTTGCTATAAAACACCTTATCGGCTTTGGCAGATATGGTGTACGAGAAATCGGAATCCCACCCTTGCTCTTTTAGATAAGTTAAAAATTGTTCGAATCGAAACCGCTGACTTGGTGATCTGTCGGGACGATGGCTAGCTATAAAAAGTGCTTTGGGCATATATTACTCTGACCAAAAAGGTGGCAATTTTTCTGTAATTTCGATATTCTCAAATCTAGAACTTTTACGCGATCCAACCTTTTCGGCCCAATCTGCCATTCTTTTAATTCCGTCTATTAAGCTCGTAAACCTGTCGACCCCAAACACCTCTTTAGCTTTGCTGTGATCTGCATGTGCATGCACCACTTCATTTCTGGCTTCTAAGTGCCTAATTGGCTGATTTAAATTCATGGCTTCCTGTATAGATTCTGCCAACTCCAAAACCGTATACTCCTGATCTGCACCAAGATTAAAAATTTCATTTTCCGATTTAGAATTATCAACACAATTAGCAATGTATGGCGCCACATCACCAATATAACTAAAAGCCCTAGTTTGCAATCCATCGCCAAAAACAGAAAGCGAATTGCCCTGCATCAACTGATTCATAAAAATCCCCACCACATTCCGGTATTTGTCGCCAATATTTTGATACTTGCCATACACATTATGAGGTCTGAAAATGGTATAATTCAAACCAAACATTTCGTGTGCAGTTTTCAAATCCAACTCCACCGCATACTTTGCAACACCATAAGGATCTTCGGGCTGTGGATGCATGTCCTCTTTCATTGGAGGTTGCAACGCACCATAAACTGCAATAGACGAAGTGAAAACAAATCGTTCAATTTTGTGTTTGATAGATTCGTTAATGAGGTTGATACTGCCAATTAGGTTGTTTTCATAGTTAAACCTTCTAATAAAATGGCTCAAGCCCTCCGCAGCATAAGCCGCCAAATGATACACATAATTAAATTTATACTCTTCGAATAATTGTTCAACCAGTTTTACATCACATACAGAGCCTTTAATAAACGTTGCATCTGTATTTACATGGTCTTCAAAGCCTCCGCTCAAGTCATCTAACACAATTACTTTGTGCCCTAATGCGAGTAGTTCGTTGGTAACGTGCGCTCCTATAAAACCTGCGCCGCCTGTAACTAATGAAACTTTCATATTCAATTTTAAAATATTGGCTTTTGTAGTATAAAAATAGAATAAAATGGTAATTACTCATCTATATTTCGACAACAGTATTAAAATGACGGATAAGAGTTTGGTTGGTTTTGCAAAGCAATGGGTACACATTTCGTAGACAAGACATAATTAGACCTGGAATGATGATTATCCATCCAACCTATTCACCTACATTTAATAGAACAGAACTTCCCTCTCTTTCTACTTTTTAATTAGGATGAATACCCACGCGGACAAAAAACATATTAATAACTCACTCAAGTTTCGCACCCTTACTTTAGAGGGTTTAATGGCATGAAAACAGCATGCAAACCAAGGTAATCCCTTGGTTTTGTTGTATCTTTAAGTATCACACACAAAGTACAAAACATGCTGAAACACGAAGATATTTCAAA
>JABSPQ010000231.1 GCA_013214205.1 Flavobacteriales bacterium
ATAACAAACCATCATACGAGGGCTTACCTGTTGCGCTTTTACCTTTCTTATAGTGTTGATCTATAATAGAACCTATTTTATTCCAATCTAATAGTGTATTCATTTGTGTGAAAAATGTAGTCTTTATCTTTCTTGTTCTTGTTCTTAAATCACAAAAACTATCTGCCAAGGTCGGGGATTCCTCTAATTTCATACACTAAAAACACGTACTAAACACCTCACATACAAATGTTTAAGCGCACTATTTGCCCGGAATTATTGAAACATACTCCTTGCAACGGTCTTCTATTTTATTTTTATTTACACAAATCTAGATGTGAACCGAAGGGGTAGCTAATTGAATCGACCTAGCTAAATGATTAAATATTGCATTTTTTGCAATTATTCAAATGTAGTTTAAAGTAATTTGCAGATGATGCAAAAAAGAAGTTGCAACTTCTTTGAATGTACAAACGAAGGGGGCTGATTACTTAGAAGTTCAAACTTTTGTTTGCGTTTAAGTTCAAACATTGGGCTGCTTCCAAGTTGCAAACTTGAAAGAGCAGCATAGGTATTTATTAAGCAGCAAAGCCTAAGTTAAGTGCATCTAGCAAACGGAGCCAGAGGTTTCTTTTACCGCCGTTTTTGTCGGCAGAAATCATAGCACGTCGAGTTAGCTCTACTCCTATGTACTTAAGAGGCTCTGGAGGCCAATTCATTGTTTTTTTCTGTACAAAAAGTAAATCAAGAATATCGGTTGGCTTGTAGCCTAGTAATTCTATTCCTACCCTCGCTCCAAATCTTGAAGCAGCTACTCCAAGCCCGGTATATCCAACAGCCCACGCCACTCTGCCGTCGTATGCTACATTCGGCACCATGCAAAACCGAGTTGAACTTGCAATAATTCCGCTCCAACGATGCGAGAATTTCACCCCTTCCAATTGAGGGAATGTTTCGAAGAATTCTTTAGCTAGTTTCTCAAAAATCTCAGGTTTGTCGGCAACACCTTCATCGGTTCTGCTTCCATAATAGTATTGCACAGAACCTCCGCCACCCCAAGTAATACGATTGTCTTTGGTCATGCGGTAATAATGAAACATGTTGGCATTGTTTACCACACCAGCTTTATGCTTGTGCCAACCAATTGAATCTAATTGCTTTTGCGTTAGTGGCTCCGTAGCCAATTGATAATCCCAAACAGGAATAATTGAATTTCTTATTTCACGCATCGGATTAGGGAATCCATTGGTAGCCATTAAAATTTTATCGCTTTCAATTGTACCATCGTCGCATATGGTCAACATATTTTTGCCCATGCTAGCAATGTCAGACATTGGTGTGTTCTCATAAATTTTAACACCCAGTGAAAGAATTGTTTTTTTCAATCCCCAACACAAACAAGCCGGATCTATAATCCCATCGATGCCATTGTTTTTTAACAAGCCAGCAATGTATGTTTCAGAGTTTACTTGTACCCTTACTTCCTCCTGATTGTACCAAGTAACTTGCTCACCCTTGGCTTTTAGTCGCTCGTAATCTTCTCTTAAACTTTTCTTTTGCCCTTCGTCCGTAGCAATTACAAGAGTTCCTACTTGTTCAAAACGTGCATCGATGTCGTATTTTTCGAGAGATTCGATGTACTCCTTAGAGTTGGCAATGCCCAATTCCTTAATGCGCTCTTTTTCTCCAGGAAAGTGATAATCGGAATTATTTGAGCTGTGTGCCAATAAATAATCGAACATTCCTCCATTTCTGCCCGACGCACCATAGGCAACGTGATTGGCTTCAATCAAAATTATATCCGCATCTGGCTTGCACTCTTTCGCTTGTAATGCGGCCCACAAACCAGTAAAACCGCCTCCTACAATAAGTAGTTCGCATTTTACATCTTTTTCTAATGCTGGTAGTGTTGGCGGCTTCAGCTTGCTGTCTAACCACAGAGGGTGGTACTTTGAATCTTTTAATGCTTGTAAATGAGCTGCCATTTTTGTGTTTTAGTCCTTGTGCAAATATCTCAATTTTGATTGAACAAACTCAGGTTTATTGAGCAGGACTTTAATTACTTTTAAACGGTACAATTTATGCGGCTCAAAAACTGAAGTAACAAGCTTCTTTAGTAATTTCCCTTACAGGATACTTAACTTAATAGATGATTATGGACGAAGATGTTATTTATGCCTTGGAAAGGGAATTAGACTTCATTGTTTTGCACCACGACTACCGTTTTCAGGCTTATATAAGCGTTGGACTAAAAAAGGATGGTGACTATCATGTTAAGTTGGAATTTGACCAAATTGACGATAAGTCGTTTAAGGATTTAATGGTGCTGAGTGAAATGCCTTGGAAGCTAAAAATCACTTCGGAGGTAATTGATAAACACAATTATGATATTCCTCAATTATTAGTGATCACAGCAAACAATAGTAGCATGAATTCTTGCGTTTGGGAATGTCTGGCGTATAATAAAAAATAATATTGAATAATTAAAACAACATTTGTGGAAGCAAAATTGGTAAAAACAGGTAGGCTGATTCTTTCGGTGCTATTTATCTTCTCAGGAATTAGTAAGCTTTTGTCTCTTCCGTTTTTCGACGGAATGGTAGCCGAACTTTTTATTGGAACAGATTTCTATAATTACCCTAATGAAATGTGGTATTCGCAAATGTTTACCCGACTTATTATTAGTGGCGAAATTTTACTTGGAGCGGCTATGCTGCAAGAAAGGTATTTTAAAAGCATTATTTTACCTATAGTTCAGGTGATGTTGCTGGCATTTACGGCTCATCTTTTTTATGCTGGTTTCGAACGAGGTTTTGTTGATGGCAATTGTGGTTGCTTTGGCGACATATTGCCAATGACGAATCTTGAATCTATTATTAAGAACGTTGTAGCAATGGGTATTGCGATGTTTTTATGGCAATTTCATGTAGAGGTAGAGATTATGCGATTTAGGTCGTGGGTAATGCCTGCTATTATAGGTGGCGTAACGATGGCAACGCTTCTTTTAACCATAAAGGATTATGCACCCAGCACAATGGTTAACGTTCCTACGGAAAACATTCAAATTATTCAAACACAATCGGGATCGAATGATGAAACAGAGGCCACTTCTAATGAAAACGCCGAGGCTATTTATGATGAACTTTTAGAGTCTGAAGCTATTGCAGCAGAGAATGGGTCTAACGGAACTACTGAAGCATCTAATGATTATGCAAGTACTAATGCTACATCAGAAGGATCCACAGAGCTTTCATCAAACACTTCTCAAACAGCGCCTGAGGCCACTAATAACAATTCGTATACTGTTGGCCAGGCAGAAGCTATGGCGCAAGCAGAAGCGATTATAAATGCTGGAAGCGGGGATATTAAGAAGGACGTAACGCCTGTTGCTAAGGATACAGAACCGAAGGTTGCCGAACAGAAAAGTGTTGCCAAAACGGAGACGGCTCCTAAAAAGGAAGAAGCGGCTTCGGCCACTCCGCAGCAGGACGAGACTCAACTAGCATCGCCTCCTGTGGTAAAAAACACCAAGGAGTTGCTTGGGAAGCATTTAATTTATAGCAATGGTGCTAAGGTGGATTTGGATAAGGGTAAGAAGCTTATTTGTATGTTTAGCTTTACTTGCGGACATTGCCAAGATGCTTATAAAGAATTGTGTGCCATGCAAAAGGATGGCGGCTTGGCCGATCTTTATATTTTTGGGTATGGTACCGATTTCGATAAACAGTATTTCCTAAACTTGGCACCCGATTGTAAAAAGTATATATGGTCTACTAAGGATTATGGCGATTTTAAACGTGTATTGGAAGGTGAAGATTTCCCCCGAATTCTCGCTTTTGACAACGGGGATATTGTAGGTACTTGGACTACTGAGAATTATTCGGAAAAGGCGCTGCGCGACTTTTATAAGATTGAAAAAAAGAAGCACAAGCCTGCTGCTGCACCTGGCGAAATTTTTCCTACTGGAGGTGGCGCATTTGATTCGCCTTGGTAAAACATTTTGTTTATGAAGATTGTAAAAACTCCCCCTGCCCCCTATTACGCTGTTATTTTTACAGCGTTGCTTGGCGATAATTTAGATGGCTACGAAGAAACGGCTACTAGAATAATGGAACTAGCTAAAGGGCATGATGGGTTTTATGGCATGGAAGAAATTGGTGATAAATGGGAGATTAATATTTCTTATTGGCGCGATGTGGAATCTATGATGGAGTGGCGCAAACATTCGGAGCATGTTGTTGCTCAAGAAACTGGTAAGAAGCAGTGGTATGAGTGTTATAAGATGCGGATTGCTAAGGTGGAAAGGGATTATGACTTTTATAAGTAGCAAATTAAAACTTCTGTATGCTCTTTAATTCCATAGACTTTGCGCTCTTTCTCCCAATTGTCTTTTTTCTTTACTGGTTTGTTACCAACAAGAACGGGTCAGGTGAATTTCTTAGGGACTAGGCAAAGAGTTTATGTAATCTGAATAGGAAAAACTTAATATCCGAGACACCTCTAAGATAGCTCTAAAGAGTTTTATTTTGGCGTTAAAAGATTCTGCATTTGCATTTGTATTCCTGTTGTTAAAGAAATTTAGAATATTTTATTTATTGTAATTGATTGAATTTGCCGCTGTATAAAACTGTTCAATTTCGACTTCGAGTGTCTTTTCAATCCATTTATTCAATTGCTCTTCAGCGTGAT
>JABSPQ010000232.1 GCA_013214205.1 Flavobacteriales bacterium
AACTCGTAAGAGGATGAGCTAATTACACAGCCGATACCTGTAAAATGGTATCACTACTTCGAAGAGCCGTATGAGTCGAGAGGTTCACGTACGGTTCTGTGAGAAGTTAGGGGTGAAATTCCCCTGGCTTACTCGACTTTGTAGTGCTTCGTTCATTAATTGCTTTATTGATGAATTTTTGTTTGTAAGAAACCTTTAATAAACCTTGGTGGAGAAGTTTGTTAAACCACAATGAAAAAGTTCTTGCTCCTTTAGCGTTTAGGTGTTCTAAATCAGCAAATTGACTATTTGCTAAGGGGAAGCGCGAGAAGTCCAAAAAATCGATCTTGCCGTATCGGGTTTTTAAAATATTTTGATAGATAAGTTTATTTTTCAGACTGTTATGTTGCTCGTGCACTGGGCTTCTGATTAAAAAAACATTTTTTTTAAATTCTTGGCAGATTTTTATAACCTTATCTAGATAATCGAGATTACTTTTTGATATGTTATTGTACAGAAGGGAGTCACCTCTATTATTAATGTTGAGGAAAGAATAGACTTTGTTCTTGTTAATTGATAGATATCCTCCCCAATGATCTGTATAATCATATGATTTAAATGATAGGTCACTTATGTTTTTTCTTTGAGAAAGACCAAATGAATTTAAATAATCAATTGGATTTTTTCTAAACAAGAACGTTTTATCGCTATAATCCATAAAAGGGGCATACTGAGGATAATTTCTTGACATATACGGTTCTTCCCAGATCCACATATCCTGATTGCTTTCAATTTGATTATTTGAAAATTCGATAAATACAGTTTCTATATTAGAGTTTTCTTCTAATATTTTACTAAGTTTTGCTTTTGTATAAAAATAGGATTCAGCTGAACTAGATACGTTTTTGAAATCGGCAATAATGGCGTCATTAAATGCGCATTCTGGATGAGAGTGACCGATGACAATATGTTTTTCGTTAACCTTATATGTTGATAGGTGATTAATCAATAAAGAGATTGTTAGGTCATAATATTGAATTGCAAATACCAAAATAACTAGGTATAACAGTATGTTGATGATGAACTTTCTCATTGCCTAGAATTGAAAATAGATAAAAGATTTTTCTTGTCCACCTATAAAACTCACAATAAGAATAGATATCAGGATGTATATAGCCCATCTTATCGGTTTGAAAGGAATTAACGAAATATTATTAAGTGGACATTCATTATTCCTTCCGACCCACTCAACCGTAATAAACAGCATCAATAAGGATAGTATCCAATAAATGTGCAAAGACGTACCGATAAAATCACTTCCATTTGGAACATTAAAGAGTGATTTTGAGAATATTTTAGAAATATACTCAATAGCATGTTCAATATTTTCTGCTCTAAAAAATATCCAAGCGAAAGCAGTTAGTCCAAAAGTTACTAGTATTTGAATTAATTCCTTAACACTTGGTAAGTATTTCCCTTTTGCTACTATTTCCAAGTTATTACGATTATTATTTGTTAATAAAAGGGGTAAGAAGTATATCGCATTCAGTAACCCCCAAACAATAAATGTCCAATTCGCACCATGCCAAAAACCGCTAACAGCAAAAATGATAAATGTATTTCTTATTTTCTTACCCGTTCCACCTTGACTACCACCTAATGGGATATAGAGGTAATCTCTAAACCACGTTGAAAGGGAGATATGCCAACGTCGCCAAAACTCAGCAATATCTCTGGAGAAGTATGGGAAAGCAAAATTCTGCTTTAAATTAAAACCAAAAAGGCGTGAGGTTCCAATTGCAATATCAGAGTAACCTGAAAAGTCACTGTAAATTTGAAACGTGAAAAAAATTGCACCAAGAACTAATGTACTGCCAGAATGATCACCAGAATTGTTAAAAGTTATATTTGCAAATTCTGCACAGTTATCAGCAATCACAACTTTTTTAAATAAACCCCAAAGTATCTGACGCATTCCGGCAACGGCTTTAGAGTATTCAAAGGTTCGTTTTATATAAAATTGTGGCAATAAATTACTTGCTCTTTCAATTGGACCAGCGACTAACTGTGGGAAAAAACTCACGAAAGCTGAGAATGCTATTAAGTCTTTCGTTGGCTCAAGTCTTTTTTTGTACACGTCAATCGTATAGCTCATAGTTTGGAATGTATAAAAGCTAATTCCGACAGGTAGAATAATATTTAAAGAATTAGCTTTTATTTCTGTTCCGAAAAGTGAAAATGCAGAAATGAAATTGTCTAAGAAGAAGTTATAGTATTTAAAGAAACCGAGAAACCCTAAGTTTACTAGTATGCTTATCCATAAAAGCAATTTCCTTTTTGATTGCCGCTCTTCAGTCCTTAACTTCAAACCAACTGAATAGTCAATAAGAGTGCTGAACAAAATCAATGATAAAAACCTCCAGTCCCACCAGCCATAAAACAAAAAGCTTGCTGCAACAATTAGGGAATTTTGCAGTTTCAAGTTTCTGTTTGCTACAGCCCAATAAAGGATGAAAACCACCGGTAGGAAAATCGCAAAGTCAATTGAATTAAAAAGCATTACCCTGTTTATTCTTTAATTTTAGTACTTATGTTTCTTTTAGTATATCGCATAATGCTTCGCTAAAATACGTTGTTCTCCCATAGGGGCAACTATGTATTTTAGGTGATGTGTGTGCCCAGTATGGGCATCTTTAATCAAGAGAATTCCTCGAAGCTCTGCTTCGGGGTTTAGAAACTAAGTGATTATCTTTGTCTTATGAGTGAACATATTCATAAGAGGCATAATAAGAGTTTGTTGTTGTGTCATTTAGTGTGTCCAATCAAATATA
>JABSPQ010000233.1 GCA_013214205.1 Flavobacteriales bacterium
AACTCGTAAGAGGATGAGCTAATTACACAGCCGATACCTGTAAAATGGTATCACTACTTCGAAGAGCCGTATGAGTCGAGAGGTTCACGTACGGTTCTGTGAGAAGTTAGGGGTGAAATTCCCCTGGCTTACTCGACTTTGAGCTTGAGACGATAGGCAAATAGAAATGGCTAAAATTATTATTGAAAGGGTTTTCATTTTGAAAGTTTTGATATTACGCTTGAATAATTTTTTGAATAAGATGGTTTCAATAATATGACACTCGTACAAGTGATTACCCTATATGGCAAATCTAATTTGTTTGAAGTCAATAATGTTATACCCAACGCTTTTTCATAATTGGATTATGTAGGGAAATGAGGTAATTGCATCAAACAGAATTACTTGTATCCTATGCTGTTGACAAAGTTTAATGTGATTGTATTACATTTGTTTGATATTGTAAACCCTAAAAAACCATCGAATGAAATCCAAAATTCTGAAAAGACTATTGTCGTATTCAAGTGTAGCCGCGTTGCTACCTATTGCAGGAGATGTTAATGCTTCATTGGTTGTTAAAGATATATCGCCCGATATAACACTTAAAATGGGTGATGGTTTTTTACTTGATATGAACAATGATGGAATTGTCGATTTTGACTTCCGCATGACGTATTATACTAGAAGTGGTGAAGATGGGTATCCGTGGGCTGCGGTTTGGCCAATTAGTAATGGAGTTGTTGGATATTTTTCTTCTACTTTACAATATGGTTATGTATTAAGCTCTGGATCTTCGGTTACATCAGGAATGGAGTTTCTGAATGGAAATAGCAACTCTTATCAAATTTACTCGGTAGGTCTTTTCTATTTAATTGGTGATTCAACCGTTGGCGATTGGGTTGATGACACCGAAAAGTATTTAGGAGTTCGGTTCGACATTAAGGGCAGTGATCACTATGGTTGGGTTATGCTTTCATCCTCAATATCTGATACATCTTATACTATTCATGGATATGGGTATGACGATGATCCAAGTGTGAAATCTGTTCCCTTGGACGTATTAATTTCTGCTGATATCACTTTAACTAATGATGCTAAGATATATTCATTTGGACAGGAAGTAATTATTTCGAATGCTGAAGGGGAAGTGTTTATTTCAGACATATCAGGAAGAATGGTTCATCGTTCCAACCTTGTTAACGGAACCAATTCAATTTCTTTATCTAATGGGTTGTACATCGTAAGAGTAGGCTCGGTTTCAAAGAAAGTATATATCGGAAATTAGAATCGAGTAGGTCTCGGTTGATTCGAAATTCATACTTGATCCGAAAACTTAAATACTGTTTACAGAAGAAAGAACAAGCCCAAGTTAAGACCTAACGTATAGGGGTATTCTGCTATTAGATTTACATCCGAATTGTTGGCAAACACCTTGGTGCCTGGTAGGCCACATCTCAATACTAAATTTTCTTTAATCAAGAGAATTCCTCGAAGCTCTGCTTCGGGGTTTAGAAACTAAGTGATTATCTTTGTCTTATGAGTGAACATATTCATAAGAGGCATAATAAGAGTTTGTTGTTGTGTCATTTAGTGTGTCCAATCAAATATA
>JABSPQ010000234.1 GCA_013214205.1 Flavobacteriales bacterium
AACTCGTAAGAGGATGAGCTAATTACACAGCCGATACCTGTAAAATGGTATCACTACTTCGAAGAGCCGTATGAGTCGAGAGGTTCACGTACGGTTCTGTGAGAAGTTAGGGGTGAAATTCCCCTGGCTTACTCGACTGTAAGTCGTTATTTTCTTTTATAACCTTCTATGATTTTTTGTTGTTTTACCCCGCCAAGAATATCAATTTTAATCAGCTTATTGGAGGTGTCAAATTTAAAATCATAAATTCTCCAACTGAGATCATCATGGAATAACTCTATGGATACAACATCTTTATCTTTGAAATTGATTAGTTCTTCAATTCTTCCTTTATAAGTAATTGAGGAGAATATCCCAGCTATATCAATAGCGAGTTGATGACGTTCCAAACTGTCATTGACTTGGAGGCCGTAAAATAATTTTATGAAGTCTTCATTTTCTTGTTTGAAAAGAGGTGAAGTCACAACAAGTGATTTTGATAGATCGACCTTGTTCAGTGCAATTGCGGTTTCTATGTTAGTGTATTCTATATAGTTACTCAGGAGCTCTGTTCTCGTGTAAATATATTCGGGCAATAGTTTTTCAAGAATAGTCGTTTGGATTCTGAAAATTTCAATTTGAGAATCATAACGCAAGTCATCCGTATCATTGATAGCAAAGTTGTTTTCACTATAGTAGTATTCAAAAAACTCATTGGTTAATGTTGTGTTATGATAACAACCATTGAGTACAAGTGTAAATACAAAAAAGAACCAGAGTCTATTTGTGATATTATTCATTATCAAATTTCCTAGAGCGTTTATTGAAAAATCTGTTTTTAATCCAGTTTAAAATTTGCTGTAAGTTGTTTTATTTCTTTTACTACGTTTCTCTTACCTCTAATTATCTCGTTGAGTTCTAAATATTCTAACAGTTCAAGTTGTTTATCTATTTGAACCAAATAATTAATAGAGTCAACAAGTGTTCTTAGCTTTATTAGATCTGTTGAATCTTTGATTGTAACAATGGTACTGTTGAGGGAATAGTCTTTTGTTGGAGGTAACGGTGAAAAGCCTTCTTTTCTTAGAAATACATCCATGGTGGAGTCATTAATACTTATATAATCTCTTTGAATATAGAACTCTTCAAAGAATTTATTTCCTACAATTAAAGTAACTCGATTTATCTGGCACGCGCGAATCCATTTATACGTTTCTAATAAATCCTTGAACTCAATTCCCTTACCAATGTAAACCCATAAAGAGGGTCGAGGCTCATGACCGTTTATTAGATACTCAGGAATGTATTTAAGGTCGAGCGTTAAATCATTTATCATTACTTGAGCTGTATCGTGAACTTTTATTAGATGAATAACGCTAGTGTTACGCTCGATGTTTAGCAATTTATTTGTTTTGTATCCTATCAAATCATAGGGTTGTGTGGATAAACAATTACCCTTTAATGTTCTATAGAATGTGGCTTCTCCAAACAAAAAGGTGGTGTCAGAATTAAACTCAAAATTAACCATGGAAGTTTTTCCATTGGAGAAAATCAGTTTTAAACTGTCGTTGTTGAAAGAGTAATTTGATTGATGCTTAAAGTTATATCCATCCATTAGATGTAAAGTGTCTCCAGCAAAAGAAAGATTATATGGAAAGGTAGGATTTTTGCTTTCGTGATAATGATCAAGTCTCCAACAGCCGTCTAATTCTTTAATCTTGTATTGTTTGCAAGATGCAAGAATTAATATGCAAAGCAGAAAGTATAAATGGTGTTTCATTTTTATGACTTACAACGCCAAAATAAACACAGTGCGGCATAGTCTCCAAGAACCACAACAAAGTAAATTTTGCGCTCGTTTCGTTTTTGATAAAGTTAATTAATTCTGTTGCAGTATCGAAGTACGAGCTAAATTGGCTTTAGCTGCTGCGCAG
>JABSPQ010000235.1 GCA_013214205.1 Flavobacteriales bacterium
AACTCGTAAGAGGATGAGCTAATTACACAGCCGATACCTGTAAAATGGTATCACTACTTCGAAGAGCCGTATGAGTCGAGAGGTTCACGTACGGTTCTGTGAGAAGTTAGGGGTGAAATTCCCCTGGCTTACTCGACTATGTGAAATAATAATTACATTTAACACCTTATTATTAAAATGGTTAGGGTGAATTAATTAAAGATACTATGGGGTGTCCTGTATGTGATCACAACTACTTGGAAGAAGGAACCACAGATTGTCCGAATTGCAAAGCCGATTTGACTTCGTTTGGATTGATTAAAATGGTTGAAAAAAAACGGAGAAATTTAAAAATATACGCTACCGTCTCAACAGCTATTGCTGTAATTGTATCGGGTGCTTGGGTTGGTTTGAATGTGGTGCCTGGAGAGGTTGAAGTGATTAGTGAAGTTAAAAATGAAATGCTTGTTTCACATCTCGAACTGCTAGAAAAGCAGCTTTCCGAAAGGCAAATAGAAATTACTGGATTGAATGGTGATCTTGACGATTTGCGTGGACAAATAGATGATCAGGGTATACTAGGAGGTGGTACGAATACTGGGTTTAAATCTGTAGGAGGGCAAACTATTCATGTGGTACAAAAAGGCGAAACTTTGCGGAGTATCATCATGGGGATGGAGCAAAGCACACAGACATTTCAGGGCTTAATAGTTTCGACAACAATCATTTCATTAGAACAGGTGACACAATAATAATTAGATATTAGAATTATGGAGACAATAGACCCTTTACAAGTTCTAGCTGAATCGCTAAAAAAATATTTAGCAGAAATAAATTCATTAAGAAATTTGAATTCAGATCAGGAAAAAAATATAGTTAATCTAGAAAGCGACTTAAGACGAATAAAAGGCGATTTATCGAGTAAAAATACCGTTGTGTTGTCACTTAAAAGTGCTGCTATAACAAATAAAAAGATAATATCAGACCTAGAAAGAACGCTTGAGAAAAGAAAGAAGGAAGTAGCTTCTCAAATTACGACTAACGAAAGGATTGTTTTGGAGTTGGGAAACTTGAAAGAATCTATGCAGAAAAGCGATAAAGAGATTAACAAACTGAAAGCCACAAAAGAAGAAAAGCAAAAAAAGAAAGAAAATGTTTAGTTCCATTGTTTCTTATTTAAGAGAAGTAAAGAAAAAAACATCGGTAAATACTAATGTTCTTCTGAGGAATTTTAACGGCTATTTTTTTATCTTGCTGTTCTAAAGTTCAAATTGCCAATGCGTTTAAGTGTATTATTAATATTTATATCGACATTAATTTGGGGGTGTGGCGAGTCGGAAGCGCCCATTGTTGAAAAAAAATCGAGCAAAAAAGCTGAAATGATTGGCTCCATGCTCAATTTATTGCACCAACAAAATAAACTAAACGGTTGCGTTCTGGTTTCTGAGGGCAACGAGGTTATTTACGAAGAGTGTTTTGGATATGCCAATTTCGAAACGAAAGACACTTTAACACCCGATGCTCGATTTCGTTTATCAAATTTAAGTTTTCAGATGACCGCCATGTCGGTTATGATTTTGGAAGAAAAAGGGAAGTTAGATCTCGATGATGATCTGCAAATGTACCTTCCAGAGTTACCTTATAAAGGA
This sequence comes from Flavobacteriales bacterium, assembly GCA_013214205.1. Lineage (GTDB taxonomy): Bacteria > Bacteroidota > Bacteroidia > DT-38 > DT-38 > DT-38. The sequence continues at coordinate 1,629 of JABSPQ010000235.1, forward strand.
GTTACGATTAGACAGTGCTTACAGCTTACTAGTGGATTGCCAGATTATAATTGGTTAATGGCAGAATTGGAAAACTCTGATTCAACATTGTTTTACAACATAGATGTATTAAATATGTTGGTAGAAAAGGCTCCGCCTATGGTATCTGAGCCAGGGAAAAAATGGGAGTTTAATGAAACAGGTTACGTGTTAATTCCAATTATTGTTGAACGTGTATCGGGAAAATCATACGGCGAGTTTATGGAAGATGAAATTTTTGGTCCTTTGGAAATGAATAATACTGTACTCACAACTGGTAATAATGATGCGAATATTTTAAACAGGGCACATGGCTACAGCGAAAAGGAGGTGCCGATGGATTTTCATAGCTCCAATGGAATTGTTGGCGATGGTGGTATATATTCTACCGTGGCAGATCTTTTTAAATGGGATCAAGCATTGTACACGGAGAAATTAGTTAAGAAAGATTTACTTGCAGAGGCATCGCGTCCGTATAGATTGAAGAATGATATGGGTAAAGGGAATTATGGATTTGGCGTTAATATATACAACGATGAAGGCGTGGTTTATTTAGAGCACGACGGTGAATGGCTGGGCTTTAGCAATTACATTGTTAGAGATCTTACAAGAAAAAACTTGATTGCTATTCTGACAAACAAAAATCAGAATCCAGAAATATTAAGCGTTGTGATCAACGACATTCTTACAAACGACGAGTATTAAGAAGGTATGTAAAAGAAGCTGCGAGCTATTTTATCAATACTACTTTCTTCGAAATTTTACCTTCGTCTGTAATTACTTGAACAAAGTAAATTCCGTTTTCGAATTGCGAAAGGTCAATTTCTTTTTGAGCAGAACTTCCATTATGTTGAGCAACTAACTCGCCATGTTTACTGATAATATTTACTCGAATAATGTGGTTGGATGCCGAACCTGTATTTATTGAAATGATATCGGATGCAGGATTTGGCTGCATGGATATAATGTTATCTAACCAGCTATCAAAAATGCCTACAGCGGGAATTAAACGAATGTTTAGGTCAAACACAGTTCCAGTCATTCCAATCGAATAAGCACTGTCGAATAACGTCCTACTGAAATAATAAGTTTTGTCAAATCTTGTGGCGTCATCCCCAAGAGCAACAGCTTTTAAAACATAATTGTCGTGGCAGAAATATTGAAAGCCAAATACTCCATCTTCAACATTTGTAGAATCAATAGCTATAGGGGAATCATCATAATATAAATATACCATTGCCTTTGGTAACAGTTTATTGTGACCTAATACCGTTCCGTTAATTGAATCGGTGCAAGTATACCCAAGGGTAATAGAAGTAGAGTCGATACATTCATTTGCATCGATTATGGTAATGCCATAATCTCCAGCACATAAATTAAGTTCACTAATTGTAATGTTTTGTGGTACATCAAAAATAGTGTCGATGTTGGTCGACCAAATTACCTGAAAGGGGCCTTCACCACCATCCATTGCAGCAGAGATTTGTCCATCGCAGGCTAAACTTGAATTTTGGTCAGTTTTTTCCAACTCAAGGTCAATGTCATATTGCGAAACAAGGAAATTGGTGGCATTGTACGTAGGTCCATCAAATCCAAACCTTAAGGTATACAAACCCGTGCCCAAATCTTTTTCTGATATTTTAAGTTGTGTAGTATTTTCCTTGATAAGTGCAACTCCATCCTTGTACCACAGGAAAGAACTGTTAGCGGCAATAGTGTCTGGTGTACCGGTCAAAACAAGGTCATTCATACAGAGGTGTCCACTCGACGAAATGGTTGTTTCAAACTTAGATATATCCGCATTCAAGATTAGATTGTCGAACAGAAAAAGATTAGCACATCCATAATTAGCCACCATAAAATTAGTGCCTTCCAAATTACAAGGTGCTGCAATCATTATACTTTGAATGTCTGCAGGCGCCTTAAATCTTATTGCCCTTCTAGACCATTCCGCTTGGGGGTCGTATCTGAAATGTCCGAGATCGATCCAATTAAAAGGGGATTCTGTTGGACATTCATTTAAATAATTCTTTAGAGGAAATTCGTAACAATCTGCATGGCCATAAATGGTTACATCAATAGAGTCGAAATCATCGGGAAAATCAGCACTATCACCGCAAAAAGAAAAGAGGTCATCTTGGTCTTCATTAACCGTTGTGCATGCAATATCAACATTGAATTCGTAATAGGCGTCGGCATGCAATTTTGATTTTAAACACTGTCCAAATCCTTCTCGCCATCCTTGGTACCATATGGTTCCAACAATGCCATTAGACACATTACCTTCAGGATCGGTAGGGTAGTCGTCGAGGTTTGGTTTTGTAATTTGAAGTGGTGCAGTTGCGCAATGATGGAAATAATCTGCCCATGCATCTTTCCCGAAATATGAGCTTTGGTTTTCCCAATGTTCAAGCCTTATCAGTTTATCGGTTCCCATCGGGCAGCTTTTTTTATCCTCAAAATAAGTGTTGTAAAGAATACTAATAGAGTCTGTAGAGGATGCTGTGCAAGAGCAATCAAGAGAATCGAGTAAGTCAATTAAAAGATCGCCATCATCATCAATTCCATTGCCGCATATTTCGGTTCCAGCATATACCAGTTGAAACGAAGATAATAGTAGAATAAGACTGAATATAATTCTTTTCATCATTTGCTTGGTTGGTTAGGTTGCCTCTTTGGTTTAAAGTTATACGTTAAATGTGCGCCCATGTTAACATAATATCCTTTGGAACGGGGGTGGTATGACTGAACAAAAACGTCGGTAATGTATTTTTTAAAACTAGTGTAAAACCCCATTTCCCAATTGTGCGCAACCTTTACATTGCTCACTAGGCCTAAAGCTAAAGCTTGCGAGATCTCATAAACACTAGCTGCCGAATTGTCGTCTATAAATCCATTTGAATCTAAAGTAGAATAGGTTGTAGAATTGAGCAATCCTGGCATGTAAGAAAACGTTAACGAAAGTCGGGACTTTTCAGTTTCAAGCACATCAAAGCTTAATGTAAGAGGGAATTCATAATAGTGATAGTAAGTTCGAGATTCGTGGGCATCATCTACCAGAGTATCCTTAAAATAGGAATCGTCGTTGGTTAAATACGTCCAGTTGCTATCAACTCCATCCGTTATACCGAAAGAATCGACCACCGTAATAACCTTCTTGTAAACGAGAGAATCGATTTGGAAATCGGAGGTCAATTTGTTCACCATCGTTGTCCAGTTTACTCCAATCCCAATTCCCCATTTGTTAACATGAAACATCGTTTCTAGCCCACCAGTGTATATTGAACCTAGCCGTTGAGAAAATTCAACATCATTGGTAATCTTAATTTCACTTCCGGTAAAAGGAAACAAATACGCCATGTTTAAACCAACTGAGAAATACATCTCAATAGGTTTTGGAGCTTTATAAGCCGAATCTAAACCTATTGAATCAGTGGGCTTAGTAATTGAAGAGTCGATCGTAAAAGTTAACAAAGTTCTAATTCTCGACTTATGGATAGTGTTAAATTCCTTAATAAAATTACTGTCTATAACATGAGGTTTTATTGTATCTACAGGGGCAGTGGGAATTGTGGCTATTGGTTCTATAGGTTCCTTAATTGGATCAATCTTAGGTTCAGGGACCGTCTTTGGCTTTTTTTTAAGCTTAACAATTGACGTTTGTCCTTTTTCTTTTGCTATAATAATGAAATCCTGATATTCGGTAAACTTGAGGTAATAGTTTTCGAAAAGCTCATTCAAAAGTTCTTCAATGCTTTTGTCTTCCGCCGAGATACTTACTTTTTCTTCGTCGGGGAATAAAGAACTTTTGTACATAAACTGTACGCTAGATTGTTTTTCAATCATTTCAATCACATCTCCCAAAGGGATGTTTTGAGCATCGATTGAAATTCTTGTTTCTAGTAAAATATCAGATTGCGCGCTTGTTTTACCGATTATAAAAACGGTAAAAAGAATTGAAATGAAGAAAAATCGATTCAATGTGTCCAAGCCAGGTATATTAAAACCGAATCCCAAAATTGAGTAGGCAGCAGCTAAGGTATTAAGATTTACAAAGAAGTATGTTTCTTGTTAGGGATTTGTAACTAACACCCGTCTCCACTGATAATAACCTTACCGTCCACTTTCTCAATTGAAATGTCTAGTGTTATTTCTAACAACTGCAAGATGTCGTCGTCTTGGTCGAAACTCACGGTGAGCTTGCATTCCTCAACTTTAGGATTGTTGAGAACCAAATTTAGATTCCATTCGCTGTTTAGCTTTTTTACAATGTCTTTTAGTGGACTGTTTCTAAATCTTAAACGCCCATCTTGCCAGTACAAATAATTTTCATGGTCGTTAGTTTCGAACGAAATGGCAGAGTTGTTGGCCATCAACGTACCTTTTTTATCGGCAGTTAAACCATGTGTTTCTGCAGTTGCAATAGCTTCATCTGCCAAGTTGTAAAACAACACGCTTCCTTTTTTAACAGTAACTACAATCGAATCAGGATTATTCGCATTGACATTAAACTTTGTTCCAGTAACCTTAATGCGACTATTGCCAACAGCAATTATAAAAGGCTGATTCTTGTTAGATTCAACTTCAAAATAAGCTTCACCAACTAATTCAACTAATCTAACATCGGCAGCAAATTGTTCGGGGTAACTCAATTTAGAATTCGCGTTGATCGTGATTATCGATCCATCCGTCAAAACCTTTTCTACTTTCTTATCTGTAGTTGCTTCTGCCAATATTGGGAGAGTGCTTTCTTGAGAACTTACATACCATAGGCAGGCACCTAAAACAATTAGAGCGGCAACTCTAAGTACAATTTTCATTGTTTGCATTCCTTGAGAAATCGGAATGACTTTAGTCTCGTTTCTCGCAGGGCGAACCCCTTTAAACTTCGCAAACTCTGCTTTGGCATCAATCTGTTGAACTACTTCATTGGTTTCGCTTAATTCAACAACTCTTTTTAATTCGAGGTATTCTTTTTTAACAGCTTCATCAGTATCCAGAAGTTGTTTCAACTCTAGCGATTCAGCCTCTGTAGCTTCGCCTAGTAAGTATTTGTGTATTAACACTGTATTGTTATTTTCTTGTTCCATCTTATCTTATGTGTGTGTAATACCCCAATCGTTAGTTTTTACCCTAAAATATTTGAAAAAGATTAATTAACCCTATAACTATCACGTGTAAATATGTTTTAACAGCTCCATAAATCTTCTTAATAGCCACGCTCATGCTGTATTCTACCGTTTTTATCGGTAAGTCTAAATGCTCTGCAATTTCGTTGTAAGTGTACCCTTCAAACCGGTTCATTTTAAACACATCTCGTTGCTTTTCACTCAACTCACTTAAAGCCTTGTTTAGTACACCCAATAACTCGTTTTCCGCCATGGCATCAAACTGAAAATTGTCGTCTACAGTGTCTAAATATCGATCCTTTCGTTTGTTCTTTCTCCCAGTATCCCTTATAAACTTGAGCGTTCGGTTGTGCACCGCACGGTTTAAATAGAAAAAGATGTTTTGATCTTCCTTAACGTTCTCGTTATTCTCCCAAACCGTAAGAATCACATTTTGAACAATGTCTTTGGCCTGAGCAAGGTCTTTCAGAATTCTGTACGAAGTATCTACCAAAAGAGAGTAGTAGTTCTCGTATATGAATTGGAACGCGGCATCCTCACCAGCTTTGAGGTGCTTTCCTATGTTGTCCTTGTCTATTTTCACTTGATGATTGTAGAAGCTAATGTACTAAATGGCTAGGTAAGTTTTACGTTTGATTTGGAGAAAGCTCTCGAATCGATCTAAATATCATGCAGAATAAAAAGGTAGGAGGCGATGATAATATTCAGAGAATCAATAATGTTGTTGTATCATCAGCCATGGTTACAATAATACCAATTTAATTTCATAAGGCATTATATTTTGTGTAAATTTATGGTATGGGAAAGGTGTTTGAAATTATAATAAAAGAGAGTTTTTTAGAGTTAAAATCAGCTCAACGAAAAGAGAATAATCTAAAAAAGAAGCTA
>JABSPQ010000236.1 GCA_013214205.1 Flavobacteriales bacterium
AACTCGTAAGAGGATGAGCTAATTACACAGCCGATACCTGTAAAATGGTATCACTACTTCGAAGAGCCGTATGAGTCGAGAGGTTCACGTACGGTTCTGTGAGAAGTTAGGGGTGAAATTCCCCTGGCTTACTCGACTACCTTTTGTTTTATTACTTACAAATTTAGCAATGTTCGTATGATTTGTTACGTCTATTTAATGCAACAGAACCTTCCTTGTCTTCAAGTTAATTTGAACAGGACCCAATAATCCTGATGGCATAAGGGGATCATCTTTACTGTAAAAAACACCAGTGCAAAAAGTCGTTCTTTGGCCGTCTGGCATAGGCTCATTGTTGACATACCAGTCCATCATGTCGCTTTTAGGAAGATACTCTATTTCATAATCATAGCTAGCAGGGAAACGTTCGTCTCCGATAAGTTTGTTCGTCCATTGGTTTGTAATCTTCACTTCAAGCTGATTTTTTCCATTCTTTAAAGCATCGGTAATATCAACTTTAAACGGAGGCATCCAGTGTACACCCAAATTCTCTCCATTTAGTTTCACTTCTGCTACGATTTTCACATTTCCTAGATCAAGGATATAACGATTTCTAGAGGAATCTATACCATGGTTCCATTCAAACACTTTATTGTAAACGGCCGTACCCGAATAATAATTGATGTTCTCGTTATCATGATCTATCCAATCTGTTAGATTATTAAAAACATGTTTTGCTGCATAGTCATGTTCTTTTAAAAACTCAATGTCCCAACTGCCTTTGATTTCTAATACAGGTTGGTTAGCATCGGTTTCCATAAATAGCTTGTTTTCCTCGCTTAGGAAATATTCCCCTTTTCGTAATTCGTTGGGCTCAGATACAGATGGGATGCCTTGAGCAGATTCTCTAAATATCACAAAAATAGATTCCTCTGCTTCGAGATTTATCCAAGCGGTAGTGGTGGCATCATTGGTTTTAAACTGCCCCAACTTCCTAACTTCACCTGTTATTGCATCCCACAACTCTGGGATTTTATTTTGAATTCTGAAATTGCATTCAAATCGTTGAGAAACAGAATCGGGATTGTAAAAGAAATATATATCAGTATCTGGTAAACGACGATGCATGAATGGACTTTCTTTTCTGTTGGCTATTTTAAAGTCTGGTGCAACTTCTTCTTTTTCAAGTATAGTTGACCAATCAATTTCAGAATAAGCATTTGGTAGATTGTAGATTTCTTTTACTAAGTTAAAAAACTCAACACTATCTTCTTTTGATGTGCCATATCCAATGGGATGCTTTGGCTTGTCTCCAACAATGGTTACACCAGCTTTCGAAAATTGTGCAATCCGTCTTAAGGTGGATAATTTCATCTGCTCACTATTTCGAAGCATCAGCATACGGTATGATGTTCCCTCCGGTAGAACAAGTTTTTTATTATCTAATTGGATTCGATTGACCAATACATCAGCATTTACACAATCGAAGTTGATTCCCTGTGGCAATTCAGGTTCAAACTGATCTCTCGTATATATCGTGTTTGGAGAGCCATCACCTATAAAAACGAGCAGGTCTGAAACAGGAACCCCTTGCCGCAATAAATAACTTCCGCGAGCAATGTATTTAAACCAATCAGGTCCAGCATTGTTCCACCATGTTTGGGTGCGATCGAAATGAAATCCCCAACGGTACATCGTCATGCCAGGTTTTACATGTGTATTGGCTTGGTGTGTAAAACGGTGAAACATAAATTCATTTATCCCAAGTGCCCAGGCTTTATCGCCCCAAATCTTCGCCATAGCAGGATTCGCTTTCCAATTAATTGATTGTCCAGATGTAAAAGACTCGGAAGAAATCACATTTTTCCCGTAGATGTGTGAGGCATGAACAGCGGGTTGTACCATCTTCATTTCACGGCCCATCCAGAATTCTCCCATGTTAATATCGGCTTTAGCACCTACATCCAAATTGTTTACAGGCCCAAATCCATAAGGTTCGATGTAGCTTTTTATACCGTCCTGCTCGCAGAGTTCAGCAAAGTATGCAAAATAGTTTTCGGTCATTAAGTCGCACGTTAGCTCTCGAAAATCACGAAGAACAGCTTCTGAAGCTAGATTGCTTTCAACAAATTTACCAGTGAGCAGGGGGAGAAAGTGTGTGAGTTGATAGCCATATCTTGCCTCAAAAATGGAATCCATGTTTTCTGTCCAATTTTGGCCGCCCGATTCATAGCTGTCAATTTCAACGTATTGCATCGCATTAGGTGCAGAAGTTTTGCTTCTATTAATAACCTTCTTCACAAAGGCATCATAATGTATTTTGAAAGCCTCACGACTAAATTTATCGCATTCAAGGCCACGCCCATCGTTAGAGGCGGGATGGTTATAGGCTCCAGTTGCCGTGTAGCCAACACGAAGTATTGTCCAAGTCCCATCATCAGGTAAAGTGGTTTTTAATTTTCCGTCTATGTCCATGTGCGCACTGAGATCGATGATCTTGGTTTTGTCAATTACCATTTCATCGGCTGGGTCTCCAATGGCGTCTAAGTCCGTATCATCTACCCGGGCTGCACTGGTACGTCCAATAAAATTTGGGATAGAAGAAGAGGATGAAATCATCACTTCTTTAATATCTATGTCCATATTCAATTGTAATCTAAAAAAACGGGACTTAATGGCTGGAAAACTTTCATTGATGGCCCATTCTCTTTTGCCAGTTCGGACTCTATTTAACTCTTTGACGGTGTTAAAATTGATTCCATCATCAGAAGTTTGTAAAGTTGCTACAACATGCCGCTCGTTAGAGAGGAAGAATACCGACCGAATTTCTTTTTTGGATTGATACTCAAACTGAATCCAAGGTTTTAAGTCTCCGTTTTTATGAATTAAGGTAGTTTCATCCCAACGATTATCAGTAGCTATGGCGATATCAAATTTTTTGTCGGACGAAGTAATGATTGGTGCGTTTTCTACATCATCTATTTCCGATCGCAGAGAAGGGTAAGCCAATACAGCGATGTCTTTGTAAAACTCTTCACGGGTAGTGGGCTGGGGTAATTGAACCTCGACATACTTACCTTGAACTTGAGCTTCTGAAGAAACCACCATTTTCATGCTCTGCTCAGGTGCAATCCATGGGCCACCACTGGAAGACCATCCATCACAGTTGTGTACACCGAAACTCAACCCAAGACGTTCGCATTCTTTCGCTGCGTGCGCAATTAATTTGTGGTGTTCGTCAGAATTATATTTTACTGGCCCATAAGGAATGCCTTGCGACACATTAAAAAGTAAGATTCCCCCAATACCAACCCTTTCTATGGATTCAAGGTCTTTTATTAACCCTTCTGCGGACATATTTCCGCTCATTGCATGGAACCATGTTTTGGGTTTTGAACTTGCTGGTGGGTTTTGGAATGACTCTTTTAAATCATCTGATATTTTTGCTTTTTTTGTAGAACAGGACTGAATGCCTAATAACGCAACAAAGGAGGCAAAAATAATAATGGAGCGGATTAATGCTTTCATGGTTTAAATAAAGGTTAATGCAAAAATGGTCTTTTTTGCGGATACAGAATGTGTAAAATATATGCTCAAAAAGATGATCTGTATGAATTGAAAACCATATGATTCGTCGTATGAAAAATGAAAGGTAACGTCCCAAATAAACCATGTGTGGCACCGATGAAGATAACCACAGCAAAGTAATTTCTGCGCTTGTTCCGTTTTTGATAAAGTTAACTAATTCGTACATAGTATCAAGTTACAAGACAAACTGCACTTTGGCTACAGCGCGGTCAAATACCACAAGCAGAAATTGCGTATCACTTAAACCACGAACCTTTCAAATTGCTAAGACCGCATATGGTTTATTTAATGTGTGTGCCCAGTATGGGCATCTTTAATTTATCGAAAGGTAAATTATTAATTTAGAGGGTGCAAGTCCCTTATGGGCGAGGGTCGTGCCTCGAACCATTAGTAAGTCGCAAGCTGGTTTGTCGTGAGACATGCAGTGAAG
>JABSPQ010000237.1 GCA_013214205.1 Flavobacteriales bacterium
AACTCGTAAGAGGATGAGCTAATTACACAGCCGATACCTGTAAAATGGTATCACTACTTCGAAGAGCCGTATGAGTCGAGAGGTTCACGTACGGTTCTGTGAGAAGTTAGGGGTGAAATTCCCCTGGCTTACTCGACTACCCAACGTTCTCTTCTTAATTAGACAAAAATAAGGAGAGCGTTTGCCCTCCTTATTTTTAAACGACCCATTTACGGTTGTAAATTGTTCAATACTTTTTTCGATTAGAAAGCCCATCCGCTAATTGGCGAATGGGCTTTTAAGAATTATTTAGAATTAGTTATTCTTTCACAATCTGAAAGTGCTGTTGAGCATCTTCCGTTTGAAGTTGAATAAAGTAAACTCCATTTTCTGCGTCTATTTGCACTTGGTGGATTCCGTCAGAAACTTTTGCTTCTTGATAAATCAATCTACCATCGGCAGCTCTAATCGTTATAGAAACATTGGTTAATGTACCAAGATCAATGTTTACTAACCCTTTGTTTGGATTGGGATATATGGATACTCCGTTGCTAGAGATCAAATCTATTCTGGTAGTTGTTACAGTGATACATTCGGTAGTATCAATACAACTCTCATTAGTTATTTCCACAGCATAATTACCATTGGCAATGGCCGTGTAAGCCCGATCTGTTGCTAAACTAATTGGTGAATTATTGTCGTCGCAATTTAACCATCTATAATCAACTTCAGGCTCATCGGCCGTTAATAGATTGCCCACTGCTGTAATATTTAGATCCGAATGGGTAAAGCCTTCATCTATTTCGCCATTTCCATTGTTGTCTTTGTTGTCGCATTCTTCTATGTCGCAACCATCAGGGGTACCATCTCCATCTGAATCTAAGATATCATCAAACCCTTCACAAAGGTCTACATCACCGCAAGCTCCGTCGTCATCTGCATCATTGTCTGCATCGTTAGGACAAGCATCGCAAGCATCACTAATACCATCAGAATCTGTATCGACACCAACAGTAACTGTTGGTTTGGTAGACATTTTTCGAAAGATAGTCGAACAGTTCTCTACTCCATCCACCCAAGCAGCAGTACCATCCATGTTGATTAATGCACTGTTGTGTCCATTTCCTGACAAATCCATTAGCGTAGTTCCTGTTCCTTCTTCAAAGTTATAAGAGGCAACTAAACCGGGTTGAGCACCTGTTATACAAGAGTTCATGTCTGCTGCTATTTGAGCTGCAGTACGGCTGGTATTCCAAAACCTTACATCGTCTATTTGCCCATTGAAATAAAAATCATGATGGAAATTCCCAATTGATATGGAATTTGATATGGCGGTTGATGGATTTAATGGAGTTAAAGAAAATTCGGTATCTCCCTCCAGTACCCCATCAACATACAACTCTATCTTACCCAAAGTTCTAACACCTACAATATGGTGCCATTTATCATCATTAATTTCTGTATCAGAAAAGGTTTGAGAATCTGTCCCAGCAATGTTGAATACTACCTTATTTCCACTACGACCAAGCCAAAACACTGTTTTTATTATCCCCCCAACATTAAAACTAGTATTTGATATTATGCCCTGTTCCACTCCAGCAGCAAGTGTTATGTCTGTTTTTATCCAAGCTTCTATAGCGAAATCACCAATTCCAAATTCAAAATCAGAGTGGCCGTTCATCCAAACATAATCATCTGTACCATTGAAGTATAAACCTGTTGATAGTCGAATACCATATACATTGTAAGTTTTATCTGCAGATATTGTTTCGGCAGTAAAATCAATTGGATTTCCATCTCCTGGAACTGGCCCTTCTATAACACTATCGTCTGTATCATCGCGTAAGTAATAATTAACTCCTATTTCTGAAGAATCAATAGACACTGTTGCCGAACCGCCAGCACAAACTGTTGTTGGTAAAACAGAAGGTGTTTGATCCATAACACACATTGTAACAGTTGGTGTTGTGCTCAGTTGATAAGATGTAGCCGAACAGTTGTTTACCACATCCACCCAAGCAGCAGTATTATCCATGTTGTTTAATGTACTGTGGTGTCCTTTTCCTGACAAATCCATTGCCTCAGATCCTGTTCCTTCTTCAAAGTTATAAGCTGCAACTAAACCGGGTTGAGCACCTATTATGCAAGAGTTCATGTCTGTTGCTATTTCAGCTGCGGTACGGCTGGTATTCCAAAACCTTACATCGTCTATTTGCCCATTGAAATAAAAATCACCAGCAAAAATATTCCCAATTGCAATGTCGGTTGATGCATTTAATGATAATAAAGAATAATCGGAATCTATCTCCAGTACCCCATCAACATACAACTCTATCTTACCAGCAGTTCTAACTCCTACAATATGGTGCCATATATCATCATTAATTTCTGTATCAGAAACGATTTGAGAACTTGCCCCAGCAACGTTGAATACTACCTTATTTCCACTACGACCAAGCTTAAATGCGGTAATCTCCAAATAAGTATTTGATATTATGGCCTGTTCCACTCCCGCACCAAGTGTTATGTCTGTTTTTATCCAAGCTTCTATAGCGAAATCACCATCATCAAAATTAAAATCAGTATGGGTGGTTATCCCAACATAATCATCTGTACCATCGAAATACAAACCTGTTGATGGATTGATACAATATACATTGTAAGTTTTGCGATCAGATATTGTTTCGGCAGTAAAATCAATTGGATTTCCATCTCCAGCAATTGGCCCTTCTATAACACTATTGTCTGTATTATCGCGTAAGTAATAATTAACTCCTAATTCTGATGAAGCAATAGACACTGTTGCCGAACCGCCAGCACAAACTGTTGTTGGCAAAATAGAAGCTGTTTGATCCATGATGCCTATTGTAACAGTTGGTGTTGTGCTCAGTTGATAAGTTGTAGCCAAACAGTTGCTTACTCCATCCACCCAAACAGCAGTACCATCCATACCGATTAATGTACTGTTGTGTCCATTTCCTGACAAATCCATTAGCTCAGTTCCTGTTCCTTCGTTAAAGTTATAAGCGGCAACTAAATTGGGTTGAGAACCTGTGATACAAGAGTTCATGTCTGCTGCTATTTGGACTACAGTACGGCTGGTATTCCAAAACCTTACATCGTCTATTTGCCCATTGAAATGAAAATCACCAGCGTAATTCCCAATTGCAATGTCAGTTGATGCAGATAAAGTTAAAGAAGCTAAAGAAAATTCGGAATCCATCTCCAGTACCCCATCAACATACAACTCTACCTTACCATCAGTTCTAACTCCTACAATATGATGCCATTTATCATCATTAATTTCTGTATCAGAAAAGGTTTGAGAATCTGTCCCATAAATATTGAATACTACCTTATTTCCAATACGACCAAGCCAAAACTCTGTTTCTACTATCCCCCCAACATGAAAAATAGTATTTGATATTATGGCCTGTTCCACTCCCGCAGCAAGTGTTATGTCTGTTTTTATCCAAACTTCTATAGCGAAATCACCAATTCCAAATTCAAAATCAGAATGGGAGGTTATCCCAACATAATCATCTGTACCATCAAAATATAATCCTGTTGATGGTTTGATACCATATACATTGTAAGTTTTGGTAGCAGAAATTAAATCAGCAGTAAAATTAATACCATTTCCATCTCCTGCAACTGGCCCTTCGATAATGCTATTATCGGCATCATCTCTTAAGTAATAATTAACTCCTATTTCTGATGAATCTGTGGATACAACTACATTAGCAGAAGTTAATCCTGATGTTGGAAAGGCAGTTACTGCTAGATCTAATACTTGGCCGTAACTCAGTATTGTTACTATTACTAATAGGAAAGATATAAGTGCTGTTTTTTTCATTTCAATAACTTGTTAATTGGGTTTTGTTGTTGCTGTAATAGCGCATGGACTTTCTTAAATTTACTATTTCGAACAACTTACTATTCCTTAATAATCTGAAAGTGCTGTGTTCCTTCTGGTGATATTACTTCTACAAAGTAAACTCCTTGTTCAGCCCTTAATTCGAATTGATGAATTCCGCCAGCAATGTTGTTTTTAATGTACACTAATTTACTATCCGCGGCTCTTACAGTAATTGTAACATCTGTTAAGTTTCCAAGATCGATGTTTACAGCTCCTTGCGTTGGGTTTGGATACACAAACGCATTATTCAATGCTTGGTTTTCAATGCTGGTTGTAAGAATAGGGTAACAATCAGATATATCTATACATCCCTCGTCGTTTATCCTTACAGCGAAATTGCCATTATAAGTAGGAGTATATGTTTGTGATGTAGCAGCAGCAACTTCAGAGTTGGTACCACAATCCAACCATTGGTAGGCTGCATCGGGGTAATTTGCAGATAACATAGGATCAGCCGCGGTTACGGAAACATCAACTGTAACGATTGTTACTATTGCGGTTATTGCCATTTCTAAATCACAAGTAGGGCAGTTTGAAGTTCCTGTTACCCAATCAGTGTCATCCATGTTGTTTAATGAACCATCATGTCCATTATGCGACATATCTCTTGCTAGATATCCTGTTCCATCTTCAAAATCATAAACGGCTACTAAACCAGGTTGAGGACCTTCTACACAAGTATTTATGTCTGGTACTATTTGAGATTCTGTTCGAGCCGTATTCCAAAACCTTACATCATCTATTTGCCCATTGAAGTGAAAATCATTAGCGAAGTTCCCAATTGAAAGTGTGCTTGATGTGTCTAATGAATTTGAACTAACATTGCCACTCCCATCCATTATTCCATCAACATACAATTCTATAGCACCAGCATTTCTAACTCCTGCAATATGGTGCCAATTATCATCATTAATTACTGTACTAGAAATGGTTTGAGAAGCTGTTCCAGCAACATTGAATACTACCTTATTTCCCGTACGCCCAAGCCAAAAAACGGTGGACCCTTCATAAGTATTTGCTATTACGGCCTGTTCCACTCCTGCACTAAGTGCTATGTCTGTTTTTATCCAAGCTTCTATCGTGAAATCACCAGTGCCAAAATCAAAATCAGGATGGGGGTTGGTTATCTCAACATAATCATCTGACCCATCAAAATCTAAGGCAGTACCAGGCTTAGGGTTTATTGCGTATACATTATAAGCAGTAGTGCTGTCTATATTGCCGGTATTAAATGTTAACCCTGTGCCTGTACCAGCTGTTGGGCCTGCAACAATACTGTCGTTGGCGTTGTTACGTAAATAATAGTTGATGCCGGTATTAGATGAACTTATTGTTATGGTGGTGCTAGAATTAGCAGTACAAAATACAGAGGTAGAGGCAGTTGGTGTTTGATTGGTAATTGGGTCAGTTAATGTTACCACTGAAGTAGAAGTGCACCAGTTATAATCAGTTATGGTTATTGAATAAGTACCTGCGCCCAAATGAGTTTCTAGTGCCGCTGTTCCTCCTGTATTCCAAGTATAAATGAATGGAGAAGTACCACCAGTTTCTGATGCGGTTACCTGACCATCTAGATCACCGTTACATTTTAATGACTGAGTTACAGAGGAAGTTGCTGTTAGTAGTGCTGGTTCAGGTAAATCTACCATTGCACTAGATTGACAATAGTTATTATCAGTTACGATTACTGAATAATTACCTGATGTTAATCCAGTTTCTAGTGCCGCTAGTCCTCCAGTACTCCAAGTATAACTGAATGGAGAAGTACCACCAGTTTCTGATGCAGTTAAATTACCACTCATTTCACCATTACAACTTATCGCCCGGGTAACAGAGGCATCTGCCCTTAATAACGCTGGTTCAGTTAATGTTACCATCGAACTAGAAGTGCAATTATCATCATCAGTTACAATTACTGTATGAGTTCCTGCGCCTAATCCAGTTTCTAGTGCCGCTGTTCCTCCTGTGTGCCATAAATAAGAGTATCCAGGGCTACCTCCTGTTGCACTTGCTGTTACTTGACCGTCTGTCATTCCATTACAACTGATAGAAGAAGTTTCCGCTGATGATGCGACTAGATTACAAGGTGCTAGAATAATAGGAAAATTATACACCCTCATATGTCCTGCATACAACATTCCGGAACCACTGTTTAGAAAAGCTCCAATAGCCACAGTAGAACCGTCAGCACTTAAACTTACTGATTCTCCTGACTGATCACCGGCAGCTTCGCCATCAATGTCTCCTCCTTTTTGATCCCACATACTCGTTCCCGAATTGAATTCATATATCCGTACGTGACCACTTCCAGCACCGCTTCCATCATTAAGAATTGCTCCAATAGCAACCGTTAAACCATCATCACTTAAACTTACTGATCCTCCTGAGCGATCATTATCAGCCTCCCCGTCAATATCTTGTCCTTTTTGATCCCACATACTCGTTCCCGAATTGAATTCATATATCCG
>JABSPQ010000238.1 GCA_013214205.1 Flavobacteriales bacterium
AATACAAATGCAAATGCAGAATCTTTTAACGCCAAAATAAAACTCTTTAGAGCTAATCTTAGAGGTGTCTCGGATATTAAGTTTTTCCTATTCAGATTACATAAACTCTTTGCCTAGTCCCTAAGAAATTCACCTGACCCCTGAAACACCCCTCCATATTGCAGGCCATCAATACAGGTTTGCTTACCTTTGTGTATATATTAATAAGAGATTGTTTGAATTGCTTAAGATGAAAATGAAAAAAACAAGTTGCATACTATTAGGTTTGATCTCATTAGCCTTTGTAGCTACAGCGCAAGAAAGTAAATTCTATTTTGGAATTGGTGGAGGTGTAGATTTGTATAGATATGATTTCACAGAAGATCCAGTGGATGATCTCGAACATGATTATGCACAAATTAACGAAACCAGTTATGTAAAGATTGACGGGTACTCTATAGGAGCAAGAATAAATGTTGGCCCAACAAAAAAGATTCGTTTTTCTACAGGTATTTACTTTTCTCAAAAGGGATATAAATTAGAATATACCTGGGATGATGATTACACCGGTGATGCAACAGTGCCGGTAGAATCTGTTGTGGAAATAAACTATTTAAGTATTCCATTAAGGTTTAACTACCGATTAATAGGAAAAAATGCATTTCATATTTCACCTAGTTTAGGTGTGGTTGCAGCTGTAAATGTTTCTGAAGAAGAATTATCAATCATGGCAGATGGAAGTGAAATTTCTAGCTCAAACATTTCAAATTTAACTAACAGCGACATCAGTGATGTACTGTTTAATGCAGAATTTAGTTTAGTTATCGGAATGAATTTAAGCAGCATTATTTTTATTTCTATTGAACCTTATGTAGCTAAAAGTTTCATTGATCTAGATAAAAATGTGATTGAAGGTACAGGCATTAATTATGGTGGCATAGTTGGTTTAAACTTCAGAATTCTTTAGATCAATATCTTAATTGACCTTTTTATAGTCAACATTATAAGCGTCAGTAATATTTAGTAAATTCGGATTTAACATTGCAATATAAAGTGGGTGCAAAACGAATTGAAAAACATCAAATATCCCCTTCTAATAGACGGTGGATTAGCGAACCAGCTAGAAAAACAAGGTTGTGATTTAAAGCATAGTTTGTGGTCGGCAAAATTGTTGGTTGCAGATCCTGAACAAATAATAGAAGCTCATCTGGCTTATTTAGAATCGGGTGCTCAATGTATCATCACATCCAGTTATCAAGCCAATGTTCCGGGGTTTAACGCATTGGGATATAGCGACAACGAAGCAAAGAAATTTATTTTTAAAACGGTTGAATTGGCAGAAGAGGCCATAAAACGATCTACCCAAGATGGCAATCCTTTAATTGCGGCGAGCATTGGGCCTTACGGGGCGTTTTTGTCAGATGGTTCAGAATATCATGGCAACTACCAAAAAAGCGATCAAGAAATCGAAGATTTTCATCTGCCTCGAATCAATATATTAGATGAATCTAACGCGCATTTTTTTGCGTGCGAAACTATTCCGAGCTTTCAAGAAGCTAAGGTGTTGGCGAAAATATTGGATAAAACAACTAAGCAGGCATGGGTATCTTTTTCGTGCAAAGACGGAAAACACTTGAACGACGGTACACCTATTGCTCAAGCGGGAGAATTGTTTGCCGATCATAAAAATGTGTTTGCTATAGGTGTAAATTGTACAGCACCACAGCATATCTCGGGGTTAATAAAATCTTTAAAAACTAAAAGCGGAAATAAAAGAATTATCGTTTATCCCAATTCTGGGCAGGTATATCACGCCGAATCAAAAGTTTGGCTGGGCGTAGCCGATTCGGATTCGTTCTCTTTAATTTCGGAAGAGTGGCTCTCTCTTGGAGCAGATATCGTAGGAGGCTGTTGTATGGTGGGTACCGATCACATAGAGCGACTTCGGGAGACTATATTGAAAATAGCAAGTTAAAGCGTTACTGAGATGCCAGCAGTTGCCTGAGATATTTTAGCGACGCCATTATCACCAGCCAAAATTATATTGTTGAGGCCTTGGTAAAAATCGAGTGTGAAGGCGATGTTATCTAAAAGGTTATATGCAGCGCCAATTCTCCAGCCAAAATCATACTCGTCAATTTGGGGGTTGATAACCTCTGTGTTTACGAAATCTTTACCATCAAATATGGTTTCGTACACAGATTTTTGTTTGCTCGTCATTAATATAGACGCTTGAAGGCCCGTGTAAAATTTGAACGACTTTATTTTAAAACCAAAATCGACTGGTATTGCCAAATAACTAATAAGAACCTTTTCCTCTTGATACCAAGTGTAATTGAACCCGGTAAAGGGATCTTCATAGTCGCCTTCATCAGTTTCAAACCCCTTAATTAATTGCATGTGAATTCCCGTACCTACAAAGTAGTGCTCATTAATTACCTCAAAATCTGTGAAAAACCCGAAATCGCCAGAGAAACTATATTCAGCATTAAAACGAGTTGTATTTGAAATGTTACTGACGCCTGTTTTAAAATAAATACCGTATTCAACCTGACTAAAAACAGCAGTTGATGTAACTAAAATTATGAGAACAAAAATGATCTTTTTCAAGGCAAGGAATTTGTATGAAATACATTCAGGCCGCAAGGTAAGCGATCTGGATAGATTTACATAGCGATTTAAATTTTGATTGTTAGTGAAAAAACTAGCCGCATCTCCATCCATGATGCCATTTTATTAAACAAAAAATCGGCCTCTCCTTTGGTGGTTTTCCACTCACCTTTAGTATTTAGTCCTCCCGCAGGAATAATGCAATGCACATGTGGGTGGTATTCCAGTTTTTGATTCCAAGTATGAAGGATGCAAATAAGACCAGG
>JABSPQ010000024.1 GCA_013214205.1 Flavobacteriales bacterium
TATTGGAGGGGTTAAATTCAAAAATACAGCTCGCTAAAAAGAGGGCGAGAGGGTATCAAAATATCTCCAACTTTATAAACATGATTTACTTTACTTGTGGAAAACTCAAATTTGACTACCCACTATATTTGACATAGAGCCTGTTTTTTTTAGGTCACACTTTTTGTAAGCCACCCGAAAACAGCACATTATTTTTTTCATTTGAAATCATTGATTTTAAAGGAAAATGAGAAAAAATAAAGAGCTGTGCCATCGCTCAAAAACAAAAAGATGTGCCATAAAAAACACCCCAAGCTATGTTTACATAATAGCCGTTATAAAACTGAAGAAGTCTTATAACACTATTATGCAAAATATCCGCACCCAACAGCACAAGCAAAGGGCAAAAGAATTTACCCTTGCAAACCCTTTTCGGGCAACTAAAGTTGCTTGGTTTGCTACCCAGTTATTTATCAATGGGGGTCTTCCACCCCCAAACCCCTGGATACTCATTTTGATTAATTAACACGCGCAAGCCAACCGCACTATCAAATATTAATTAATAAAAATCGAGTGATAACTTTATCCGTTACAAAAAGTGAAGTAATACAACCATTAGGAAAAATAGAGAGAGTCGTTTTGCTTTGCTTTTTGGAATGATCCCTTGCGGAAGGCAATCGAGCAGTAGTAGAAAGTTAGATAGAAGCACTTAGTTTATTTGCTCGAAATAAATCTATTAAAGATGAAAACTATCTTTGCTGTTATAAATATGACTGAAGCAGGGGCAAAGCAAATGGATGTACTAGAGAAAATAAAAAAGATAGAGGCTTTAATCGAAGGTGGAGCTACAGCTGGAGAGCGATTAGCTGCGATAAAGGCGAAAGAACGAGTATTGGAAAGATATGTTAATCACAGCGTACCTCAAAATACTGTAGAATACAAATTGTCAACTGGAGATGCTTGGCACAAAGCACTTTTAATGGCAATTTGTCGAAAATACGAATTAACACCTTATCGTTACAATCGTCAAAAACATACTACAGTAATGGTTAAAGTTAGTACCGAACTTTTAGATAAAATAATCTGGCCCGAATACTTGAAATACTCAGAGTTGTTGGAGGATTTAGTTGGAGATATTACAGATAACTTAATCGAAAAGATACATGAGTCCGAAGCCGAAAAATTAGTTTGAATATGGGGTCTTCCACCCGAAAACTTATGGATGTATTGGCTTTGAAAATGCGGCAGTTTCTTGTGTGGTAGCCGTGTGAATATTTTACATAATGTACATTATAACGACCCGCAACACTTTTAAAAGACAATACTTGAGAGGAGTTCTTATAATGTACATTATGTAAACATAGCTTTGGGTTGTTTTTACTGGCGCATCTTTTTGTTTGTGCGGTTGGTTCAGCTCTTTGGTTTTGGCTTTTACCGTTAAAAAACTTTATTGAAAAACAAAAGCAACGTGCTGATGGTGTGGTGCTACAAAAAGTGTGACGGTAAAAACAACAGAAGGGTTGGGCGGGGAAGCAAACAAAAGACAGAGACTTTTTTGGAACAAAAAAACTGGGTTTTGTTTGCTGTAGAAGTAGGTAATATCCTAAGAAACTGTACTTTTAATCAACTTAAATGGGCTGTCTAAAACTATCATACTACGACCAAGAAAAGGATCTAGAAGTAAATCCTAAATTTTACATGCGCGCTGTAGAAAAGAATGGCCTCTTAGAAAAAAATCGCCTGAGTTCCTCTACGTATGGTTTTAACGGAAAGGAAAAAGATGATGAGATTAAAGGCAATGGGAACAGCTTAGATTTTGGTGCGAGGATTTATGATCCGAGATTGGGGAGATGGCTGGCTGTTGATCCATTAGCATCTAAGTATCCATTTGCATCATCGTACAATTTTGCTCTTAATACGCCAATTCAGGCATATGACCCAGATGGGAAAATTGTTATTTATGCAAGTCCTGAATCTCAAGCAGCAGTTAAATTAGCTATGAAAAATGACCCAAAGTTTGCAAAGACTATTATAAAATTGCAAAAATCCGATGTTGTTTATAATTATGTATTTGATGGGGTGGCGGATTTTAATGAAGGATCTGAATCAGAAGATATGTTAGCAGGTGGAGTGTCGAGTAACGGAGAACAAATCGATATTCATTATAATAAAATTATAAACTCGCATTCTCTTGGTGAAAACTCAAGTTTATATCATGAAACGGAACATGCGGTTCAATTTGAGCATGGAGAAGTAGGATTCAAAAAGAATGAAGAAGGGGATTGGGTTCTTGACGAAACTTATGACGTTACTGATGAGGTTAAAGGGTTTGAAGCAGGGTTAGAGGCTCCAGGTGTAAAAAGTGTGTTTAAGGTTAATTTTAAAAAGAAAAGTGATTTTGCAAAAGAAAATAAAATTGGAAGGAATTATCCTAGCCTAAATAAAAGAAAGAATATAGACAGAGCAGCAGGAAATAAAACAAGACGTGATAGGCAATCTGCACCAAATAAAAAATCTTACTTGATTAAAACTAAGAATGTATTTTATAAAACAAAAACAGAAAGATAAATGAGTCGAATTATTATATGTTTGATCTTTATTAGCACCATTTTTGTTAGCGGTTGTAGTATTCGAAATAAAATTAAAGGGAGATTGTATGTTAGTGAAACAGGACCTGTGTTTTTTTATTTTTTGAGTAAAGATTCAGCTTTGTATGTAGCATCGAACAATATTGGGAAACCTGTTCCTATAGAACTTCAAGCAATGTATAAAATAGAAAATGACACAGTCTATGTTTCTGTTGTTTTTGAGGACTCTATTGAAGAGTTTATTCTTACGTATGATTCTGACTTAGATGCGCTGAAGGATGTTGATATGCTGAGTTACTTTAGAAGAATAAAAAAAGTCAAAATTGGCGAGAAACTATATGAGGGAACGAGGTAAGAAGGAGGTAGTTTTTCAAAGTATCTGGTTGATGAAATTGAAAATGTATAGCATGGAGCCTTTGAGAAATCAAAGGCTTTTCTTTTGGGTAGAAGATATTGTAAATTGGATTGATGTTTAATTGGCTGTTTCATAAAGTATATATTCTTGGAGACAAAATCTCTTGTGGGGTATTACCCCCCCCCTAACTCAGCTCGCCATATGCTACCGAAATTTAGCTTGTCATTTTAGAGCTTCTTTCTGCGAGGCAGAAATAGAAGATCTTAATGGCAAGCGGTAATATAGGAAGAAGGAGCCTTTGAGATAATTGGAGGTTTTTTATTTGTAAGCTAATCTTGTTTTAACTGAAGCCAATAAATTATCGATGGTGTACAGGATGTGAGATTTATCGGAATCAGGCAAAGCAGCAATATCATTCAATCGCTTCAGCATATCAGGGTCTTTTAATAAGTTTAATAAGTTTACTTCGTTCGTTTCACCTAATAAATATCCAACGACTGTTAACGACTTGCCCAATAACTAATATTGAAGATGCTCTTTTAATCATTCAATGGTATAGCTGGAGATGGATGATAGAAGAGGTTTTTCGGATACTAAAAAAGGAAGGATATAATATTGAAGCAAGCGAATTGGAATCTCCCAAATCTGTGAAAAAACTAAGTTTATTGATGCTTTCTACAATAACCAAGTTATTTCAGATGCGCTATTGTTACAATGTACCAGAAGGAGACAATTTAGAATCAATAATGTGTTTTAGTGAACCAGAATTAGAATGTCTAGAGATGCAATGCACTATTTTAGAAGGGAAAACTCAAAAGCTTCAAAACCCCTTCCCTGAAGAATCTTTATCACATGTAACTTGGACTATAGCTCGACTAGGTGGATGGAAAGGATACAAATCAGAAAGGCCACCAGGTATTACAATATTCTGGATTGGACTAATGAGATTCTATGATATATTCGAAGGCTGGAAGATGTATAAAGATGTGTATACACGGTAGCTCTAAACAGAGAGGGATGACCTTTTTTAAGTATTTGTATTTAAAGATTGTTATTTTCGTTTTTCTAATATTTCATTTCATCTTATTTCATTTCAATGAATCATATCACTCAATTAGCTAGGCAACTTCGTAAACGACAAACTCTTTCGGAGGCTATATTGTGGAGGGAACTCCGAGCAAAACGACTTAAGGGTTATAGGTTTGTTAGACAACAGCCTATTATTTATGGAACGGGAGAAAGGAATAAGCCTTTGTTCTATATTCTTGATTTTTATAATAATCTAAAAAAAATTGGAATTGAACTTGATGGTGGAATTCATAATGATAGGGTAGAGTACGATCAGAAAATAGATTTGATTCTTAAGAATATGGGAATTGAAATTATTAGATTTAAGAATGAGGAATTAGATGATTTGAAGAAAGTAAAAGAACAGATTCTGTATCATCTCGAAAAGGTTAAATAATCATTTTAACCCCTCAGTCCAGCCTATGGCTGGACAGTGTATTGCTCGCCCGCAATAATCCTTGGAGAAAGGGGAGCTGCTTTTATTCTGCCGTTTTGCATCATTGATTAAAGTTTCTGAATGCTTCCCTAGCATTTATCCTTATTTATAGCAATTGGATTGAATAACCTCTCCTCGCTGTTTAGAGAGGAGAACTCTTGAACGAAGTTCAAGAAAGAGGAGAGTCAGAGGGAGTTTCTTTTAATAAACTGGAAATCGTTTTTAACCGAAATCATTTCTTGATTTCTAATCATATACGCAGCCGTTTTGCCCATTCTTTCGAAGTCGGTAGTAATAACCGAAATGCCATCTGCAAGAATTTCTTTTAAGGCAGTGTCGTTATACGATAGAATACCGATGTCCTTAGCCAACTTGAATTTTTGAGCTTTGGCTTTTTTAATCAAACTCACAAGGTCGTTTTCTAGCACAACAACATATGCCTCACCTTTATTTATAACAGATCGTTCTGTGATCTCATCAATTACTTCAAAATCAAACTGGTTGTATCCGCAAAACTTTTTAAAACCGTAATAAATCTCTTCTGGCCATGGGTAAGCTTCTTGATCAGGAAATACAAGGATTAGTTTTTTGTACTTCTTAAAGAGCGTTACAGCTTCTTCGAGCGCATTATAAATGTCTAAATTGAAATCCTGATAAACAGCGCCGTGATTTCCTTCGAGTCCTTCAACTTGTCGGTCGAGAATAATTAATTTATCGCTTCTAATCTTTTTAATCAGCTTTAAAAACGAATTGTTATCGAACTCTAGAAAGTGTGGGAGAATCACATAATATTGATATCCATCCAAATGTTCGTTGATTATTCTCTCGAACATTTGATAATCGTTGTGATAGATGAAGAAATCGATGTGAGCTTTGTCTCCTAATTCTTCGGCAAAAGTATTGTAAACAACCTTTTTGTAATTGCTCATTTTATTGAAAACAACGAGCACCTTTAAAATAGATTCAGGAGCCGAATTGGAAACGTAAAACCCTTTTCCCTTTACAGATTCAATAATACCTTTCTTCTTTAATTCCCTGTATGCTTTTTCAACCGTGTCTCTGGAAAGGTAATATTCTATACTAACTTGATTGATAGAAGGAAGCTTTTGTCCATACTGAATATCACCCGACTCAATTTTGTCAATTACGTCGTTTATGAGCTGTTTGAATTTAGGAATCCGAGACTCGTGATTTATTTCTAATTGTATTTCTTTTTCTTCTTCCGCAGACATTTCTTTACTACTGTTTTCAAGAGTGTTCAAATATAAGATATATTTCAATCCACTATACGGAAGCAGTTATGTACAGGACAGTTATTATCGATGAAAAAAAGATTTTTACATCAAGAAACATTAAAGACATAACATTATGGGACAATTGGTAGACGCTTTTAAACACGTAGATTATCTATGGGATGAAGCAAAAGCTGCTGAATTAGCAGGCGATGAAGTAGCACTTTTACTTTATAGATCCAATATTCTTGGAGCCGACCTTAGAATCACAAATTATGGAGGCGGTAATACTAGCTGCAAAACCATTGAGAAAGACCCATTATCGGGTGAGGATACGGAGATTATGTTTGTTAAAGGATCGGGTGGCGACATCGGAACTTTAAAAAGAAATGGCTTAGCTGGCTTATATGTAGATAAGTTGAGAGCTTTAAAGAACGTGTATAGAGGATTGGAATTTGAAGATGAAATGGTGGCTTTGTTCAACCATTGTATTTTCGATTTGGATTCTAAAGCGCCTTCTATTGATACACCTTTACATGCTTTACTTCCTTATAAGCACATAGATCACTTACACCCAGATGCTGCTATTGCAATTGCTGCTGCAAAAGATGGTGAAGCGATTATGAAAGAAATTCATGGTGATGATTTTGCTTGGATTCCATGGCAAAAACCAGGTTTCGATTTGTCTTTGAAATTAGAAGATGCAATTAACGAAAACCCAAATCTAAAAGGTCTTTATTTAGGCGGTCATGGTTTGTTTACTTGGGGAGAAACTTCTTACGAATGCTACGTTAATTCTTTAGAAGCCATCGAAAAGGTTTCTGAATATTTAAAAGCGAAATTAAAAGAGAATGGTTCGGCTTTTGGCGGACAAAGAATAGAGTCGTTATCGCAAGATGTAAGAGTTGAACAAGCTGCTACAATTGCTCCTATATTAAGAGGGCTGTGTTCATCTAATCAATTAATGGTTGGTCATTTTAGCGACGACGAAAGAATTTTAGAATTCGCTAACAGTGTAGATATCGACAAACTTGCACCAATGGGAACAAGTTGTCCTGATCACTTTTTGAGAACTAAAATCAGTCCTTTAGTATTAGATCTTCCTGGTGATGCAGATGTAACAAACGCTACTGCAGTAATTGGGAAAATTGAACAACAATGGATCGATTACAGAAAGAAATACGATGAGTATTATGAAGGTTGTAAGAAAGATAACTCTCCTGCAATTCGCGATAACAATCCGGTAATCATTATCTGGCCTACTGTTGGTATGTTCTCGTTTGCTAAAAACAAACAGACTGCACGTGTGGCTAACGAGTTTTACGTTAACGCAATTAACGTAATGAAAGGTGCGGAAGCAGTATCGGAATATGTTTCGTTGCCATTGCAAGAAGCTTTTGATATTGAGTATTGGTTGTTGGAAGAAGCTAAGTTGCAAAGACAACCAAAAGAGAAATCTCTTTCTAGAAAAATCGCATTAATCACTGGTTCTGGTGGTGGCATTGGATTGGAGATAGCTAAAGTTTTTGCTGAAAACGGCGCTTGTGTTGTTATTACAGACGTTGATGAGAATCGAGTGAAAGAAGCACACGGTGAGTTTGGTGCTGATGTTGCAGAATGGGCTACTATGGATGTTACTTCTGGTAAGTCTGTAGAAGCAGCCTTTAAGAAAGCAGCTTTAGCCTTTGGAGGTGTTGACATTATTGTAAACAATGCAGGAATCGCGATTTCTAAACCATTAGAAGATACGTCGGAAGACGAATGGGATTTGTTGCAAGACATTATGGTGAAAGGTTTGTTCCTTTCTGCTAGAGAAGGTGCTGAAATCTTAAGAAAGCAAGGTGTTGGTGGCGACATCATAAACATTGTGAGTAAAAACGCATTGGTATCAGGTCCTAACAACTTAGGATATGGTACTGCTAAAGCGGCACAAGCGCACATGACAAGATTATTGGCTGCGGAATTAGGGAAAGACGGTGTTCGTGTGAATACAGTAAATCCTGATGCGGTAATAGAAGGTTCTAACATATGGTCGAATGGCTGGGCAGCTGGTCGTGCAAAAGCATATGGAATTACAGTAGAAGAGTTACCAGCGCATTACGCCAAAAGAACTTTACTGAACGCAATTCTTACGAGAAGAGATATTGCAAAAGCAGCTTTAACATTTGTTGATGGCTCATTGAGCAAATCAACAGGAAATATTATAAACGTTGATGGTGGAGTACCAGCTGCGTTTACTAGGTGATGAGTAATTTAGTTTTGTTTGTTTGAATACTTGACACGTCAAAATGGAGGTCGCTTTTTATAAGCGACCTTCATTTTATTTATCTATATTGAACCATGATTATAGGAAAGAATAGCATTGAAGAAGTAAATAAGAGTCAACTTACCGAACACACTGCCGCTGTTGGTAGATTGAATGAGCAGTTGGCATCTAAGGGTGTAACTTCTGAAGATATTGTTAATAAGCTTGCCGATTTTCAAGTAGCAATTCCTAGTTGGGCTTTAGGCACAGGAGGAACAAGGTTTGGTCGTTTTCCTGGAGGTGGCGAACCTGCTTCGTTAAATCAAAAGATTGAAGACGTTGGTTTGTTACACGCCTTAAACAATTCTAGTGGTGCTATCAGTTTGCACATTCCATGGGATATTCCATCTGATCCACAAGGCACAATGGAGTTAGCAAAATCACTTGGTTTAAAGTTCGATGCTGTTAACTCAAATACATTTCAAGATCAACCAGATCAAAAGCATTCTTACAAATTCGGATCGCTTGCACACATCAATAAAGATGTAAGAGATCAAGCGGTGGCTCACAACAAAGAAGTAATCGATTACGGAAAAACATTAAATTCTAAGGCACTTACGGTTTGGTTGGCTGACGGAACTACGTTTCCTGGACAAGGGAATTTTAGAAATATTTTTCAGAATACGTTGGGTTCGCTTAAAGAGATTTATGCTCACTTACCAGAAGATTGGAATGTGTTGGTTGAATACAAACCTTTCGAACCGAATTTCTATTCTATGGCAATTCCTGATTGGGGCACATCACATTTATTGGTAAACCAACTAGGTGATAAAGCACAAACGCTTGTAGATTTAGGACATCATTTACCAAACACGAACATAGAGCAAATCGTTTCTATATTAATGATGCAAAGTAAACTGGGAGGTTTCCACTTTAACGATAGCAAGTTTGCAGACGATGATTTAACGGTAGGTGCCATTAAGCCTTATCAGTTGTTTTTGATTTTCTGTGAGTTGGTAGATGGAATGAAAAACACCGACAATCCTGATTTATCATGGATGATTGATGCAAGTCACAATCTAAAAGATCCGATGGAAGATTTACTTCAGTCTGTGGAAGCGATTTTGATTGCTTACGCTCAAGCGATGTTGGTAGATCAAGACGCATTAAAAGCGGCTCAACTTAACAATGATGTTACGTTGGCACAAGAGATTATGCAGGATGCTTATAGAACAGATGTTAGGCCATTGGTTGCAGAATCAAGTAGAATTAGGAACGCAGCAATTAATCCTGTTAGTGCTTATAGAGATTTAAAAGTAAGAGAAGAATTGATTAAGGAGAGAGGGGAAAACACAATTTCAACTGGATTATAATATGTCGAGCCCGGTTACATTAGTATTTGATATAGGTAAAACGAATAAGAAAATATTTTTATTCGACGAAGACCTTAATCAGGTTTACAGCGAAAAAATGGCTTTTGAAGAAACTCCAGACGAAGACGGAGTATTATCGGAAAACTTAGGTGCATTAACTGAATGGGTTCTTGATAACACCAAGAAGTTTTTAAACCATTCAGAGTATGATGTAACAGCCGTTAACTTTTGTACCTATGGTGCTTCGCTAGTACATTTGAATAAAGAAGGAGAGGTAATAGCTCCGTTTTATAATTACCTCAAACCTTTTCCTGAAGATCTTAAAAAGGAGTTTTTTGAAAAGCATGGTGGTGAAACCAGTTATTCTTTAGAAACGGCAAGTCCGTCTATGGGTTTTTTAAACTCTGGTTTACAACTCTATTACTTAAAGTATAGAAAGCCCGAAGTTTTCAAGAAAATATATAGAAGCCTCCATTTTCCTCAATATTTAAGCTTTCTTTTAACAGGAAAGTTTGTATCGGAATACACTAGTTTGGGATGCCATACTGGTTTGTGGGATTACAAAAACAAGCAATATGCTAGTTGGGTGCTTGATGAAAATTTGGATAAGTGCTTTCCTGCAATTCAGCAGACTTCAACAGTTTACAAAACAATGTTGGGCGACAAAGAAGTTAAAGTTGGTCTTGGAGTGCACGATAGTTCAGCATCTTTGATTCCTTACGTTCAGAAATCGAACGAAATGTTTGCCCTGATTTCTACAGGTACATGGAGTATTTGTATGAATTATTTCAACGAAAAGGCATTGACCAAAATAGAATTGGAGAGTGATTGCTTGAACTTCCTCGGAACCAAAGGCCATTCCATCAAAACTTCTCGGTTGTTTTTAGGACAAGAGAATGCGGAACAATCTGAACAATTATCAAAGTATTTTGGGAGTAAGCCATACAGATATCAATCTGTTGTTTACGATAGTAGCTTTAAGCCAGTAGTTGCCGATCGCAAAAACTTATTGTTTAATTACAATCACCTGAACCCTACAAGATTTGGATTTACCGAGCCGAAAACTACAGATTATCGTCGGTTTATAAATTTTGATTTGGCTTATCATCAGCTGATTCACGAAATGACTGAGATTCAAATAGCATCGTTAATGCTTGCAATTGGAAACTCTAGAGTAAAAGAAATTTACATTGATGGTGGTTTTGCAAGCAACGATTTGTTTGTGAACATGATGGCAAAAAAACTACCTGAGTACGATGTGTATTGCACCGATGTTGCTATGGGTAGCGCAATGGGAGCTGCATTGTTGGTTAACATGACTAGGATTTCTCATGTGTTTCAAAAGAGAGA
The DNA here is from genome assembly GCA_013214205.1 of Flavobacteriales bacterium. Taxonomy (GTDB): domain Bacteria; phylum Bacteroidota; class Bacteroidia; order DT-38; family DT-38; genus DT-38. The sequence goes on from JABSPQ010000024.1 coordinate 10,627, forward strand.
TTACAGATTAATTAAAGCATAAAGCTCCGAGAATGGATTTGTCTTATAACATGGAATATGCTTCCATTGATGACCTTCGCCTAAAAGCAAAGTCTAAAATTCCGCGTTTCGCTTTCGAATATTTAGATGGCGGTTGCAACGAGGATGTAAACCTTAAGAGAAACACAGACGAGATTAGGGATGTACAATTGATTCCGCAATACTTAAAAAAGCATACGGGGTCTACTATGGCCACCGAATTGTTTGGTCATACTTACGATGCACCTTTCGGAGTTTCGCCAGTAGGCCTGCAAGGTTTGATGTGGCCCAATGCTCCGGAGATTTTAGCAAAGGCGGCGTTCGAACATAATCTCCCATTTATTCTTAGTACGGTTACTACAAGTAGCATTGAACGTATTTCTGAGATTACTGAGGGTAGGGCTTGGTTTCAACTTTATCATCCTCGAGAAACAAGCTTACGAGATAAGTTAATTGAACGTGCAGAAGTAGCGCATTGCCCTGTATTGGTACTGTTGGCAGATGTGCCTACGTTTGGATTTAGACCCAAAGACATAAAAAACGGTTTGGGTATGCCTCCTAAAATGTCGTTGAGAAACATGTTACAAATTTGTGGCAGACCAGAATGGGCATTAAGAACATTGATAAATGGTCAGCCAGAGTTTAAAACAATGAAACCATACATGCCAAAAGGGTTGGACTTAAAACAACTAGGCAAGTACATGAACGAAACTTTCTCGGGCAGATTAGATGAAGAAAGAATTGCGCCAATCCGAGATAAATGGAAAGGGAAAATTGTTTTGAAAGGAGTTGCCAGTGAAGAAGATGCAGAGAAAGCTGTTAAGCTTGGTATTGATGGTTTGCTAGTTTCTAATCATGGTGGTAGACAAATAGATTCAGGAGAATCGAGTATTGCTTCGATGGAAAGAATCGTTAAAAGCCATGGTGATAAAATTAAAATAATGATGGACAGCGGTATTCGTTCTGGCGCCGACATCTCAAGGTGCTTGTCTGCAGGTGCCGAGTTTACCTTTATGGGCCGTTCGTTTATGTACAGCGTTGCTGCTTTGGGCAACGAAGGTGGTAATCACATAATGAGTATGCTTAAAATTCAGCTCCAACAAGTAATGGAGCAAGTATGCTGCGAAAGGGTAGAGGACTTCCCTGATTTTAGGGTGAAGGACTAACAACGAAATTCCCCAATTCGTCATCCTGACATATAATCACTTTAGTGATTTAAAATGCAGGATCGCTACAGCCGAAGGTTGACGTGCGGTATCAATAACTACATCGAATTACCAATCCCAACTAACACAACAGAACCAATGATTACAGCGATACCTGCTGCTATTGTCATTTTAGTTTTCTTAGCAACGCCACTCCATTCTTTCTGATAAATACCCCATGCATTTGCCGTAAGTATAATGGTAGACATGTGAAGGATCCAAGAACTAGCTCCGTTGCCACCTAATTTACTTTCTCCCATTCCGTAGAAGAAGAACTGTAAATACCAAAGCGTACCTGCTAAGGCCGAGAACATAATGTTTTTAGATATCGGAGTTGATTTGTTTGTGAAATCGGTGTAAGATTTATTCTTTAGACTCAGGATTGTTGTCCAGATGAAATTGGTTGTTAAACCGCCCCAAAGAATAACTACTAACGATACGTTGTTTTTGTACAAGGCGTCATATCCAGCAACTACAGCAGAATCTGCCATTGGAGCACCAGACTCGAAGCCAAAGCTAAAAAAGGAACTTAGTACGCCAGAAAGAACTGCGATACCTAGGCCTTTCTTTAAATCGAATTCGGCAACACTTTTTTTCTTCTCTTCATCAGATAATTCGCCTTCTTTCATCATGCCAGCCTTACCAGCTATTGCAATACCAACAAGACATACAAGTACTCCTAATAAAACTACTCGTCCGCCAGGTGTAGCCATCATTTCTGTAAAAGACGTTTTACCTTCTTCTGGATTAAAGTTGTAATAGATGGAAGGAACAACGGCTCCAAATGCTGCGCAAAATCCAAGTGTAACAGAGTTACCAAGCGACATGCCTAAGAATCTTACACCAAGTCCGTAAGACAACCCACCGATTCCCCAAACAGCTCCCATTAAAAAGGTGATGAATACTACATCCGAAGAAGCTTCTGCTATAATATCTAAAAAGCCAGGTACTGTTAAATAAGCTGCAATTGGTGGTACAATTAACCAAGAGAATGCGCCACCTACCATCCAGTAGCTTTCCCAAGCCCAGCCTTTAACTTTGTTGAAGGGCATGTAAAAACTCCCTGATGCGATACCACCTATGGTGTGGAATAAAACTCCTAATAATGCTTGCATTGTTCTTGTTTTAGTTGGTGACTCAAATTAATGAAGTCTGAAGCATTAAAACTAATTAGAAAGAAGGAAATGGGTGTGCTGTGCTATCCTGTTTTAACCCCAATGCCCAATGTCGTCATCCTGTTAACGCGCCATCGCAGATGGGGTGGAAGAAGGATCACTACAGTCGAAGGAATTATTTTAATTAGTTTTTTGGAAAGATCCTGCATCTGTACCCAACAAGTTGAGCTTGACGAACAGGAAGACGGTTTGTTTGGGATTTTCGTGTGTAAAACTGTGTTCTCGATACACTCCCGAATTCTCGGGACCATTCGAACTGACAGTTTTATTAACCATGCATGTAAATCATTGTCAGTTCGAGTGATTTTTTCTTCAAAAAATATTATCGAGAACACAATGATTTGGCCTCGATGCTTAACAGGGAATTACTCCCTCCCCACATAAATATCTATAAACTTCTTATCCAACTCTGGAGAATCCTTGTACTTCACCCTCATTTTATCTAACTCCTTGTGGAGCTTGGCTACCACCTCTGCATAAGCAGGATCGTTATAGACATTATTCATCTCTTGCACATCCTTTTTACGATCGTATAATTCCCATTCGTCAATATCGTAATAGAAGTGAATTAGCTTGTATTCTTTTGTAATGATGCTGTAATGTCGCTTAACCATGTGCTCACCATCTGGGTATTCGTAATAGTGATAGTATACTGCATCACGTGTCCAAGAGGCGGTGTCGCCAGTAAGAAGTGGGAGTAAGCTTTCTCCTTGCATGTCGCTCGGTACATCTATTTGAGCGGCTTCTAAAAACGTTTGAGCAAAATCTAAGTTCTGTACCATCTCATCATTCGTCATGCCTGGTTTAACCTCGTTAGGCCATCTAATAAGTAAAGGCGTTTTGAAAGATTCGTCGTACGCAAAACGTTTGTCGAACCAACCATGTTCGCCGAGGTAAAAACCTTGATCGGAAGTGTACACCACAATCGTGTTTTCTGCCAAACCGCTTTCGTCTAAGTAATCTAAAACTCTACCCACGTTATCATCTACAGACGAAATAGTAGCCAAGTAATCTTGCATGTAACGTTGATACTTCCAGCTCATCTTCTCATTCATTGTCATGGTAGGCCATTTGGCTTTAAAATCGTTTGAGATAGCTTCTAAGATGGGTTTGTACAATTTTATTTGTTCTGCATTGATTCTAGAATAATCTTTACCCTTGCGAAGAAAGTAAGGGATGTTTCTTGGATCATCGTTTTCAACACCAACTTCTTCAACAGCAGCAGGCAAAACCTTGTTGTCGTAGCACAACATTAAATCGTGGATGCTCATTAAGGCATCTTTTGCAGCAGTACCTCTGTTAGCGTAATCATCAAACAAAGACTCTGGCTCTGGAAATGTTTTTTGAGAAAACTCTTTAAATTTATCAGGACTCGGCCACCAAGCACGGTGAGGCGCTTTGTGTAAATACATCATTAAGAAAGGCTTTTCCTTATCTCTCTTTTTATCTAGCCATTCGATAGTAAGGTCTGTAATAATGTCGGTAACATAACCAGTAATGGTTGTATCGCCATTAGGCGTAATAAATGACGGATTGATGTAACTGCCTTGTCCGGGTAAAATCATAAAATCGTCTACACCCTTAGGGTTGTTCCCAAAATGAAGCTTTCCGTACATCGCTGTTTGATAACCTGCATTTTGAAACAACTGAGGAAAAGTAACCTGAGTAGTATCGAATGGCATACTGTTGTCGATTTTGCCATTAATGTGCGTGTGCTTACCTGTAAGAATAGTGGCTCTACTTGGTGCGCAAATAGAATTGGTAACACATGCATTGGTAAACAACATGCCTTCATCTCCAATTCTGTCGATGTTTGGGGTTTCGATTAGTTTGTTCGAATAAGCGCTAATGGCTTGGTAGGCGTGGTCGTCGGACATGATAAAAAGGATGTTGGGCCTTTTCTTTTCCTCAACAGCTGTTGTGGTTTCCTCCTTTGGTGCTCCGCAAGATGCGAAGGTGAGGACTAAAATTATTAACGGTAAATAAGAGATTTTCAAAGCTGTCATCGGTTAAATGTTAGAGAACTAATTTCTACAAAGATGCATAATAAACTATCCTGTACTTAACTGTCTGAGACATTTGTAGGATAAGATATGGAGCACCTGAATTTAAATTTATGAAACTATTAGTCGGAGTTTGAAACTAATTATTATATTTGCTGTACTATTAGTTAGTGTAACAACTAAATATTTTAAACAATTCAAATATGGGTTACTATCACAAGTTAGGATCAATTCCGAAGAAAAGACACACGGTGTTTACCAACCCCAAAGGCGGCCTTTACTATGAACAGTTGTTCGGAACAGAAGGGTTCTCTGGGGTTTCGTCGTTATTGTACCAAGTTCACAGGCCCACAGCAATTAAAGCTCAATTAGAAAGTTATAGCATTGCACCCAAAGTTATTGTTGAGAAAAACATAACACCTCGGAAGATTGAAGGCTTTGATGTAACGCCCGAAGATGATTTTTTGGAAAGCAGAAAGGTGATGATGCTCAACAGCGATCTTCAAATAGGAGTGGCCGCTCCTCGCAAATCCATGACAACTTATTTCTACAAGAATGCAGAAGCAGACGAGATGCTTTTTATCCATAAAGGAACCGGAACGCTAAGAACGTTGATGGGTAACATCGATTTTGAGCCAGGCGATTATTTAATTATTCCCCGTGGAATGATTTATCAAATGAGATTTGATGGAGAAGACAATCGGATTTTCTTTGTTGAATCCTACAGTCCTTTATATGCTCCTAAGAGATATCGAAATGAATTTGGTCAGATGTTGGAGCATGCACCTTATTGCGAACGTGATCTTAAATTACCCACCGAACTGGAAACACACGACGAAGAAGGCGACTTTCTAATCAAGATTAAAAAGCAGGAGATGATTCACCAATTGGTGTACGCTTCGCATCCTTTCGACGTAGTTGGCTGGGATGGTCATAACTATCCTTATGGATTCTCTATTCATAATTTTGAACCTATAACGGGCAGGGTTCATCAGCCACCACCAGTTCATCAAACATTCGAAGGACACAATTTTGTGGTATGCTCATTTTGTCCGAGGATGTACGACTACCACCCCGAAGCCATTCCGGCACCTTACAACCACAGCAACATCGATTCTGATGAAGTGCTGTATTATGTCAACGATAATTTTATGAGTAGAGGCGATGTAAGAGAAGGTCAAATGACATTACATCCTGGCGGAATTCCTCATGGCCCACATCCTGGAGCAATGGAGAAAAGTATCGGGAAAAAAGAAACTAAAGAATTGGCAGTAATGATAGATCCATTCAGACCATTGATGTTAACAGAAAATGCACTTAAAGTAGAAGACGACAAATATTATTTATCATGGATGTAAAAACAGAAAAATTGGAAAACACAGATCAAATGAATTCAGCAGAAGATTTTTTGCCTCTTAAGGGGACAGATTATATTGAGTATTATGTTGGGAACGCAAAGCAAGCAGCTCATTATTATAAAACTGCTTTCGGATTTCAATCGTTGGCCTATGCTGGATTAAGTACGGGATTAAAGGATAGAGAAAGTTATGTGGTGGTTCAGGATAAAATAAGATTGATTTTAACTTCGCCCTTGCATTCGGGAACAGAAATAGGCGAGCACATCGACAAACATGGTGATGGTGTTAAGGTGGTTGCTTTTTGGGTAGACGATGCCGAAAAGTCTTTTAACGAAACGGTAAAAAGAGGAGCCAAGCCTTATCTCGAACCTGTTGTAGAAGAAGATGAACATGGTAAGGTTAAAAAATCGGGAATCCATACTTATGGTGATACCGTTCACATTTTTATTGAAAGAACAGAATACAATGGTTGCTTTTTACCTGGTTATGTAAAATGGGAAAGCAATTACAATCCCGATTCAATTGGGTTGAAGTATGTAGATCACATGGTTGGAAATGTGGAGTTGGGAGAGATGAATACTTGGGTAGACTTTTATGGACAAGCTTTGGGCTTTTCTCAAATTGTTTCGTTCGACGACAAAGATATTTCTACTGATTATACTGCTTTAATGAGCAAGGTAATGAGCAATGGAAATGGCAAGGTGAAGTTCCCGATTAACGAACCTGCTGCTGGTAAAAAGAAGTCTCAAATAGAAGAGTACTTGGACTTTTATGAAGGACCAGGAATTCAGCACATCGCAATTGCTACCGATGATATTATAAAAACGGTTATAGAATTAAATAAAAGAGGCGTGGAGTTTCTTTATGTTCCTACCAGCTATTACGATGATGTGTTGGATAGAGTAGGCAAGATTGATGAAGACATTGAACCGTTAAGAGATCTTGGGATTTTGGTAGACAGAGACGAAGAAGGTTATTTGCTTCAGATTTTCACTAAACCAGTTGAACCGCGACCTACATTGTTCTATGAAATAATTCAACGTAAAGGAGCTAAGTCGTTTGGAAAAGGAAACTTTAAAGCATTATTTGAGGCCATAGAACGAGAGCAAGAACTAAGAGGAACACTATGAGTCAATTTGAAAAGTATTATTACGGGTTTATAATAGAGAAAACGGCTAAACGAATTAAGCATGCCATGCAAAAGGAGTTTACTAAAAACGGTTTCGACATTACTGTAGATCAATGGGTTGTTTTGTACGAATTGTACCAAGACAATGATTTGAGTCAGAACCAAATCGCTGAACTTACTTTTAAAGATGCGCCAACAATAACCAGAATTATTGATTTGTTGGGAAAGAAGAAATATCTAGAACGGAAAGCTTCTAAAGAAGATCGACGCAAATTTGAAATTCACTTGACCAGTTTTGGAAAAAAGAAGGTAAAACAGTTTTTGCCTGTGGTTGTGAAGTTGCGTGAAAAAGGGTGGGAGAATCTATCTGACAAACAGTACAAGGACCTTACTAATATACTAGACACTGTGTTTGATAATTTCGAACAAGAAAATGAGTAAAATTAAAAACATACCAACTTGGGTAAGCATTCCTGAACAGAGCGATTTCTCTGTTCAGAACTTGCCTTTTGGAATTTTTTCTGTGGGTAAGAGTTCACCCCGAGTTGGAATTGCAATCGGAAATCAGATAATTGATTTGGCTGCCGTGGCTGCTTATGGACTGTTTGTAAACTTGAATTTTAATGTTGCTGTTTTTGAGAAGTCAACATTGAATGATTTTATTGCCACAGGAAAAACCAATTGGAGTTCGCTTAGAAACCGGATTCAAGAGTTGTTGAATGAGGACAATTACGAATTAAAATCAATTGCCAAAGAGGTTTTAGTGCCGATGGAAAAAGCAACAATGCACTTGCCTGTTTCTATTGGTGACTACACGGATTTCTATTCGAGCAGAGAGCATGCAACCAACGTTGGTAAGCTATTTAGAGATCCAGAAAATGCATTGATGCCTAACTGGGAACACATGCCAGTGGCGTATCACGGTAGGTCTTCGTCCATAGTTGTTTCAGGTACTGATATTCGCCGCCCTAGTGGACAAACGAAAACTTCGGCTGCAACTGCTCCTTCATTTGGACCAACTACTTCACTCGATTTTGAATTAGAAATGGCTTTTATTATTGGCAAGAGCACCAACCTTGGAGATCAAGTTTCGACGGATCAAGCGGAAGATCACATTTTCGGAATGGTGTTGTTTAACGATTGGTCGGCACGAGATATTCAGAAGTGGGAGTATGTTCCTTTGGGGCCGTTTCTAGGGAAGAGTTTTGCATCGTCTATGTCGCCTTGGATAGTTACTTTGGAGGCGCTTCAGCCTTTTAAGACAGATGCGGTAAAAAAGGATACAGAGATATTACCTTATTTAAAATGTGTGCAAGATTTCAATATCGACATCAACCTCGAAGCTTACATACAGCCAAAAAATGGGGAAGAAGAATTGATAAGCACTACCAATTACAAGTATTTATACTGGAATTATTGTCAGCAATTGGCACACCATACTATAAATGGATGCAATGTAAATATTGGTGACCTGTTGGCTTCGGGCACTATTAGCGGACCAGATGAAAATAGCTTTGGTTCGTTATTGGAAATAACGGCAGGAGGAAAGAAATCACTTTCCCTAAATAACAATGTGGAACGAAAGTTCCTTGAAGATGGAGATTCAATAACGCTTTGTGGTTTTGCTCAAAAAGATAATGTTCGCGTTGGCTTTGGAGAAGTGACCGCTAAAATATTACCCCAATAAAATTATGATTAAATCAATTGATCCTGCTAAAGTTGAGATTTCGGAAGTTTACGGAATAGCTACTGCTGCGGTTTCTCCGCGTCCAATAGCTTTTGTTAGTAGCATAAATGATAAAGGCGAAGTAAACCTAAGTCCGTTTAGTTTCTTTAATGTATTTAGCGTTAATCCATTGGTTTTGGTTTTTTCTACGGTAAGGCGAATGCGAGACAATACCACAAAAGACACTTTCAACAATGTAAAACAACACGCCGAAGTGGTAATTAATATTGTGAATCACGATATGGTAGAGCAAATGTCGCTGAGCAGTACCGAATATGCCGAAGGAGTAAACGAGTTTGTTAAAGCTGGATTTACAGAGCTGAAATCGGATTTGGTTAAGCCACCTAGAGTAAAAGAGGCACCGGTTAGTTTTGAATGTAAAGTAACAGAAGTAAAAGAGTTGGGAACAGAAGGAGGAGCAGGAGCATTGATAATCTGTGAAGCTGTTCGCATTCATTTGAATGATGAAATACTAGATGAATCGGGTAAAATTGATCCTAATAAAATAGATGCTGTTGCAAGAATGGGTGGCGATTTTTATTGCAGGGCTTCCAACGATTCTATTTTTGAAATTGGTAAACCTACCAGAATTAAAGGAGTAGGGGTGGATGCCTTACCCGATCATGCTAAGAATAGCAAACTGCTTACGGGAAATGATTTGGGGAAATTGGGAGGCTTGGACGTTGTGCCTACTGAGGCTGAAGTGGGAGCATTTGTTATGGATGACTCAATTATACAATTGATGTCTGAGGAAACAAACGAAGTTCTAGAAGAGAAAATACATGAGTTAGCTCAACAATTAATCAAACAAAACGAGCTTAAAAAAGCTTGGCTAACATTATTACAAATAGCATGAGAGAGGAAGAAGAGTTTGTAAGCAATCCTTTGATAGATGCCCTACCAGATCATTTAAAACAATTTATAAAGCCCCAAAATTACAACGACTATACACCAATTAATCAGGCGGTATGGCGATATGTAATGAGAAAGAATGTTGAATTCCTTTCGGAAGCGGCGCACGAATCTTACCTGAATGGCTTAGAAAGAACAGGAATTGAAATAGAGCAGATTCCCAATATGTATGGGATGAATAGAATCCTAAAAGAAATAGGTTGGGCAGCAGTTGCTGTGGATGGATTTATTCCGCCCAATGCATTTATGGAATTTCAGGCTTACAAAGTTTTGGTAATTGCATCGGAAATGCGGCAACTGGAAAATATTGAATACACGCCAGCACCCGATATTATTCACGAATCGGCTGGGCACGCACCAATTATTGCTAACCCTGATTATGCCGAATATTTACGAAGGCTGGGTGACGTTGGCGCCAAGGCAATTTTGTCGAAGCACGACATGGACGTTTATGAAGCTGTAAGAAAGCTTTCCATTTTAAAAGAAGCTGAAAATGTTGATGAAGCGGAAGTAAATGAAGCAGTTAAAGAAATTGAGGAATTGCAAAATAAGCAGGTCGAATTATCTGAAATGGCTCAAATAAGAAACCTGCAATGGTGGACAATTGAGTATGGCTTGATTGGAACACTTGAAGATCCTAAAATTTACGGTGCAGGTTTGCTGTCGTCTATAGGCGAAAGTAGGGCAATTATGAATGACAATGTTGAAAAACGGCCTTATTCAATAGATGCAGCGCTTCAAGGTTTTGATATTACTCAGCCACAACCACTGCTATACGTTACGCCCGATTTTTCCTTTTTGATGCAAGTGCTAGAAGAGATTGCGAATACTTTAAGTGTGAGAATAGGCGGAGGGAAGAGTCTGCAAAAATTGATTGGATCGGAAATGATTGGAACGATTGAATTAAGCACCGGTTTGCAAGTTTCTGGGAAGTTTACAAGAACAATTCTGAACGATGACAATGAAGTCATCTATTTTCAAACAGTAGGCCCAACAGCATTAGCGTATCGAGAAAAAGAATTAATTGGCCACGGAATTGGTAATCATTCACAAGGTTTTAGTTCACCATTGGGCAACCTAAAAGGAATTAATTTGGCCATTGAAGACATGGGTCCCGTAGATTTAGAAGCATATAATTTTCGCGATAAAAAACTGTTGTCGTTCGAATTCGAAAGCGGGTTTAAAGTGGTTGGTATGAATGTAACCGGCATTAGAAATATCCAGGGAAAACTGATGATCATTCAGTTGGTAGACTGCACTGTTACTTATAAGGATGAAATACTATTTAAACCAGAGTATGGAATTTATGATTTGGTGGTTGGTAACGAGGTAGTATCTGTATTTGCTGGTACAGCCGATCACAATTCATTTCCTAATTTGTTCGAGGCTTCTCAAACGCTTACCGTAAAACCAGAAAAAACAGATTCTGATTTACGCTTAGAAAGTCATTATAAATCTGTTCGAGAATTAAGAGAAGGGAAGATTAATAATGAGGAGAAGTTGCTTGAAATCAACAAAGAGCTAATTGATCAATATCCCAACGAATGGCTATTGCCTGTTGAGATTTTTGAGATTACAAATGATGTGATATTACGAATTAAGATCGAAGAATCCCTTAACGTATTGGCTACAGAACAACCCAAATTGAAATCGCTGATTGTAGAAGGATTGGAAATGGCAAATAGGCAATAAAAAAAACCCACGCTTTCACGTGAGGTTCCTTATTTCAATTTTCGAATCTATTACAAATCGATAGACATTGTCTTTTTGCCTAATCTGCTTTTCTCTGCAATAAAGCCCATTAAATGACTTTCGATAGATGCATCAACAGTAGAACTAAGTGCGCTAATATCTTTAGTAGATACCGCTTTAATCCAATCCGTTACTAAAGCCCAGTCGCCACCACCATGGCCGCTGTCTTCGTAATTCTCAACATCATCAACCGTAATGTCCCATTTAGTTTGTTTGCCAGTAAGGAAATCAGTGTGCGTAAAAGTGTCCATATCTCCAACAACATCACCTAAAGAACCCATTACACGAGTTCTTCTTCCATGGTAAGAAGTAAACGCTTCCATCGCAAAACTAGCAGTAATTCCAGTTTCAAATTCCATCGAAGCTACATAATGGTCACATTGATCGTTCTCCATTTTGTAAACGCAACGTCCGTAATTTGTAGTTGCTAATTGCTTTAAAATAAAATCGCTGTGTTTAGATTTATCCTCAGGGAAATCGAATACATATCCACGTTTGCGATCTCTATGGTAAATCTTTAAAGCAGAGTAGGGGCAAGTAGATTCTACAGCGCATCCATCCGCACATCTTGCAGTACTTCCTTCAGGTGCATTTTCCGATCTAAACCATTTTAAACTTCCAAAGGCAGAAATGGTCTCACATTTTTTGCCAATCATCCATCTTAGTATATCTAAATCGTGGCACGATTTAGCTAATATAATTGGAGTAGTTTCTTTAGAATTGTGCCAGTTACCTCTAACGTAAGAGTGCGACATGTGTATGTGCTCTATTGGCTCCATGTGCTGAATACTGATAATCTCTCCAAGTGCACCTGAATCCATCAATTCTTTAAGGTTGATAAAGTATGGAGCGTATCTCAATACATGACATACTGCAACGATGTTGCCATGCTTTTTTTGCATTGCCAATATATCTCTACATTCTTTTTCGCTAGGCGCAATAGGCTTTTCGAGCAATATGTCGTAACCCATTTCAAGGGCTATCATACATGGGCCATAATGCAAATTATCTGGAGTAGCAATAATAACGGCATCAGCAAATTTGGGTACTTTAAAAACATCTTCCCAGGTATCAAACCTGTTCTTATCATCGATGTCGTGCTTTTTTGTGTGACGCTCGTTTCTAATTTTATTAGGTTCTGCAACACCAACAATATCTAATTCGTTCGGAAATTTAGCGGCATAGTTACCATATACATTCCCTCTAGATCCTGCTCCAATAACAATTGCCGTTACAGCTTTCTTAATGTCTTTGTTGCCTAAAGGTTTTACTCGTGCCTGTTTTCCAATCTCAGCAGTATTTGCCATACTTACTAATGGTCCTGCTAACAAAGGCGCACTTGCACCTGCAATAATATTTCTTAGCGCCTTTCTTCGGCTCATTTTCTTTCCCATGATACTGCTTAATTTGTGTTGTCGTTATTAATAATGTGAAAGTCAGTTTAAATTTAAATTAAACTATCCTGTACTTATCTGTTAGTTCAATCTTTTTTTAGATTAAATAACTCATGTTACGCAGTTATAAATGATAAATTTACATATGGATGTTGAAAACTTATTGCAGATTTATCAGGAGGACTTAATGGCCAGTTCTTTTCAGGTAACGTGTACAGGGTTATTAGATATTACAGGCAATGTAATAAGTCATGATAAATTGACTCGACTCTTATCTAGTGGTTTTGTGAATGAGAAGCATGTGTGGAAACAGGCCAAAGTAATTTGTCAGGAGCTTGTTGATAATAAAGCTGTTTTTCATTGTAGATGACAGTATTCAGGCAAAGCCCTACACGGATGAAAGTGAATTGATTTGCTGGCATTATGATCATGTTTCTGGTAAAACCGTTAAAGGGGTTTGTTTTCTAACGGGTTTGTATTACGGAGATGGAATAAGTGTTCCTACTGGTATTGAGCTTGTTACCAAGCCCATAAAAACAGTTAACAATAAGGGAAA
>JABSPQ010000239.1 GCA_013214205.1 Flavobacteriales bacterium
AACACAAACGCATTTGCTGAATCGTTCAATTCTAAAATTAAGTTGTTTAGAGCTAACTCTAGAGGAGTGAAAGACACCACTTTCTTCCTGTTTAGAATTGCCACTCTTTTTGCTTAGTCCCCCTAAAAATTAACTTGACCCATAATTAGAAGGGTTTTTACTTTAATAACTTAGAACTCAGGATTTTCAAAACGCAACCTTTCTCTCCTAAACTACGTAAAATTACGTAGTTACATAAGCTATCGCTTACTCTACCGTCATAATACTCAAGTATTTCTGCTCATTTTCTCTGTATTTGTACCTGAAATAGCCCAATATGCTATATAAAACGAAAAAGGATTGTAAATTGTATTTGAAAATCAGCCCATTACTACAATGATTAAAATTGCTATCGCTGAAGACCATGAGATATTTGCCAACTTGATGGCAGAGTCACTCGGAGAGGACCCTCTGTTTGAAGTAAAGATTAATGTCCAAAATGGTCAAGACCTTCTTGACCGATTGGAACATCAGGACATTGATGTAATCATACTTGATTTAGATATGCCCATTTTGGATGGACGCGATGCCCTTTCTATCATTCGTAAAAAATATGTTGACACCATAAAAATCATTATTCTGAGCATGCACTATGAGGAACTTTACATTCGTAAATACTTGAAGTCTGGTGCAAATGCATATTTGGGAAAAGGCTGCCATTACGAAACTCTTGTTGAGTGCATAGAAGAGGTTCATTCATCCGGAATCTTTTTCCATGATAAAGTTTCTCCTAAGTTGATCGAAGAACTTCTAAACGATGAATCAACCATCTTTAGAGTTTTAAAAGGTGAATCTCTTTCCAGGGCAGAAATTCAGGTTTTAAAATTGCTCTGTCAGGGACATTCTTCTACAAAAATTGCGGAAATGATTAGCCGTAGCCCAAGAACCATTGATAATCATCGCTATCGAATGATGAAAAAACTCGGTATTCACAACAGCATGGAATTAATGGAATACGCCATCGTTCATAAGTACCACGAGCCAACTCTTTAAGTCTTTTTTGTCAATTTTATACCCTCACGTTTTATAGCCATAAACTATAAATCAAGGCTGTACGTAATACCCCGTGAAAAACCACGTATTATTACCCAATTTCATAGTATTAGGCAAAGAAGTTGACCGTAACTATTTAAGCTAGGCCGTAAACAAAGCTTATAAATTATGATGCGTTAATTAGTATGAAGATAAACTCTCTATCTAAAAAAGTGAAAATATTAATCGTAGATGACCATCACATGTCTCGGCAGGGCATGAAGGATATGCTCCGTGAGAAGGATCAGTTGGACACCATTGTTTCAGAAGCTGAAAATGGAGCTGAGGCCATTAGCCTAATGTCAAACGAAGTCTTCGACCTTGTCTTGCTCGACTTAGAAAGGCCAAAAATGGATGGCTTCGCTACATTAAGCACTCTCCGTGATAATGGCAATGAAACTGCAATCATAATTTTTAGTTTTCATTCAGATGAACT
>JABSPQ010000240.1 GCA_013214205.1 Flavobacteriales bacterium
ATCTCCATAATACAAATCCGTTAGAAAACAAACCCCTTTAACGGTTTTACCAGAAACATGATCATAATGCCAGCAAATCAATTCACTTTCATCCGTGTAGGGCTTTGCCTGAATACTGTCACCTACAATGAAAACAGCCTCATTATCAACAAGCTCCTGACAAATTATCTTGGCCTGTTTCCATACATGCTTCTCATTCACAAAACCACTAGATAAGAGTCGAGTGAATTTATCATGACTTATTACATTGTCTGTAACATCTGATAACCCTGTACAGGTTACCTGAAAAGAACTGGCCATTAAGCCCTCCTGATAAATCTGCAATAAGTTTTCAACATCCATATGTAAATTTATCATTTATAACTGCGTAACATGAGTTAGTAATGCTGATTTAGGATAACAAATGAACTAAGATTTAACCAAACACGCCAGTGCTCTTAGTTTCAGAATAATAATAACAGGTTTGATTTACTCCGTTTAAATGTATTTAATGCAATAAAGAGCGTTTGCAGCCCCTTTTCTTACATCAGATTAAAATTCCTAAATCTAACTACGATCCACAAGAAGACTATTAACAGTACGTTAACACATTTAAACACTTCAATTATTGCTAATAATGCACCTTTATATTACATATGTATTGTTTAACTGGTATTTCCTCAAGATTTTGAATCGGAATTTTATTAATTCGTACCTGATAATTCTTACCATTGGAGCATTATGGCAATATTCTCATTTCACCTTGTCGCATTTCGGTCGTATCGCCTCAATGGTAAGGCCTATCAACCTTTTTTCAAATTTCGTCACTAAATACCAACTAAGCATTAATACTCACATCCAAACACATCAATACAACACATATACAATACTTAGAATTTATTTTTCACTTCACATCTCCTCTCCTTGCAATTACGGCATCTCATTTTCATCCCAGCCATTATCTTTTTCGTTTCCAACGAAACTTATTCCCAAGACTTCAATCTTTTCCAAAGCTCTCGATCTTCGGCAATTGGTAATGCCTCAGTAGCACTAATAGACTTATGGTGTATTAACAACAACCAAGCAGGCCTCGCACTAATTAACCACAAAACAATTGGGCTTACGGTAAATAATAAATTCTTAATTTCTAAGCTAAACAATACTTCACTTGGAATTGCCTTACCAACAAACTCGGGAACTTTCGGATTCAGCGCTTCATTCTTCGGGTACAGCTTGTACAACGAAAACAAATTCAGTGTTGGCTTTGGCAAAAAACTGAGTAAAAAGATTTCCTCGGGAATTCAACTCAATTATTTCTCGGCTCATTCTGCAAGCGAAAACAGCAGAAGAATGACCTTAGTAGGAGAAGCTGGATTTTTATTCAGAATTTCTAACAAGCTAATTATCGGGACACATCTTTTCAACCCTACATATAACTCGAAAAGCAACAATACGAAACTTGCATTGCCAACAGTTTTAAGAATTGGATTCAACTACAATTTCTCAGAAAAGGTTTTCTCATATTTAGAAGTAGAGAAAAACATAGAATCAAAAAACAGGTTTAAATCCGGCTTAACTTATCAACCCAATAACGTCATCCGACTTTCTGCTGGCATTTCAACCAATCCCACATTAATCGCTTTTGGTTTCGGAATAGCTAAAGAACATCTCCAATTCGACATTTCATTTATGCAACACCAAGTACTGGGAACTTCTCCGCAATTCTCGATGCAGTATGAATTCTAAAATTTCGTTTCAGATTGTATTCTTTTTATTTTTCGCGAAATCAATAATTGTCTCAGGTCAAGAAAACGAAATCCCAAACAATTTCGACTTGATGGATTTAAAAGAAAAAGATGTCGAACAATCCGCTGGCCAGTTTAGGGCAATGGATCGCGATAACCTCACTCCTATCAACATCAACAATGCCTCTCGGCAAGAGCTAAGCTCGCTAAATTTGCTCTCTCCATTCCAAATTACCAATCTAATAAACCACGTAACTAAAAACGGACCGATAATTCACTTAGCAGAACTCCAAACCATTTCAGGCTTCAACGCAACAACAATAAAAGCATTGATTCCACATGTCAGGATAGATCAAAATGAACTAATCAACGTTCATAATTTCAAGAAACAATTACTCACTTCAGAACACCTTATTATTACAAGAGTAGATAAGATTCTTCAAGAAAAAAAAGGCTTTATCAATAACGATTTCCAAGGCGATAGAAATCGTTATTACTTTAAATACCAATTAAAAAACAAATACATAGTTGCCGGAGTAACGTCGGAAAAGGATGCCGGCGAACAACTCAGTTTTAAAAACGGGCAAAAAGGACTTGATTATTATTCGGCCCATTTATTCGCGAAAGACCTTGGCCTAATAAAACAATTGGCAATTGGCGATTACAAAGTTGAAGTTGGGCAAGGACTCAATATGTGGTCAGACTTCTCGCTTGGCAAGTCAACCGACATTATTCAAATAAAGAAAAACGCACGCAAGTTATCCCCATACAAATCAACCAACGAGAATCGATTTTTAAGAGGAGTGGCATCAACAGTCGAATTCAAATCTATTTCGTTAACCTCTTTCTATTCAAGAAAAAAAATTGATGCAAACATTATCGATACCGATACTACTGACAGCGAACCATCGTACTCCTCCTATTCGGCCAGCGGGCTTCACCGAACAATTAATGAATTAGAAAACAGAAAGACCTTATCGGAAACGATTTGGGGAAGCTATTTTGCTTTCGACAAACGAACTTTTCACATCGGTGCTACTTATGTCAATACAGCCTATCGCGGCAATTACGAACGATCGATTAGCAAATATGGCGGATTCCAGTTAAACACAAACAAAAACTCGGTACTTGGTTTCGACATCGATTTCAGCTATAAAAACATCATTGCATTTGGAGAGTTTTCTAAAAGTATAGATGGCGGAATTGCCTACCTAGCCTCCACGCTCATCAACCTCAACAAACAGCTAACAATGATAGTGCTGTATAGGAATTACCAAAGAAACTATCACAACCACTTCTCTAATTCTATCGGAGAAAACAGCAACAACATTAACGAGAAAGGTTTTCTAATAGGATTCGAATCACAATTCAGAAACAAATTTTCGATCAAAGGATATTATGATGTATTCAACTTTCCCTGGTTAAAATATCAAGTTTCGGCACCTTCATTTGGAAACGAAATTATCCTAAAAGTCAATTACAGATTTAAAAACAAACTGCAAGCCCAAATTAAACTCTTGATGAAAAATAAGTTTAAAGACTTAGCATCAGAAAACAATAGCATCAGAAACCTGTCCCCTATTTATTCCAGAAGTATCCGTTTCCACATTGTCGTACCAATCTCGCCCACACTTTCATTTAAAAGCCGAGCAGAATACAAACTTCAAAAGTTCGGTAACGATACGCACGACGGATTTATCTTATATGAAGACCTCGTTTACCGCAAACTAGGCTCTCCCATATCTATTACCGCACGGTACATGCTGTTCGGCACCGACAACTACGACACAAGAATTTACACTTACGAAAACGATCTTCCATACTCTTTTGCAATCACCAGTAATCAGTATACAGGAAGTAAATATTACCTTTTAATTAAATACCGAATCAACAGAAAACTGAGTACTTGGGTAAAGTATAGCGCAATCAATTACACAGACAAAGATGAAATAAGTTCTGGCCTCGATCAAATTAATGGCAATCGAAAATCAGAAATTAAGGTCCTGGTGAAATACACCTTCTAATTCATTTCGCTAACAACAACATTAAAACCCAGGGCAATCGGGTCTAAATTATCCCAATTCTAAAGGACGATTTATCCCCTATTAGAAATCAAGATGCTGACCAAAACTTCTCGCTTTTTAGGAAAACAGGTTTAAACATTGTTAATCAGGCCAAAACAAAAGAAATGAGTGTGAATAGAATGAGAATTAAGGCTGCATTAGACGATAAATTCAGAGCAAAAGTAATGAAGATTTAGACCCGATTTCCCTGTAAATAATAGGCCTAGAAAAAGGTTTGGATATGAAACACCTACATTTGTAATGAATCAATTATTATTTAACCCAGAAGTTGCATTTATGAGTTGAATTCAGCATGAAAGAAATATGGAGAATGTCGTTTAATAAAGAGAAACTCGAACCCTGAAAGTGAGCACAGTTCTAGCAACCATCGTAAATTCCGTTTTCTGTTAACAATTAATTACACCTCTAAACAATAGGCAATTACCAGCTTCGTTAAACAACTAACTTGGGTAACCTTAAGGGTATTAGCACATTTTAGGGTAATACTAATAACAGTCAATAATTTACAACAGAATATGTACGAGGTGGTAGAAGTAATGAAGAGGATGATAGCAGCAGCTGCGATAACCATTGGCGTATTAATATTTATTTGTTTCTCTATGATAAAAAGCTCTATCGCACAAGACCAAGTTCCTTTTACAAAACACATTGTTACAACTAAGGTTTAATTCTTACACCATCAATTCAACAGCATTGTTAACAATCTCTGTTTTAGCGATGAAGCAATACGCGCAAAATCATACTTTTAATGCAATTTCCGACAACTTAACGCCAATAAATTACATTTAACCTTGATTCAAGCACGGTTTTAATCAGTTTCGACCACTAAGTTTTTATCCGAAATATTTTCATATAAGCTTAATTCCTCTTCTTTGTTACTCACTTATTTACCATATTTACGCTCACTTAATAATCAAATAACAAAAAACATTATGAGCAAAAAAGTCACAAGTTTCGATAGAAATCCAACTTTTTCGGGTCATGTAAAAATTGATAAAGATGAAAGCCAATATGTTTCGAGTGGAGAACCATTACAAGCAGACAACAAGCAATTTGTTAGTGAGGATGGAAAGCTAATTTGTGGATCTTGGGAATGTAAGGCTGGAGTTTTACAGCTAACCAATTACGCAATGGACGAATATTGTATGTTAAGAGCAGGTGAACTGGTAATTACCGATGAAAAAGGAAATTCAACTACTCATAAAGCAGGCGATAGCTTTGTTATTCCTAGAGGATTTACAGGGGTCTGGGATATGAAAACCACAATATCGAAGGATTACGTGATTTATCTTTAATGTATCAGTGCTGGGAATTACATCTAGTATAAGATCTTATTATTTCAGAGCTTTGCCTTTAAAGCAGAGAAAAATGAGAAATAGAAAAAGCTATTGTTCGACTGATATTTTAAATCATCTTCAAAACCAACGCAAATCGAAT
>JABSPQ010000241.1 GCA_013214205.1 Flavobacteriales bacterium
ACTGGTTCCTAGTACTTGAGAAAATAAAAAATTCAACCAGCAAAATGGCTATAGTTACAACTATTTCATTTGCTTCTAATAGTGTATGGTATGAGTACAAACAACAAGTATTCAATATGCTAATTAGAACTTAGCCTAAATGATTAAAGATAATTTGGAACAGTCATAATTAATTACGACTATTGTTGCAACAAATGTCGTTAATACAGGTACGATTGATATATGAGAATAGAAGACGAATTAAAACAAGAGAAATTTAAAAGCCCTCATCAGAAGGCATACTTAAATTTAATGTTCACCTACAAATTCATTGAAAGTCAAAGCAAAAAAACACTAAAACCCTTTGATGTTACTTCTCAACAATACAATGTACTCCGCATTTTAAAAGGCAAGTACCCTACCCTGCGCTCGGCCGAAGAAATTAAAGATGTAATGATCGACAAGAGCCCAGACCTCACTAGATTATTAGACAGACTAATTGATAAAGGCTTTGTAACACGAGAAGTTTGCAAAGAGAACAGAAGGAAATTAGACATTGGCATCACAAAAAAAGGATTGAAACAAATTGATAAGATGGAACCAACTTTAATGGCTTATCATGAGGAAAGCAAAAAAATCACAAAGAAAGAAGCTGAGGAGTTAAGTAGAATTTTAGACAAAATGAGAGGTTAAAAAAATTTTGATACGATAGTTGTTTAAACAAATTTTGTTAGACTAGCTAAAACAGAAACCATGAATTCGAAAACAAAAAACATTATTGCTTGGATAGCCCAAGGCCTTTTAAGCTTAATGATGTTAGGCGCTGGTGCAATGAAATTAATGACACCATACGGTCAACTTTTAAACGGAGAAATGGGCTGGGTAGAAGATTACTCCCCCATGCAAGTAAAGGTTATTGGGATCTTAGAAATTTTAGGAGTTGTTGGAATGACACTTCCCTTCATCATTAAAAAATTCAAAAAATACGTTCCAATTTCGGCAGCTGCTTTGGCGCTAACCATGGTAGGTGCTTTAGTAACTCATGCATCAAGAGGCGAAGACATTATGCCTCCTTTGGTTCCATTAATACTAGCAATTGTGGTTATTTATTTTAGAAAGGATTTATTCTCTTCAAAAGATTAAGTTTAACTACACCAAAACAACTATCATCAAGATATTCAGTATTTTACAAAACTATTAATCAAAAAAATCAATTATGGCAAAAGGAAAAGTAGCCGGTACAACACCGCAAATGCACGAACTACAAGAGGGTAAAAACTATGCATGGTGCACATGTGGAGAATCTGCTAACCAGCCTTGGTGCAATGGTGTACATGCAGGATCGGAATTTACACCACATGTTTTTAAGCCAGAAGAAACTAAAAATGCTGCAATATGCATGTGCAAGCAAACCAGCAACCCGCCTTATTGCGATGGTTCGCACGCAAAACTTTAATAAAATAATACAGACAAATAATTAATAACAACAACTAATCAATACAATCATGAAAATTAAATTCTTATCAATCGCATTAATGTCTACTCTGTTTTTTGCAGCATGTAGCGGCGAATCAAAAGAGCCAGCAGCAGAGCCTGAAGCTCCAGCAGCAGACGCAGCACCTGCAACACTAGCAGTAGCAGCGGCAACATATACAGTAGACGCAGCAACTAGCTCTATCGCTTGGAAAGGTGAAGTAGCTGGCGTGTACGGTCACGAAGGAACCTTAGCTGTAGCTAGTGGAACACTTGATACTGATGGAAGTACTGTTACAGGTGGAGTAATTGAAATTGACATGACTTCTTTAAAAGCGAATGTGGATGAATCTTTTCCTCAAGGCAAAGCGGATAAACTTCAAGGTCACCTGGGTAGTGCAGACTTTTTTAACACTAGCGAATTCGCAACTGCAACATTCAAAATAACGTCTGCAAATGGAACACCATTACTGGCGACTTAACTGTAATAGGAAAAACAAACGAAGAAACCTTTAATGTTACTTCTCAAGAGATCTCTGAAGGCTCGGTTAAAGTAAATGGAACACTAACTTTCGACCGTCAGAAATACGGCATTTCCTGGAACGACATGAAAGATAAAATTCTTTCTGACGACATTGCACTTACTATTTCGGTAGTAGCAAATAAATAATTTAAATCTGCTAGCACATTTTCAAATCACATTCGTCTTCATAGCAAGAAGGATGTTAAGAATATGGCTAGCGATTTAAAGACAATTAAAAAGTTGACGTTGCAATTGCTGCAGTAAACGCGACTAGACATTAAAAAAGGCCCTGGAATACTCCCAGGGTCTTTTTTAAATTTCAATAAAATAAATATGAACGAAAGCAGGGTAAGCGTAAATAGCGTTTTTAAAAGTATTGTTTGGCCAAGAAGAAATCTCCTTTTTGTCGGTCTTATACTAATTGTAATTAGCAGGCTTGCCAGCTTAGTACTTCCTTGGCAATCAAAACAATTAATTGATGAAGTTGTTGGCACTAAAGATTACAACAGTCTCCTCAACGTAATTTTATGGGTTGGATCCGCCGTTGTAGTACAGGCAATCACATCGTTTCTGCTAACCCGAATATTGAGTGTAGAAGCACAGCATTTAATATCGAGACTACGTGCACAAGTTCAAAAAAAGGTATTGGGTTTGCCTATTGACTTTTTCGACAACATTAAGTCGGGTGATTTAGTTTCTAGAATAATGACCGACGTTGAAGGCGTTAGAAACCTCGTAGGAACCGGTGTAGTACAATTAATTGGAGGAACTATTACTTCTATTGTATCTGTTTTTCT
This sequence comes from Flavobacteriales bacterium, assembly GCA_013214205.1. Lineage (GTDB taxonomy): Bacteria > Bacteroidota > Bacteroidia > DT-38 > DT-38 > DT-38. The sequence goes on from JABSPQ010000241.1 coordinate 2,773, forward strand.
AATGATAGAAATCAGCCCACAAATGACAGGCTACACATTAATTCCTGTTGCCATTTTCGGTTTTGTAGCGCTAAAAGCATTTGGATACATCCGTCCAATCTTTAGAGAAAGAAGAAAAATAAATAGAGAAGTTACAGGTAGACTTACCGAAACATTAAACGGAATTAGAGTAATAAAAGGGTTTAATGCAGAAGAACAGGAAATAAAATCATTTGAAATAGGCGTGGAAAAACTATTCTTGAATGTCAAAAAAAGCATGACATCCACCGCCATTGTTACCAGTTCTGGCACATTTTTATTAGGCCTTACCTCAGCCGGAATTCTCGGAATTGGAGGAATGCTAATGATGGACAATCCCGACACATTTACCTTTGGAGATTTCTTTTCGTTTACCCTCTACCTAGGTTTTATGATTGCACCAATCGTTCAAATGAGCAACATAGGAAGCCAATTAACCGAAGCGCTTGCTGGTTTAGATAGAACGGAAGAATTAATGCAAATGAAATCCGAACACGATTCGGAATTACGCACTTCTTCTCTTGGAGTAATCAAGGGCGACATCAAATTTGAAAATGTTTCCTTCGCATACGAAGACGATAAAAATGTTTTGAATAACATCACCATCGATGCTCCACATGGATCGGTTACAGCCCTTGTTGGCTCTTCAGGATCCGGTAAAAGTACCATCGCTAGTTTGGTGGCTTCGTTTTTAACTCCTGATGAAGGGAAGATTTTGATAGATGGTAAAGACTTGGCAAAAATTACCTTGAACAGTTATAGAAAAAACTTAGGTGTAGTGCTTCAAGATGAATTTTTATTTGAAGCTACCATCAGACAATAGTTCGTTAAGTTTTTATGCAGCTATTTTTCCATACTGTAAGGCTTCATTAATCTTGATTTGATTTATAGGCTTGTCTGGGTCAATAGCGAACAGTGATAAAAATCGATAGATTAATAACTTATTGTTGTATAGGG
>JABSPQ010000242.1 GCA_013214205.1 Flavobacteriales bacterium
AATCAAATTTACCATGTTTTCTTAACCAACCTACAACGGTAGATCTGGCTTGGATTCCATATTTCCTAAGAGCTCCATGGGTCGATAGCTCTCCTCGTTCTATTTCTTGAACTATTTGAAGTTTTAAGGATAACGAATAATATTTCTGAGTAGGCTTTATATAATTACTGCCTTTCATAGGGTTACTGAATTTGTGTAACGCTATTTAAAGACGGGACATCTGTGTTAGTGAAAAAGATCCTAACCGAATCGGATGGTTATTTTAATTATTTGGGATTATTGCCAGGTGCATATTACGCAAGAATTGATACACATCAGTTAAGGATATTGGGTATGACTTGCGATCCGAGGCTTGTTCCGTTTAACATAGAATACGATGAAGACGGTGATATTGCAGATGGACTTAAGTTTACGCTAGAAAAGATACCAGAACCTGAAGTTCCAGTTGTTCCCGAAAGTGAAATAGCTATAAGTAGAAACGTTGTTCCAACAATAACTGCAGGTGAAGCACTTGAAAATTCGTTGGTATTGCTACCAAAGAAGACAGCTGCTAACACTCCGTTTGGCCCACAAAACCAAGAAGAAACGGCTAAAGAGGCTGTTGCAAATATGACTAGGGTTGAGGCGATTGAGAATCTGCTTGAGCTACAACAAAAGGTAGCTGATCTTGAGAACCGTCTAGATAAAGAAAATGAAACAGGAACAGAGTTAGACGGTACTCCGAAAAGCTCAGAAATTGAATCGGCTGAGAATCCTGATATAGATCAAAAGGTAACAGCTCTAAAAACTCAAGTTGACCCAGAAAATGAAACAGGAACCGATGTAGATACTACTTCTAAAAACAATGGGATTGAGTTGGCTGAGAAATCTAATGTGATAGTACCAGAGGTTACAGAGTTGCAAACACAAGCTGAGCAAGAAGCTGATACAAAAATTGAAACAGATTCGGTGCTAACATTAACACAGAGTGAAACGCTCAAAGAACTTCTTAAATTAGAATCAAATGGATCTGAAAATAGCCGAACAGAAGCTGGCGAACCTAAAGATGCGAAGATTACTAAAGATATAAGAGAACATACATTTGATTTAAAAGACGATGTGTATTTTACCATACAGATAGTATCGACGAAGAACTCGGTTTCGGTTAATTGGTTAACGGATTTTATTGACTTGTTGGGTGAGGTGGAATATTATACTGATAAAGCAGACGGCATATCAAGATATTATATCGGTAAGTACAGTACGTATAAGCAAGCATTAGAAGCTAAAGCCGAATTGCATCGCATGAAATTTACCGATTCATTTATTATCGTTGTAGACAAAGGAGAAGTAATTCTACTTCAAAATTATAATTGGGAAAAAGAGTAATAATCCCTGAATTCATAGAATTTAATCAATGTGAAAGTTGTGCGTATTTGGGTTCAGGTATGTTCAATATTGCATACAACGAAAGAAAAAAAACATCTGAATTTTGGTACCACTTATAAATAGTCTACAACCTAACAAACACAGCTGATTGCGCTATAAATCAGCCGTATACAAACGCGCTGAAATGTAAATTAAATTGTTTTTTAATATAATAAATAGGGGTAAAGCTGCGTCTTACTGTTATATAAACGAAAATGGATATTAAAAAAAGAGCTTTCTAAACTTTCCGCCGCGTTCCTAACCAGGGAATTTATATCATTCGTTTAACCGCCAACGCATCATTTAATTGAAAAAAGAACTTTTTATACTATGTATACTTATGTCCTGTTGCCTAATTGTACAGGGACAAAACACTTCGAAAGTTGCAATTAGCCTAGAGAAGGCATATCGAAAAAGTGCTGAAAAGTGCATTAATAAAGCAAAGAAATATGTTTCGAATCGAAAAGAAAAAGAAGTAGCCTATTACTACATGTCGCTTTCGTACTATGCATTAAATGAAGAAAAGTATAGCGCTTCCAACCTTGCGAGGTCGTCGAGATACCTTGCGAAATTTTATAAATACAATAAAAACGAGGACTTTGAACTTGATGAAGAGTTTCTTGATAATTTAAAAATATCGCTAGGAGATTTAGTTGCCGATAGATACGACAAAAGAAAATACAGAACAGCTTTAAAGCATTCTAAGGAATACATAAACTTATTTGGCGACACGTTAGGGTTGCATGCTACAATTGCTTTAAAGTTGGTTAACCCCAATGCTAAGTTGGCGAAGGTAACTCCTCAAAAAAACATTGTAAGAGAATCGGCCAAGCTTAAATTAGATTACGACAAGTTAATGGCAGATGCCTCTGGCTTAATTGGCACCCGCTATAAATTTGGTGGCGAATCTAAAAGTGGATTGGATTGCTCGGGCTTCAATGTTTATGTGTTTCGTCAATCAGGGATGCAACTTCCGCATAGTGCCCAAATGCAATCTACCATGGGAATTTCTATTCGTAAAGAAGATGCAAGAGCTGGCGACCTCATATTTTTTGGATCGAACAATAACGGAAGGATTAAAATACAGCACACAGGCATGGTGTTTTCGAACATAGCCGGAGTGCTCCGAATTATTCATTGCCCCAACAGCGGAGTAATGATAGAAGGCCAAGGCGATACAGGATACGATATGTACTGGGCCAAAAGATATCTATTTATCAAACGAGTTTCACCATCCAATTTATTAACCAAAAACACTTTTTAATTTATGAATAACTCAATTAAATATTCTGCCTCTGCGGCACTATTGTCGGCTTTAGCATTGTTCTGTCTGAAAATGTGTACCGGCGAGGGCGCACAAATAGAGCAAACTACCGATCAGCACAATTACATCGACGCTCCATTTGCCAATGTAAATATTGCACCTACTGTTTTTATTGTAGATGCCAGTGAAGGTGCCGAACTTGAATATGGCACAACTAAAATTACAATTCCCGAATGTGCATTTCTCGACGCGAAAGGCAACGTGGTAAAAGGCGAGGTGGCTTTAAGCTATAGAGAAGTAAACAATCCGCTAAGTATTATGGTAAGCGGTGTGCCGATGGCTATGGAAGATGGTGGAAGCGATTATTTACAATCGGCTGGTATGATGGAAATGTTGGCCAGGCAAGAAGGGAACGATTTATTGGTAAATCCAAATTGTAGAATTAAAGTTGAAATGCAATCGAGTATTGGTGATGGCGATTACAATTTGTATAACCTCGATGAAAAGAACAGAAAATGGGTGAAGAAGAAAGATAGACTAAATGTTAATCCTGTAATTGAAGAGGTTGCTGAAGTAAAAGCGCCTATATATAAAGAACCCAATTATGCTGCCTTGGCAGAAAAAGCAGGGATTTTAAATCCTGTTAAACCTGTACTTAAGAATAAGGAGAAGTTTCAGTTTAAGTTTAAAATGGACTTTAGCGATAACCCCGAAATAAATATTTACAATGGAGTGCAATGGGAGTTCGCTGGCAAAAAGAAAAAGGAAAACCCAGCTAACAACAGATGGGTGATGAGCGCGATTTGGAACGAAATGGAAATTGTAGATAAGCGAAGCAACGGTACGTATGTATTGCGTTTGGTAGCTGCTGGGCAAGAGTTTAAAACTACGGTTAAGCCTGTTTTCGATAGCATGGATATGGAGTATGCAGAGTTTGTTTTCAATCAGAAGTACGAGGGCTACCGCAAGTTTGTCGACAAGAAAAAAGAGGAGGCCCGAGTGTGGAGAGCCAAGCAAGCAAAGCTATTAGCCGAAAGGACGAAAAAGGAAAAGGTAAATAATGTTGCAAGTACTTTCTCCCGAAACATGGAGGTGTTGGGGTTTGGATGGATTAACTGCGATAGAATGTTTAGGGATGATGTTCAAAGAATAATTGCTTCGTTTTCGTACGAGGATGGTTCTCCTTTAACTGTAAAAAGAGCCTTTTTAATGATAGAGTCCATCAACTCTGTACTTTCTTATTACGAAGAGGGATTGAATAATTTTGCATTCTCGTCGCAAAGAAACAACCAGATAATTGTAATCGACTCTGCGGCAAAAGTGTTTAAAATTGATGCGAGCGCATTCAGAAATATTAATAGCAATACAAAAGAACATACTTTTAAGGTGTCGAAAGGAGTTAATGTAAACTCTATGGATGACTTAACAAAGTTGGTTGCGACCAGTTAGATTATGAAGAAAATATTATTCGCTTTGATGCTCATTTCGTGTGGCAGTGCAGCGGTGCAGGATAAAGTGTTGGTTGAGGAAACGTCTCCCGTAAAGGTTGAGGCGTTTCAACCAGTTAACCCAAAAGGTAAAACAGTAGCTACTAGGTTTAATGTTCCCGCAGGGTTTACACGTACCAAGGAGGCAGGTGATTCTTTCGGAACTTATTTGAGGAATCTATCGCTTAAACCTGATGGTGGGGTGGTGCTTCATTACGATGGTTCTGAAAAAAATAAAAGCAATGTTTATGTTGCTGTACTGGATCAAACTATTGGCTCAAGAGATCTTCATCAATGCGCTGATGCCGTAATGCGATTAAAGGCAGATTACCATTATTCTTTAAAGCAGTTCGATAAAATTCACTTTAATCTTACTAATGGTTTTCGAATGGATTACTCGGAGTGGGTGAGTGGTAAGCGTTTAAAGGTGAGCGGAAATAAAACTTCGTGGTACAATGCCACTTCGGAAAACAGCGATGCAAAAAGCTATTGGAAGTACATGGAGATGATTTTTAGTTATGCTGGTACCTCGTCGCTTTCTAAAGAATTGGTTGCGGTAGATGTTGCCGATATGAAAATTGGCGATGTGTTTATTAAGGGTGGTTTCCCTGGGCATGCTATTATTGTTATAGATGTTGCGACTAACCAAGCGGGCGAAAAGATTTTCATGTTGGCACAAAGTTATATGCCTGCACAACAAACTCAGGTTTTGGTTAACCCTATGGATGCTGATTTAAGTCCGTGGTATGCTACCGATTTTGGAGGCACTTTGGCTACACCCGAATGGAATTTTACAAGGGATCAATTGATGAGATTTTCTTATTAAGTTTTTCAAATGTTCCTTTTAGGCTAAAGCTTCGAAGGACGAAGAAGTGTTAAGTGGCCTGCGGGATTGGTTATTCTAAACCAAAACGAAACAAGCTGGAACGTACACATGTTGTAAAAGCAGATCGTTTGAGTTCTCTCTTTTTGCCTTCGTCCTTTAGGTCAAGGTGAAAAGAGATGTAGTATTTTGATTGGTTAATTATTCCTTCACAACCTTAACAGTAGCTTTCTCCCCATCAGAAACAATAGTTAACAAGTATACACCACTTGGCGCATCGATAGCAAAATCAATCAACTGTTGATTAGTGTAAGATGAAGAACTGATTTGTTGCCCTACCAAATTACTGGTGGTAACAACGATATTACTAGATGTCTTACCCATATCAATGGTGTAATTTCCATTCGAATGATTTTGATAAACACTTATATCTAATTGATTCAATTCGTTGATGTCAACTGTAGTAGAACTAGTATAAGTCGCTTCAAAACCTCCTTCTCGAAGTGCAGGATCTGAAAGAAATTCAACATACATGCTAGCACCAGTAGAGGTAACATCTGGCGGAGTACTGGTTCCTGAAAAAGTTCCAAGTACATCAGCACTGTTGTCGGCACCATCGTACACAATTACCCCATCGTAATCTTCTTCAGAATCTAATGAAACAAATGAAAGCGTAATATCCGAAACGTTAGCTGGTTGAATCAACCACGAACAATCTGTATTGTTCGCATAATCGTTTATGCCACTGCCGTCGTTAATGATTCCACTATTTGTGGTTAACAAAGTTGATGCATCGCAATATACATCTTGAGTAGAAGAGTAAAATGCCGACCAACCAGCGTAATTTTCACCTAAATCGGAGTAAAAACGAATGAGCATACTTCCGCCAGTGGTAGTAATATCACTAGGAATAGACTTTCCTGTAAACGTACCAAGCAAAGGATCGGAGGTTGAAGTACCATCGTAAATTTCTACTGCATCGTAAATAACCGAACCATCAGGAGAAGGTTCTTCTAACTCGAAATCGTAAAACGTTAATGTAACACTAGTGGCTTGTGGTGGTTGAATTAACCATTCACAATTTTGATTATAACAATAATCGTCGGTGCCACTGCCGTCTTCAATATCGCCATAATCTAACGTAGAAAGATTAGTAGTTCCTTCACAATATGCTGAGCCGGTAGAAGTATAGCTGACATTAAAGCCACCTGCTGTTCCAGAGTAATCTGAAATTAATAACACCAACATTACTCCAGTAGAAGATGTAATAGAGGTAGGAGTGGTGCTACCTGTGTATGCTCCAATTATGCTTTCTCCATATAGATCATCGTAAACACCTAAGACATCATAGCCATCTTCGAGATCCAAGGATGAAAAAGACAATGTTATGCTTGTTGCACAAGGTGGTGCAATGTGCCAGTAACAAAGCTGATTGTTGCCATATTCGCCCGTACCCGAACCATCCTCAAACGATCCAGAAGATTCGGCCAAAACAGAGCCTCCATCGCAGGTTAATCCCGTACCTATAGAAGTGTAAGTTGCCGACCAGCCTGCATTGTTTACCAGTTCATCGCTACTAAACGCAATAGTCATAGATCCAACTCCGGTAGATGTAGAAATGCTAGGAGGTAAAGTACTTCCTGTATATGCTCCAATTATATCATAAGTTTCATCTGGGCCGTCAAAAACGAAAACGTAATCAAAGTTATTTTCGGTATCGAATTCTGTAAAATTCAATGTGATTTGTGTTGCACCTGGAGGCGAAATTGTCCATAAACATTCTGAATCAGTAAAATAATCAGCCGATCCGCTACCATCGGAAACAGTTCCGCTGGCTTCGGTTAAAGTTGTTAATCCCGAGCAATAAGCATTCGGATCGTTCCCTATTCCTACCGCATACCAAGCTTGCCTAACGGCTGTGTATTGCGTTGATGGATTCCCAAATAAGTCTTCTGCACTTTGCAACGAACCATAGTAGGAACTAAAGAAAGTTGATTTTTCGGTTAGGTAGGTTGTTAGGTTTCTGTAAGCTATTTCTTGTGCATCAGCAATTCCAATGTTGGTTACAGTATACGCATTGCTGAGATCGTTGGTACCTGTTCCGCCATTACAAAGTAGATAGAACCAAAAATTTTGAACACCACTATTAACGTGAACACCGCCATAGTCATTTGCTTTTGAAACGTCGTCTGTAGAATTCCATAATAATCCATTATAAGTATCTGGTTGGTCGGATAAGTTAGGATTGGACATAGATCTTAAGAATGGTTCGTTCACCATAACATCTTCGCCGATTGTCCAATCTGTATTTACTCCAGAATGGAATTCAATACAGGTACCAAATATATCAGCAAACGATTCATTTAATGCACCCGATTCTGCCTGATATTTTAAACCCCCATTGCCATTATTATCCACAACTAAATGAGTAAACTCATGGCCTTCCACATCCAGTCCCACAAGCGGGTTCATATAGCTGCCATCACCTAAACCGAACACCATTACATTGTATGGATCGCCAAGAGCGAATGCTCCGTTAGGCATACCTCCTAATTCCGCATCGGAAGGAGGGTTTACATAATTTACAATTTCTCCACCTGCATCATCATAACTATCTCTTCCCAATACGTTCAAATAAAAATCGTAGGTAACTTCCATGCCCCAATGCACATCTAGTGCAGGGTTACTTTTAGAATCGATTAAATAAGAACCAGAGTTTCCTGAACCCGACCAATTATGCGATCCCCCCGCATCAAGGAGCGAATATGTACCGCCAAAATCATCTGCTATTGGATCGTAATCCCATACCTGTACCTCGTAAGGAGGATTGGTAAGCATTACATTTATGTTGTTAAAAATTAAAGGGGGTGTGGTGTTTTCTGCTATGTCCGAATAATATACCACGGTGCCCGACCCATCTAAAACAGCGATGTACAAATCTGGATTTTGATCGGTAAAGAAATTGTACCAAAAATCGTCATCAAGCGTATTAACCGTAAAGGAAGCCAAAAAGGTAGGTTCGCCCCACGTAGTTGAAGCATTCACATAATCAGATGTATTAACAATTAAAGCAGCATTGGATTCGTCTATAGTTCCCGTCGTGGCATCGTATGTTTTAATATTCCGGGCATTGTCGTGGAGCCTATAACTCCCATTATTTTCGTCGCAAGTAATGGTTTGAGAACCGCTGTATAGTGTAGAAGCTGTACCAGTAACATCTCCATGAGCAACTAGGTTTACCCTGTTAATTACTTTACCTGTTTTTGCATCAACATAAACATGGCTCATTTGGAAAGGGGTGTACGAATCTATTCTTACTTTGTGAGCTACCAATGTGGTAAAATCGTCGCTGATAGAACTTTTAATAATCACTGTTTCTACATCGTATTCGCGAATTACTTTAGTAACACCTAAGTACGACTTTGCAATTTCCGTGGCTTCGTTTGCAGAAATGGATACGGTAACATCAATGTTTTCGCACGGATTAAGTTCTCCATTAATTCGGGTTACAATTCCATCTTTAGAATGCACTAGTAATACACCAGCATCAATAGCAACTCCTTTATAATAATGTTCGTATCGGGTATGCGTTAAACCTAATTTATCCGTTCGGTCGAGGCCTTGTTTAAAGGTGTGATTTTTATCAAGATTTAGCCAATTATTTAACTTACCAGCAAGTCGGTTTGCTGCAATCGGATTCCTTTTTAAATCCATATACAAAGAGCCTTTTACAATTTTAAAACTTGGCTTAGATTGATCGGAACCGTCGTTGGGCTTTTTGAAACTAGCCGTTTTTACTTTGGTTTTTTGATTGCTGAAAGAGGCGGCAGTTACATTGGGAGCCGGATACTGTTTAACTTGTCCGTATGTTATGGCAGAAGATAGGATTGCCGCTCCGATAAAAAATATTTTTGTAAGGTTGTGCATGAGGTTTGATTATTTTAAAAGCATTAATTTTTTATGAAGGGCCGTTACTCTAACATCGACATCAGTATCGCCCATTTTCCAAACAATTTTATTTGTTTTGTCATTCGATTTAATGGTTAGGAAAAGATACATGTTACCTGGTTCATTGTACTTATAACCCATTAATTCTTTCGATTCATTGTAGATCTCTAGCGTAGCATGAGCGTCTATTTCTTTAAGCTCATTTCCGTCTGCTAATATTTTACTTTCTGGCGTTAAAGTATTAACAGAAATAAGTCCGGTGAAACCACCACCGCTTCCAAATTCTATTAGTTCTATTCCTGTTTTAATAGCAATTTTACCAGCAGAACATGAGCTAAGCACTATTAGAAATAGCAAGGCAAGGTGTTTAAATTTGAAAATACGGTGCATGTCTAAAGCGTCTGTTACTAGTTGTTTATGAATAGCAACTAAAGATAAATGATATTTTTAGTTTAATGCCGAAAGGGGGACGGATTAAGTATTAATTGTTGCTGCTACGCTTAATTTTGAAGGGTGAAAGAGGTTTAAGTATTATTCTTTTTGAGTCGCATCCTGATTCAAAATCTCTTTATCGATTTTAAGAACAACTAAGCGGGCAGGAGGAACGGTGCTTTTCTCTTAAAACATTGATGGAGCAGACGTATTTGTGTTCTCCATTCTCTGATTCGTAGCTGTGGTTTCCGCCAGTTCCGTGTCGAACAAATTTGCCATTACCAATAACCAAGTCGAGTAAGCCAGAGGAATTTCACCCCTAACTTCTCACAGAACCGTACGTGAACCTCTCGACTCATACGGCTCTTCGAAGTAGTGATACCATTTTACAGGTATCGGCTGTGTAATTAGCTCATCCTCTTGCGAGTTGGCAAACTAGCCTTAACTC
>JABSPQ010000243.1 GCA_013214205.1 Flavobacteriales bacterium
ACTAATGGTTCGAGGCACGACCCTCGCCCATAAGGGACTTGCACCCTCTAAATTAATAACCTACTTTCAAGTAGATTAAAGATGCCCATGCTGGGCACACACATTCAATATATAATATGCCCTGCCTTTAGCTTTTTTTAATCTTTTTGGCTTTTATGGTTTAGCCCATAATTTTTGCTTGTGCTTTCTTGCCAATTTGTGCAAGTTGCATCCTTGCTTTGGTGAGTTTGTTTGGGTGCAATTTATTTGTTTAGTAGCAAACTGCTGCTTTGGCAAAAATTATTACTTTTAAGCATTGAATAAACATACGGCACATTACATATTGTGGCGTTACCTTTCATTCCCCCACGTCAAATCATGTTGTTTGTAATTGCTACAGGTGATCTTTTTAAGAATATTTTTAGCAACTTATGTATTGGCAAATAGACCAATCACAGGCTGTAATTCATATAAGTATATTAGTTAGAGTATTTATTAACTTCACTAAAACTTTATTATGTGGCTCAAGATTTTTTTAATTATTGCAATAAATGCTATTCTATCCAGCTATACATCATCTTGGGCACAAGAAGTTTCCATCATTCCTAAGCCTACCAGTATCGTAGTTCAGGAAGGTGTTTTTTCTCTTAGTAATAATACCTGTCTGATAGCTGGAAGGGGTTCACATAACACCTCTGACTTAATACGGAAGCGCCTTGAATTGGGTTTAAGCATAACGCTAAATGAGGATAATTCAGGAGAATGTGCGAATAATATTAAACTCGAGATTAATACAAAATTAGGGCTGGTAGAAGAAGCATATGTAATTGTTATTGATGATAACATATCCATAAAGGCATCAAGCGAATCTGGCCTTTTTTACGGCGTTCAAAGTTTATTACAATTGATGCCACCCGAAGTTTATGGTGTGAATTCAACCAAAATGGAGTCTATAGAACTTCCTAAAGTTTCTATACAAGATGAACCTAGATTTAAACACCGTGGATTAATGATTGATATTTCACGTCATTTTATGGATAAGCAGGAAATCATAAAAACGATTGATATGATGGCCATGCACAAGCTCAACGTTTTACACATTCATCTGACTGATGACCACGGCTGGCGAATTGAAATCAAGAGTTATCCCAAACTAACGTCAATAGGCGCTATCGGAGATTTTAGCAATCCTAATGGGCCAGAAAAACATTTCCTTACGCAAGATGACATTCGTGAAATTGTAGCTTTCGCTGCGACTCGCCATGTGATGGTGATACCCGAAATTGAAATGCCAGGACATACTGACGCTGCACGAAAAGCTTATCCTGAGTTTTTTGGCCAAAAAGTATACAATCCGGCGAATCCGGAAACATACGTATTTATTGAAAAAATTATGGATGAGGTTATTGGCCTTTTTCCTGCGCCATATTTTCATATCGGTGGTGATGAGGTTGGAGGCATTTCCAATTGGCTTAACATGCCAGATGTACAAGGTTTAATGAAGAAGAAAGGATTTACAACGGAAAGTGAGATAGAGGGCTATTTTGACCAAAAGGTTACGGATATGCTGGTTAGCAAAGGGAAACGCCCGATGGGCTGGGAGGAGGTTGTTAATTTTGATGTAAGTAAAAAAACTGTTATCCAATGGTGGCTCGGTCATTTGGTTCCGTCTGAAACTCTCCGCAAGGCATTTAAAAATGGTCACAACGTAGTGATGTCTCCTAACTGGTATGTGTATTGGGATTATGCGCAGGCAGCAGGAGAACCTGGATCTCCTTGGAATGGAAACATTAATGGACCGAACAGTCTGGAACTTATTTACGAGTGGGAACCTATTTCAGATAGTTTATCAACAGATGAAGAAGCACTAGTATTGGGCATAGAAGCTCCTTTATGGACACAATTTATGAAAACACGGAGTTTCCGAGAGTACATGATTTATCCACGTTTGGCTGCTTTAGCCGAAATTAATTGGATTCCAAAAAACAGCAAAAACTTGGAGCAATTTCATGTTAGAATGAAAAAACAATACGAGCGCTACAAAGCATCTGAAGTAAATTACAGAGCCCCTGGTTGGACTAAAGAATTGCAATACATTACTCATTAGTATTTTATACCTTGATTTTTGAGTACAGAATTTTGTAGTCGGTATTTGCTCTTTATAGCGCAAATAATCTTCACTGCATGTCTCACGACAAACCAGCTTGCGACTTACTAATGGTTCGAGGCACGACCCTCGCCCATAAGGGACTTGCACCCTCTAAATTAATAATTTACCTTTCGATAAATTAAAGATGCCCATACTGGGCACACACA
>JABSPQ010000244.1 GCA_013214205.1 Flavobacteriales bacterium
CTTTAACTTGCTTGAGCAGTTCTTTATGCTCATCGGTAACTGTAATTAATCGTTTGTGATGCTTGTAGTAAGCTTGACGACTAAAACCAAATAGTCGACACACTTCTTGGATATTAGAACCCAGGAATGTACGTCTTAGCTCTTGGACTATTTGGTATTTAGCTTTTTTCTAATAGGAACTTTAAGCTCTTTTTCGGCTATGTCAGCCCGCAGCTTTGATCTCAGTAAGTCGAAGAGCTTCTTTTAAAACGTTAATTTTAGCCAAAGCCTCTTCGTTACTTAGATACTCTTTTGATTTTTCTTTTGTCATACTAACGGATAGAATGTCTTCTTTCTCAAATTTACGAATCCATTTTAAAACAGTTGAATAGTGTATTGAATATGTAATCATTTTTATAGGTTTTTGTGTCAACCTATTTTAGTACAAGTCACTGCTTGCATTGTGCTAATATTAAATATCCGATTTTTTAACATTCAAAAAGTATCCAATTCGTCATCTTCGTGATTTCGTCCTTACGAAATACACGGAGATCTCTAAAAGAACGCTAATTCCACTTCATCTATGTTCAGGCAAAACGCTTAAACAACCTCTCCTCTCTGTTTAGAGCCTGCCCGACCTTTTGGCGGGGAGAACTCTTTGCCGAAGGCAAAGAAAGAGGAGAGTCAGCAGCAACCACCACCATCGTAAAAGAAGGTAGAATCAGAAATATAGATGTCTTTTCTATTTAGTGCTTTTAGCGCATTTGCGGTTTTATCACAAATTGAGAGCGGTTGGTTTTTGAGGAGAATGTGATCATTCCCATCGTCAAACTGATCTTTATCACCGTAATAAATCCCTGTTCTGCCAGTAAATATGCATGGGCCATCGACTGGCATTTCATCTTTAATTGCACACACCTCAACGCTTTCAATAAAAATATCTACATCGGTTTTATAATCATTTGGCGATAAAATCCTGTACGGTCTGCGCGCCCTTACCTCAATAGTTCCGAAGCCTACATCGGTAATCATTTTGATGTAATCGTTTAAACTTAGGGCACCACTTAAGCACAAGGCTCTAAGTTTAGCGTCGTTTTTAAGATTATCAGGAATGCCTTGTTCACAAATTGGATCTGACAAAACCAACCTGCCATTCGGTTTTAAAACACGATACGTTTCTTGCAAAGCCTTTTTCAAATCTTCCTCATGAAAAATATTGAAAAGGCAATTTTGAGCCGCAACGTCAATTGAACCATCCTCAACTGGAAGGTCTAACGCACTCCCCTTTTTAAGTTTTATAAACTCTTTTTTAAACCACGGATTAAATTTTTCCGCTTCTTCTGTATTATTTCCACACGCATTCAGCATGTCAACCACCACATCAATACCAATTACACCCCTTGGCTTTCTGCTGAAATAAGAAAACTGGAGCAATTCCATTCCACCACCAACACCAACATAAAGAATGGTGGGATCGTTAATTAAATCTCTTGGATGAACCGTGCTGCCGCAACCATAGTTCATCTCTAACATTATAGAAGGAATTTCTAAACCTGGTAATTGCCAAATAGGTGTTGTAGTGCAACACAACCCAACATCTGGATTATTGGCTGCTGCTTTATAAACATCTTCCGTTACATCTAAATATCCGCTCATTAATTGTTTCCTATTTTAGCTATTACACCTTTAAACAAATCAATTAGCTTTATTTCTGCAGTGCCAGCAATGGCAACAATTTCTTCAATATTAACAGGCTGTAGATTGTCGGGATCGCAGAAATCGGTAACTACAGAAACGGCTGCACAAGGTAAATCCATGTGTTTGGCAACTATTACTTCGGGCACGGTAGACATTCCTACAAGGTCTGCGCCAATAATTTTAAGCATTCTGTATTCGGCTCTAGTTTCTAAGTTAGGACCTATTACAGAGGCGTATACTCCTTTTTTTAGTGTCATTCCCAATTCGGAACCTTGATCTGTAATGATTTTATTTAGTTCGTTTGAATAAGGCTGACTCATATCCGGGAAACGAGGCCCTAATTCGTCGTGATTAATACCTGTAAGCGGGTTTTCTGATTGTAAATTAATGTGGTCATCAATTATAATCAATTCTCCTTTGCCGTAATCAGGGTTTATTCCGCCAGAAACATTCGAAATCAACAAGTTTTTAATTCCCAACAATTTCATAACTCTAATAGGAAAAGTAATCTCTTTCATGCTGTGCCCTTCATAAAAATGAAATCGCCCTTGCATTACCAGCACCTTCTTGCCACCTATTTCGCCATACACCAATTTCCCTTTATGAAACTCCATGGTAGCCGAGCAAAAATAAGGAATATCGTCGTAATTTATTTCTATTTTAGTCTCTACCTCGTTGGCAAACCCACCTAAACCAGTGCCCAATACCACACCAATTTCGGGTTCCACAAATCCTTTCTCCTTTAAATACGCCGTAGCCGCATTTATCATCTTAACTTGATCCATTATTATTTATGCTTTTAATATAACGTTGTACTGTAGCAATTCGGGAACATCTTCTACTCTATCCACATCGTACAACACAGGAAGGAGTTTAAACTGTATGTCTTCCTCCTTAAGTTTTACAAAAGTGGATACAAACACATTGTGCGTGCTCCACTCTACATCTTGAAAAACCGAGCTATACATTCGGTTCATTCCTAGTAAATAATATCCTCCATCTACTGCCGGACCAATTACGGCTTGGTTAGAGTTAAGTATATTAAAGGCATGTTCTATGTAGTTTTGAGTTAATTCAAAACAATCACTTCCAATTATCACTACTCTTTCAGCACCCTCGTTAAAAGCGGTTTGAAACGCATTTTTCATCCTCATGCCAAGGTCGTTACCTTCTTGAAGAGATTTGCCGAAACTGGTACTTATCCACATATCATCTTCCTCAACAACATCCGAATAGTAAACAACCTTCACTACATCTTCTAATTCTTTGGTAATTTTAAAGGTGTGCTTTAAGAGCGAAAGGTAGATTTGAAGGGCGCTTCTATCGCCTATATATTTAGCCAATCGGGTTTTGACTTTACCCAAAACGGGGTTTTTAATAAATATAATTAGCTGGTTTTTATTCATTATTTAAGCTATTGCACCCTGACAGCTCGACCCTGCTCCGGCAGTGCATCCATAACAATGTTGCCCAATTGCAATCGTCCGTCCCTTTAAATTTACGCTATTATATTCACTTATATGCAAGCTATCTGCAACAGTAACAGGCATTTCTAGCATTTGATTGAAGTCACAGTCGTATAATTCGCCTTGCCAACCTACAGAAATTGTATTGCGACACATTAATTGTGAGAGCGTTGAAGGGTTAAAAGCTTCGATAAGTTTCTGCATATAATCTTCGTACTTTTTGCTTACCAACAAATAATTTAAATACCTGCTTATCGGCATATTTGTGATGGTATAGAGGTCGTTGAACGAAATTCCGAAATCTCTCTTTAATGCCAATTGATAATCGACTTTAAGCTTTTCTTGAGGAGGTGGCAAAAATGCACCAAGTGGATTGTAAACCAAATGCAGTTGCAAATCGGACCCCGCAACGCCATATCCAATATCATTTAAAAGCTTTAAGGCCTCCATCGATTTATCAAATACGCCTTCTCCCCTTTGCGCATCCGTATTGTCTTTTGTATAACACGGTAGCGATGAAATTACAACCAGTTTATGATCCTTAAAAAATTGAGGGAGCGATTTATTCTTTTCGTTAGAAGTAATAAATGTGAGGTTGCTGCGAACAATAATTTCTTTGTTCAATTTGAATAATTCCTGAACAAACCATTTAAAATCGGGGTTCATTTCGGGTGCTCCACCAGTAAGGTCAACCGTTTTGATCTGAGGATCTTTAAGGGCTTCCAAGCATTGAAACATGGTTGCTCTGGTCATTATTTCCGTCCTATCTGGTCCGGCGTCTACATGGCAATGTTCGCAAACTTGGTTGCACATTTTGCCCATGTTAATTTGAAGAATCTCTACAGTTGATGAACAGAAGGAATCGAAGCCTAAATTGTTCAGATTAGCTTCAAATAAAGGCAATTTTGTATTTGTCTCCTCAAGTAATTCTCGCTGAGTTGCTGCTTTTGAGAGTGGGTTGTTTCTATTTTTTAACGATGCTGCCTCCTTCATTCAATTGCCTATTCTGCAATGCAAAGGTAAGCTCAGCATTACAATTTTAAATTCCATTTTAATAAAGATTTACAGAGATAAGTAGTTAGCTGCATATTAATTTATCTTGATATATTTTATCTGAATTAACCATTCTCTCTATTAGGTTATTGAAAATATTGCTCTTACACTGCGACCTATTAATTCTATAACAAAACTCATCTAAATATCGGTTAACATTAAAAGGGCTTATCCAAGAATACGTTATTCTTAACCATGATTTTAATTGATGAATCATTGTATGTAGTGCTTTGAAATTAAGCCCTCCAAGACTTTTTTCTTGTGTTATATTGTATTTCCCAC